>NZ_CP159823.1:0-342455 GCF_047729535.1 Candidatus Pelagibacter sp. Uisw_094 | reverse complement strand
AACTTCACTTGTTTTTCCAATATTTGAAGCTTTTCCATTTTCATCATATTTCATTTGTGTGTGTCTTCTGACCCATTCGTCTAAGAGACAATTACCTGGACCTACATCAAAACTTTTCAGATCTTCATTATTTTTTGAGACAACAAGAGTGATATTTGCAATACCTCCTACATTTAAAACACAAGCAGGTCTCTCAATTTGATTCTGATTTATTAGTAAGTTGTGAAAGATTGGGGCTAATGGAGCTCCTTGTCCGCCGTTAAGAATGTCATTTTCTCTAAAGTTGTAAACTACCTCTTTTTTTAAAAGACTTGATAGTAAATTACCGTCTCCAATTTGTTTTGATATTTTTTCCTGAGCATTATGAAAAATTGTTTGACCATGGAAACCAACAAGATCTACATCTATTCCTGCGCTCTTTATAGTTTCTTTACTAATTTTGGCTTGAAATAATGTAATTTTTCTCTCAAGCTCTTTAATTTGATAAGAATTAGTGGTCAGATCTTTTATTGAATTTATTTTATCCCTTAGATTTAGTAAGTCTGAATAAATTACCTCATCATACTCAAAATATTTATCAAATATAGGTTCATAGTTATTTTCACCATCAGACCTAATAACTGACGCATCAACCCCGTCCATAGATGTGCCGCTCATTAACCCTAAAGAAGTATAAAATTTTTCCATTCTTATTTTTTAAGTAAATATTGTATATTGTAGATAGCATATTTATGAATAAATTTTTAAAAGAATTTAAAGATCGGGGTTTCTTTTACCAGTGTACTGGAGAAGAAAACCTGTCTCAATTATTAGATAAAAAAAAAATCAGAGCTTACATAGGTTTTGATTGTACAGCTGAAAGTCTTCATGTTGGAAGCTTACTCCAAATTATGTGTCTTAGATTGTTACAAAAACACGGTCACCAACCAATAGTTTTATTGGGAGGGGGTACTACTAGAATAGGTGATCCATCTGGTAAAGATAAAACTAGAACAATTTTATCTGAAGAAGAAATTGAAAAGAATATAAATAATATTGAAAAAATTCTAAAAAACTTTTTAGATGATAAAGACCCAAAAACAAAACCTATATTTGTTAATAATTATACTTGGCTTAAAAATTTAAATTATATTTCTTTTCTAAGAGATGTGGGTAAACATTTTACAATCAATAAAATGTTAAGTTTTGATAGTGTTAAAATTAGATTAGAAAGAGAACAGTCATTAAGCTATATGGAATTTAATTATATGATTTTGCAAGCTTATGATTTTTTAGAATTGAATAAAAAAGAAAACTGTATGCTTCAAATTGGTGGCTCTGATCAATGGGGCAATATTGTTAATGGAGTTGATCTTATAAAAAGATATTCAAACAATCCTGTTTATGGTTTAACGACACCTCTTATTACATTGGCATCAGGTGCAAAGATGGGCAAAACTGAATCTGGTGCTGTTTGGCTAGATAAAAAATTTCTTTCAGCATATGACTACTGGCAATTTTGGAGAAATATTGACGATCGAGATGTATTAAAGTTTTTAAAAATTTTTACAGATATTGATGTTGATGAAATTGAAAAAATTAAAAATGATAATATTAATGAACTAAAAATTTTACTTGCAAATAAAGCTACATCTATGTTGCATGGTGAAGATGAAGCAAGTAAATGCCATGAAACAGCAAAACAAACATTTTCTGAAAATTCATTGGGTGATAACCTGCCAACTATTCAAATTAACAAAAAAATGCTAGCCAATAATATAAATATTCTAGATTTAGTAATTTTATCTAAGTTAGAAAGCTCCAAGAGTGAAATTCGAAGATTAATTAAAGGAAATGGAATTAAAATAAACAATCAAACTATTTCTGATGAAAAGTTTTTAATTACTGAAGATTTATTTAAAGACAGTTTAATTAAACTTTCTCTTGGTAAAAAAAAACATATTAAAGTTGAATTAATTTAGTTCTTTTTAATTTTTTCTAGTGTTCTTGTTATGAATCTAGGTGTTAAAGTTTTAATTGGATTAACTGTTGTAGATAAGTTCTTTGGAGGTCCTTTTATTTTAAAACTTACACCAAAAACACCTTCACCCGTTTTATCTCCTATCAATATTTTTCCAAGTAGAGGAATTGAAGCTATAGATCTATTTATAGTTGTAGCAGGAACTAATGTTCCTCTTAAACTAACCAGTTTCTTTGATTCAATGTAACCATCCATTAATATAGAAATAGCCGGACCAATTGCATACATTTCTTCAATCTTAGTATGACCTTTACGACTTGAATAACGCATTTCAAAATCAGTAAATCTTATTCCCTCGCCAGTTAAAAGATCTGCAATTCCTTGAAGAGAGGCTAGACTTAAAAGCTTAGCAAAAACAGGTACTTCTTTAACTTTAAAATTATCAACAACTAATACGGAATCAGAAACACCATCTTTTTTTATGGAGTAAAAATTTAGATACCCTTCCTCAAATCCTTTTATAAAATCATATCTTTTAATCAAGGGCTCTGGATGGTTTGAAAAAAATTTTGTAATAATTTCTTTTTGATTATTAGTTTTAATGGATAAATTCATTTTTTTATTGTTAGAGAAAGCAGACTCTAAGTTTAATTTACTTAATTTACTTTCTTTAAAAGTAAAGTTTCCAAATAAATTTTTTGTGTAATCATTTTTGTTTAAATACGTTGTATCTATTTTAACATCAAATTTAGAATTTAAATTTTCAAAGATTATAGAACCTTCATCGTCATTCATGCTATTATTAATGAACTGAGTTGCATCAAAACTTTTGCCTTTTATAGAAAAATTAGATTTATTTCTCTTTAACTCTACTCTGTTAAAAAGATTATTTTTATTTTTATAATCAAGCTTAACATAATCCAAATCTTTAATTTTAAAGTTTTTACTTAATAATAAGTCTTTAAATAAAATTAGATTATTTCTTTCTGTTATAGAGATAGTTTGAAATATTAATTCTTTATTTTTTTTGTAAATACCTTTTAATAGAATTTCCGAACTGTCTCCTTTTTCCTTTTCGTAATCTAAAAAATTTATTATCAATGGATTGTTTTTAATATTAAGCTTTGTATCAAATGTTATTGTTCCATCATTATTATTGATTTTATAATATAATTGTTCTACCTCATCTCCAATGTAGATATTCCCCTTTCCTTTAATATCTATTATATCTTTTGTTAATTTAATTTTGATCTTATGCTCTTTAAGCTTAACTTGTTTATTATAATTGGGTAAAAAAGTTTTTAAATCAAGAGAGTTTTTAACTATTTTGAGGTTTTTTAGGTTCAAATCTGTTTCAAGTTTTAAATCATTCAATTTCAAATTTTTGTTTATGTTAAATGAAAAAATATTTATAGAGTTGAAATCTATCTTTTCTGTCTCAATAGTGCTCAGTAAGTCACCAAGTATAGGTTTTAGTTTATTTATATCAAAATTTTGATGATCGCTTATCACCTCTCCTTCAATAAAAAATCTATTATTTTTTTCTTGAACTTTAATCAAGGATGATTTTAAATTTATATTATTAATTTTTGTTTCTACTTTTTTTAATGTTAATTGATTTTTACTTATATCAAATGAAAGGTTTAAATTTTCAATTTCTACTTGGTTAAAAGTATGAAATTTTGCTTTTTTAATAGTCCCATTTATTTGATAATCTTTTTTTATTTCCCCATCTATATCAAACGTAAGATTTATATTTGCAGAAATTAATCCTGCTTTAGTAATGCTATCTAATATAAAAAGTTGTGGTGATCCTTTAACTTTTCTTGTTAATGAGATTAGATCTTTAATTTGAATTTCTTTTGTGGAAATTTCTATATCATCAATAGAAAAATGATTATTTATAAAAGATTTAAATGATATGTTGGTAATAATATCTCTTAAATCTAGACTTTTATCTTCCAATAATATTTTTGGATTTTTTGCTGAAATATTAATACTGAAATTTAGTGGGTTTAATAAATAATTAACCTCATTTAACGAAAGATTAATATTTTTATTAATTTTTGAAACATTCTTTTTTATTTCATTATTAAACTTTTCTGTCTTTATTCCATATATGCTTAGGTAAATGATGATAGCAGCAAGGATTATTATTAATATTGTAAGTATTTTAATAATTTTTTTCATTATTTCACTTTATATAATGAACTTTCTAAAAAATCATCAATCTCACCATCCAAAATTTTATTCGGATTTGAGCTTTCAAAGTTAGTTCTGTTATCTTTTACCATTCTGTATGGGTGAAGTACATAGGATCTAATTTGATGACCCCAACCAATTTCTGACTTAGAGGACTCGATCGTTTGGCTTTCTTTTTCTTTTTTTTTTAATTCAAAATCATACAGTCTTGCCTTCAGCATATTCATGCAGGTGTCTTTATTTTTATGCTGTGATCTTTCATTTTGACATTGAACAACAATTTTAGAAGGCAAGTGAGTGATTCTTACCGCACTGTCAGTGGTATTTACATGCTGTCCTCCTGCTCCACTTGATCTGTAGGTGTCAATTCTTAAATCTTTTTCATTTATCTCAATTTCAATATTTTCGTCCACTACTGGATAAATCCAAATACTAGCAAAACTAGTATGCCGTCTAGCTCCAGAGTCAAAAGGAGATATTCTAACCAATCTATGAATTCCAAGACTCAGCTTTTAACCATCCATAAACATAATCACCCTCAATTTTAATAGTTGATGATTTTATGCCAGCTTCATCTCCCTTATGTTCGCTGATTAATTCTGATTTAAAACTCTTAATATCTGACCATTTTAAATACATTCTTCTTAGCATTTCTGCCCAATCTTGGCTCTCTGTTCCGCCAGCACCAGCATGAATTTCTATATAGCAATCCAAACTGTCAGTTTCATTTGATAAAAAACATTTAGTTTCATTTTTTTTAGCTAATTTTTTGAGATTTTTGATACTCTCTAGAACTTCATTTAATACAGACTGATTTTTTTCTTCTAAAGCAAGTTCATTTAATTCATCTAGTTCAATTATTGATTTAGATGAATTTTCATATGAATTTATTAATTCTTCATATAATTTTTTTTCTTTAATAACTTTTTGTGAAATTGATTTGTCTTGCCAGAAATTAGATTCTAGTATTTTTTTGTTATTCTTTTCTAATTTTTTATGAATACTGCGTGTTTCAAAGGTACTCCTTAACTCTTTGATTGATTTTCTCTATTTCAGATTTGTAATTTAAATATTCATTATCCATTAATAGAACCTTAATATATTATTATTTTTTAATCTATTATTAATATCTTGATTCAATAAACTTTCCACTTTTACATCTTTGTAGGCTTCAATAATTGTTCTTCTTGTTCCAATTTCAGCTTTTTTTCCTGTAACAGGATCAATAACTTTCATTAAAATATTTTTTGCAACTTTAAATGGTCTTGCATCTTCTTTCTTCACAGCTTTTTTAACAAAGCTTTTAAAAATTGGTAATGCTGTTTTTGCCCCTGTTTCATACCTTCCAAGTGATTTTGGATTATCTGAACCCACATAAACTCCTATTGTCAATTTCGAGGTAAAGCCAACAAACCAAGTATCTGTATTTCCATTCGTGGTTCCTGTTTTACCAGCTAAGTCTAAATTTAAATCTTTTAAATTTTTTCCTGTTCCATTTTGAACAGTTCCCTCTAATATCGAGGTCATTTGATATGCCGTTTCTGGAGAAAATATTTGCTCAAACTTGTCTTCTATATTTGGATAATTGTCACTTAAGTGAGATATTTGATCACAATTTATACACTCTCTCATTTCATTATTAAATATTGTATTACCTTCACTATCTTGAATTCTATCAATCATTATTGGTTTAACTAGTTTTCCTCCATTAACAAATGAAGAGTATGCTGATGTTAATTTTAACAAAGTTGTCTCAGCAGAACCTAATGAAATTGATAAAAGCTCACTAGGATTTTCATATATTCCAAGTTTTTTTGAAAAATTAACAATTTTTTTAACTCCAAGATCTTGTGCAATTCTAACTGTCATCAAGTTTCTAGATTTTTCTAATCCCATTCTCAGTGTTGATGGTCCATAAAATTTTTTTCCATAGTTTTCTGGTTTCCACATTTTTAAATCAGTTCCTTGTTCCAAAACTAATGGTGCATCTAAAATTAAAGTTGATGGTGTGTATCCATTCTCAAGAGCTAAAGCATAAATAAAAGGTTTGAAAGCAGAACCTGGCTGTCTTAGTGCCTGCGTTGCTCTGTTAAATTCACTTTTTTTAAAACTAAATCCACCACTTAAAGCTAACACCCTTCCAGTAAACGGATCCATAACAACAATTCCTCCATTAACCACTGGCAACTGTTTTAAGGAAAATATGTTTTTGTTAATATTTTCAACATAAATAACATCTCCAATTTTTAATATTTCTTTAAAATCTTTTTTGATCCATGAGATATTTTCATATTTAATAGTTCCTTTTTTTTCATATTCTGTTTCAATTTCTATTGAAAATTTATCTATGTTTTTAACTATTGCTAAGTCCCAGTTAATTGATTTTTCTAATTTAAATTTATCTACTTTTTTATTCCATTTTTCTAATTTTTTAATATTAGTCAATGCTCCACGCCAACCTTTTCTTTTATCATATTCAATGAGACCCTGCCTCAATGACTCTGTTGCGATTTTTTGTAAATGAAGATTAATAGGTGTGCTTATATTTAATCCTTGCTTATAAACTTTATCAAATCCTAACTTTTCAACAACATCTTTTCTAATATCTTCAACATAATAACTTGTATCTTTTGTAAAAACTTTTTTTCTTTTTTTTAGTATAATTTTTTTTGACAAAAGCTCTTCTTGATTTTTTTTATTTATATAATTATTTTCAAATAAATTATTTATAACTAAATCTCTTCTAAATTTTGCAAGTTCAATATTTTTATAAGGATTATATCTACTTGGGGCCTTTGGTAGAGCCGCTAATAAAGCTGCCTCTTCATAATTTAATTCACTAATTGATTTATCAAAATATTCTAAGCTGGCTGATGCAACACCATAAGTACCCTCACCAAGATATATTTGATTTAAGTATAGTTCTAATATTCTTTCTTTTGAAAGAGCTCTTTCTATTCTAAAAGCAAGAATTGCCTCTTTAATTTTTCTATTTAAACTTACTTCATTTGTTAATAAAAAATTTTTTGCTACTTGTTGGGTTATAGTTGATGCACCCTCTAGTCTTCTTGATGCAATTACATTGGAAATATTATTAATTATTGCCCTTAATACTCCTTTGGCATCTACACCAGGGTGTGAATAGAAATTTTTATCTTCTGCAGATAAGAAAGAGTTAATCACTTTTTCTGATATTAATTTATAGGGTACAAATATTCGTTTTTCTGATGAAAAATCATTCACTAACTCGCCCTCACCTGAATAAACTTTACTAGAAACTGATGGTTTATAGTTTTTAAGGAATTTATAATCTGGTAAATTGTTAGAAAAAGCCCACAAAACAGCTAATATTGAAAATGCAGATAATAGACCAATACTTAAAACTAATATAAATATATTTTTAATTATTCGATGCATTTTAGTTTAATATATATAAGAATTTGGTAATGTTAAGGCATCAGAATTCAAACTAAATTTAAAATTATTTAAATATAAAATGAAACAATTAATCAAAAATATATGGAAAAAAATTTATACATTGATGCTTCGCATCCAAATGAAACAAGAGTTGTACTTAAGTCAGGTGAAAGCATTGAAGACTACGAGTACGAAGGCTTAAAAAATAATTTAATCAAAAATAACATATACCTTGGTAAGGTAAGCCGTGTAGAACCATCTTTGCAAGCTGCATTTATTGATTTTGGTAGAGATAGACATGGCTTCTTATCTTTTAATGATATTCAATCAGACTACTATCAAATACCTCAGAGTGATTTATCAAAAATAAAGGAAGAAGAAGAAAGAGCCAGAGAAGAACTTCTAAAAGAAAGTGAACTGGAAGAGCAAAAAAATATTAACGAAGGCAATCTTGATATTAATGATCCAGTTGAAGTAAAACCTGAATCTGAATTAGAGAGTGATGACCAGATAACAGAAGAGAGTGATACTCCAGTTACAGATGGCGCTCAAGTTGATGAAAACAAAGAGCAATCTTCACCTGTATCATTTGGTAAAAGACCTGAAGTAAGATTTAGATCTAAAAGATATAAAATCCAAGAAGTTATAAAACCTAACCAAGTAATCCTAATACAAGTATTAAAAGATGAAAGAGGGCAAAAAGGTGCTGCACTAAGTACTTTTATTTCTATAGCGGGCAAATATATTGTCCTAATGCCAAATACACCAAAAGGTGGTGGCATATCTCGTAAAATTTTTAACCCAGGAGAAAGAAAAAAAATTAGAACTATCTTAAACGATATAGTTATTCCAAAAGAGATGGGGCTTATCGTAAGAACTGCTGGGTCAAATAAAACAAAAAATGATATAGATCATGACCTTAAAACTTTGATTAAAACTTGGAATGGAATTAAAGATAATGCATTAAATTCTATAGCTCCATCATTAATTCATCAAGAAAGTGATATTATAAAAAGAACCTTGAGAGATATGTATGATGAAGACACAAACAATATCATCATTGAAGGCAACGAAGGTTATAAAAAAGCACAAAATTTTATGAAGTTAATGATGCCATCTCATGTAAAAAAAATAAAAAAATATAGAGAAAAAGTTCCTTTATTTTTCAAAGAAAATATTGAAGAAAAATTAAATCAAATTTATGACTCAGAAATAAAACTAAAATCAGGTGGTTACCTGGTTGTAAATCCAACCGAAGCATTAGTTTCAATTGATATAAACTCAGGTAGCTCTATTAAACAAAAAAATGTTGAGAGTACCGCTTTAGACACTAATCTTGAGGCAGCAGAGGAGATATCTCGACAAATAAAAATAAGAGACTTGTCTGGTCTAATTATTATTGATTTTATTGATATGTTAAGTTTTGGAAATAGAAGATTGGTTGAGAGAAAGCTTAAAGAGCAATGCAGAACTGATAGGGCAAGAATTCAAATAGGAAGGATTAGCACATTCGGACTATTAGAGATGTCCAGACAAAGGTTAAGAGAAAGTGCTGTAAAATGGAAAGTTACTCTTACAGATGAGTCTTTTGCCATGAAAATTCTTAAATTAGTTGAAGTTAAAGCTGTTTTAACAAAAGCAAAATTTGTAGAGCTTAAGATTTGTGAAAAAATATCAGACTTTATGAAAGAAAATTTTATTGAAGATTTAAAGTATTTTGAAGAAAAAAATTTAATTAAGATAGATATAATCGCAGATAATACTCTTATTATTCCCGAATATATAATTGATCTTCAAAACAAAACTAAAAAAACAATAGAAACAGTTCAACATATAGAAAAGTTAAAAAATCTAGAAGAGCAAAAAAAAGAAGTTAAATCTTTTGAAAGTTCAATTAAAAAGAAGCCTTACAAAAAAAAACCTTTTTTTAAAAAGAAATTTTTTAAAAAACCAGCAGCCTAAATAATTCCTGTTTTTGGTGAAGATGCACTTCCGTATATAGATTTTTCTATACGACCAGCTAAATAAGATTGTCTTCCTGCAATTACTCCATTTCTAAATGCTAAAGCCATTTGAAATGGTTTTTTAGCTTTAGCAATTGCAGTATTAGCCAATACTCCATCACAGCCCAATTCCATAGCAATAGCTGCATCAGACGCCTGCCCTAACCCAGCATCGATTATCAAAGGGAGCTTTGTTTGGCTTCTTATAATTTTTATATTTGTTGTATTTTGAATTCCAAGTCCAGAACCTATAGGTGCAGCTAGAGGCATAATTGCACAAGCTCCAACATTTTCTAATCTTTTAGCCATCAAAGGATCATCATTGCAGTAAACCATTACTCTAAATCCTTCTTTCGTTAAAACCTCTGTAGATTTCAATGTTTCAATCATTTCTGGAAATAGATTTTTTTTATCTCCTAGAACCTCAAGTTTTACTAGTTTCCATCCTCCAATTTCTCTTGCTAAACGCAAAGTTCTAAGAGCTTCTTCAGAATTAAAACAGCCAGCAGTATTTGGTAAATAGGTAATTTTTTTTGGATCTATATAGTCCATCAATAAAGGTTTTTTTTTATCAGAAATATTTACCCTTCTCACTGCAACAGTAACTATTTCTGCTCCAGATAATTTAATAGCTTTTGCACATTCAGCCATACTTTTGTATTTTCCAGTTCCAACTATTAGTCTGGAATTAAATTTTTTTTTATCAACTATTAATTTATCACTAACCAATTTTATCCACCTCCAATAAAATGAACAATTTCTATTTTGTCATCATTTTTTAGTTTTATCGATTTTAAATTATTTTTATCTATTATTTCTTGATTTAATTCAATTGCTACTTTTTTTAGAGGAATTTTTAGTTCTTTTAAAAAAATTGAGAGGCTTAAATTTTCATTTATTGTTGTAAATTTACCATTTAACTTAATTTTTATTTTTTTTATTTTTTTCATAATGTATAAGAATTCGATGAGTAATAATATTATAATTATTAATGGCCCTAATCTTAATCTATTAGGTGAGAGAGAACAATCACAATATGGATCAATAACTTTTGATAAATTAAAAGAAAATTGTTTAAGTAAAGCTAGAGATTTAAATATTAATTTAGAGTTTTCTCAGTCAAATATAGAAGGTGAGATAATTACAACCATACAAGAAGCTAAAAATAAATTTGATGGTATAATTATTAATGCTGCTGGCTTTACCCACACATCAGTTGCTATCAGGGATGCTTTGGATATTTATAAAAAACCAATTATTGAACTTCACATATCAAATATATATAAAAGAGAAGAATTTAGACGTAAATCTTTAATCAGCGATATTGCTACTGGTGGAATTTTTGGTTTAGGTGATAACGGTTATATTTTAGCCATAATTGCAATGCAAAACATGCTACAGAAATGAAAATAGATAAAAATATTATTAAAGAATTAACTGATTACTTAAATGAGTTCAATTTAACTGAAATTGAGTACACAGACAAAGATACTAAAATCAAAGTATCAAAATCAAACCCAGTTAGCTCAAATCAAGCAGTAAGTGTTGCTGCCTCTACACCAGTCCTTAATTCAGCTAAGTCTACCGTTATATCTGGGACTGAGGTTAAGTCTCCTATTATCGGTACAGCTTATCTTGCAGCAGAACCTGGGGCTAAGAAATTTGCAGAAGTTGGTAAAAAAATTAAAAAAGGTGAAACGGTTATGATAGTAGAGGCTATGAAAACTATGAATCATGTTCCTTCAACAGCAGATGGGATTATAAAAGAAATTTGTGTGGAAGACGGCCAACCTGTTGAGTATGGTCAAACTATTATCATTATTGAATAATGTTTAAGAAAATTCTAATTGCAAACCGTGGGGAAATTGCAGTTCGAGTTATTCGAGCATGTAAAGAATGGGGAATAGCAACTGTTGCTGTTCATTCAGATGTAGATAGAGATAGTATGCACGTTAGACTAGCTGATGAAAGTGTTTGCATTGGTTCACACCAGCCAGCAAACAGTTACTTAAATATTCCAGCCTTAATGTCTGCAATAGAACTGACAAAAGCAGAGGCTGTTCATCCTGGTTATGGTTTTTTATCTGAGAATGCAACTTTTGCTAAAGTCTTAGAAGAAAATAATATTAAATTCATTGGTGCTTCTTCAAAACTCATAGAAATGATGGGAGATAAAATCCAAGCAAAAAAAATTGCAAAACAGCATGGCCTTCCAGTAATTGAAGGTTCTGCAGGTGGTGTAACTGATATAGAACAAGCAAAAGAGCTATGTAAAAAGATTGGTTTTCCTGTTTTAATTAAAGCTTCTGGAGGTGGAGGTGGGAAAGGAATGAAGATTGTCAACAAAGAAGAAGAATTTGAAACATTATTTTCAGCAGCAAAATCTGAAGCACAAAAATACTTTGGAAATGATGAGGTTTATATTGAAAAGTTTTTTCAAAACCCAAGACATATAGAAGTTCAAGTTTTGTCTGGTAAAAATAGAACTGTTCACCTTCATGAAAGAGATTGCTCTGTGCAGAGAAGACATCAAAAATTAATAGAAGAAACTCCTAGTCCAGTCTTAACTGACGAAATCCGAAAAGATCTTTTTGAAAGAACAGTAAACATGGTTAGTAAAATTGGTTATGAAGGTGCTGGAACAGTAGAATTTATATATGAGGATGGTAAATTTTATTTTCTTGAAATGAATACTCGTGTTCAAGTAGAGCACCCAGTAACTGAAATGGTAACGGGGATTGATATAATTAAAGAACAAATTTGGATAGCTTACACTGGCGAAACAGCTTTAAAACAAAGCGATATTAATCCTAGAGGACATGCAATAGAATGTAGAATTAATGCCGAAGATGCTAGTAAAAATTTTCAACCATCACCTGGAACCATAGGTATGTGTCACCAGCCATCAGGTTTTAGAACTAGAGTAGATGGTGCAATTTTCCAAGGTTATAAAGTTACCCCATATTACGATAGCATGATCTGTAAAGTAATAACTCAGGGAAGAAATAGAACTGAAGCAATACAAAGAATGAATCGATCTTTAGATGAATTTGTCATTGAAGGGATAACAACAACAATACCTCTTCATAAAATTCTATTAAACCATAAAAAATTTATTGAGTCAGACTTTAATGTTGGCTGGCTAGATAACGAAAAAGTAATCTAATAACATCTTGTTAGCCAAATATCATATACTGCGTGATCAAAAGGGTTTACAGCAGGACTGGACAAAAAGGTCCATCCATTAAAAATAAAAACTTCATTATTATCTTTATTTGTCATATCTTTAACTTGAATATAAGCAGTTATTTCTGGGTTGTCGTCAAATTCTGAGTTTTTACATTTGAGACTTTTTATTAATAAACCTTTAAATTTAAGTTCTTTACCTATCTCTAATTTTAAAAGGTCAGTCTTTGAACTTACTTTATCTAAAATCTTAATTTCAGCAAATCTTCCCTCATTAGCTATTAAGGGGAGTGGCTGGCTTATTAAAAAAAAATAAACTAAAAAAAATAAAAAATTAACTTTTCCAGATTGTATATTTTTTTTTGATTGGATCATTGTTTTTATTTGGATGATAGGCGTTCTCAGTACCTGTTTGATTGGATTGATGTGGTTTTTGCCAATCATACTTATTCAATTCGTGATTGTTTTCAATTCTATTATTAGTAAAGTGTATCCAAGAATACCATTCAGTGGGTATTTTTGAAGCATCAATTTCATCATTATAAATAATCCATCGTTTGCCAGATTTACTTTCATAATATTTATTGCCACTAGAATCTTTTCCAGCAAGTTTTCCATAAAAAGTAGTTTTTAATTTTGTGCCTAATGTTTCTTGGTTCCACCAAATGAAAATTTTTTTAAAAAGTGTCAACATATTATATAATTAATTCTTCAATCCTAAATTGTATTATTTAAATTAGACTAAAGTAAGGATTTGTATATAAATTAATTATCTTACGATTCAAAATAAAAAATTAATTAAAGGAAAAATGGCAAAATATTTAGTAGAAACTTATTATACATGTAGCTTTAAAGTTAATCATTATTTAGATGATATTAATGAAACAGAATTAGCAAACCTTGAAAAGCGTGATGATGGAAAATTTGAAGTTCTAGATGTTAAGCTTGATACGAGAAAAACAAAAAGTTTAGATCCAAATAATAAAGTAATTGAGCCTAAAAAATTAGATATTATATCTGAACAAAGCCAGCCAAAAATTGTCTCGAAAGAAAATAATACTGCTTTTGTTAAACAAATTAACGAAGGTGTGGGTAAACGATTTAGTATGCCTGATAGAAGAAAAGGTTATATCCAAAAAGCGACAATTGGTGACCATAAAGTTTATTTACATACTGGCGAATATGAAGATGGTAAAATTGGTGAAATTTTCATAGACACAAGTAAGGAAGGTGAACTGGTAAAAGCTTTGATGAATAATTTTGCAATAGCAATATCACTTGGTCTTCAATATGGAGTTCCTTTAGATGAGTTTATTAGTGCTTATGTTGATACTAAATTTGAACCATCTGGAAAAGTTCATGGCAACGACAGAATAATGAGTGCCTCTTCAATACTTGATTATATATTTAGAGAACTTGCTATTTCATATCAAAATAGAGAAGATCTAGCACACACTCCATCTATTGGTGGATCAGATAGATCTTTACCTGAAGAAGAAAATACTGAGGATCAAAATCAATTACTTAAAATTATAAAAGATGTTACTAGCAAAGGCTTTGTTAGAAATAATTACAAAAAAAATCTTGTTGATTTATCTGACGTTAAAATAAGCTTAAAAGGTAAAAAGTAATATTATTTTTTTAGTTTTAAAGCTAACCCAAGTTCTTTAAGTTGTTCTTCATTTACCTCTGATGGAGCATTCATCATTAAGTCCTGGGCATTTTGATTCATTGGGAACATTGTAACTTCTCTAATATTTTTTTCATTTGCTAATAACATTACAATTCTATCGATACCAGGCGCTATACCACCATGAGGTGGAGCTCCATAACTTAAAGCATTGATCATTCCACTAAATTTTGCATCAACTTGTTCTTTTTGATATCCAGCAATCGAGAATAACTTATACATCAATTCAGGTACGTGATTTCTAATTGCGCCAGAAGATAGTTCTACCCCATTACAAACAATATCATATTGGTAGGCTTTAATATTAAGTGGATTATCAAGATCAATATCTTTTATATCACCTTGAGGCATTGAAAATGGATTGTGACTAAATTCAATTTTATTAGTTACTTCATTTTTTTCAAACATTGGATAATCAACAATCCAACAAAACGCAAAAGTATTATCATCAATTAATTCTAAATCTTTAGCAATTTTATCTCTTGCTAGAGAGGTTATTTTTTCAACTTCACTTATTTTTCCACAGGCAAAGAATATACTGTCCCCTATTTCGGCTCCAGTGATTTTCATAATTTCTTCTAAGGCTTCTTTAGAGAAAAATTTTCCTACTGGTCCTTTTGCTGAAAGATTTTCTGTTTTTTCAATTGTAAAATAAGCAAGACCTGATGCACCTTGTTCTTTGGCCCACTTGTCAATATTATCAAAAAAACTTCTAGGTTTATCTTTTGTATTTTTTGTAACTATACATCTTACTTTAGAGCCAGATTTTACAAGCTTTTTAAATATCTCAAACGTAACATCATCACGGGTAAAAATGTTTGATAAATCATAAATTATTAATGGGTTTCTTAAGTCCGGCTTATCTGATCCATACTTTAGCATAGACTCCTCATAAGGTATTCTTTGAAATTTTTCATAAATTAATTTTTTTGGTGAAAAATTTTCAAAAACATTGACTATTAATTTTTCAACAACTTGAAAAATATCTTCTTGTTCTACAAAAGACATTTCTAAATCCAGCTGATAAAATTCACCTGGACTTCTGTCTGCTCTTGCATCTTCGTCTCTAAAGCATGGAGCTATTTGAAAATATTTATCAAAACCAGAAACCATTATAAGTTGTTTAAATTGCTGTGGTGCTTGTGGTAGTGCATAAAATTTTCCTGGATTTAGTCTACTTGGTACTAAAAAATCTCTTGCACCCTCAGGGCTGGAAGATGTTAATATTGGTGTTTGAAACTCCAAGAAACCAAGTTTAGACATCTCGCTTCTAATAAAAGAAATAACTTTTGATCTTAAGATAATATTATCATGAATCTTTTTTCTTCTTAAGTCTAAGAACCTGTACTTAAGTCTAATCTCTTCAGCATATTCTTGATCACTGAAAACTGGCATTGGTAACTCTTTGCAAGTACCAAGCACTTCAAATGAATTTATATTAACTTCTATTTCACCAGTTTGTAGATCAGTGTTAATGGTCTCTTTTGTTCTCTCAACAACCTTACCATTTATTTTAATTACACTTTCTAATTGTATTTTTTCTAATGATTTAAAATTCTCGTTGCTCTTATCTATGATACATTGAGTCATCCCATAATTGTCTCTTAAATCTATAAACAATAAATTTCCGTGATCTCTTTTTTTGTTTATCCAGCCTGACAAAACAACATCTTTACCACTGCTATCTATTGTTAACTCACTACATGTATGTGTTCTATATTTATTCACTTATTCCTCGAGAGCTTCATTAATAATTTTAAAGTCGATTGATTTTTTTTTTTTAAACTAATCTTGTCAATTTTATATATGAATTCAAATATTTTGCCATACGATCTCTCAATTCTTTTAATAATAAAATCAATCAATTTTTTATCTAAAGTAATTTGCCTATCTGATAAATTTTTTAATATCAGTGCAAACATTAGCTCATCATCAGGGTTTTGAATATTTGCAAAAAGACAGATCTTTGTTCTAGATCGAAGATCTTCTAACTTAAAATTGATCTCAGATATTGGTTTAGTTGATGTGATTATTAAAAATTTGTTATCTTGATCTATTATATTAAAGAGTGAATAAATCAGTTTCTCATTTATATTTAAATTTAAATCTTCTAAAACTATATTTTGGTAGGGTTTAATAGATTTAAGATTTTCATCATTTAGTGAATTAACATCAATCCTAATACCATTAAACTTTTTCAAAAAAATGTTTACTAAGTGGGTTTTTCCTGAAAACTTTTCACCATTAATGTTTAAAAAGTTTTTTTCCCATTTTGGCCATTTGTTAATCACTTCAAAAGCATAAAAATTACTCTTTCCGACATAGAAATCGTCATCTTTAAAGTTTTGTTCATAATCAAAATCTAATAATAATTGATTTAAACTTTTCATTTTAATATCCAAGTATTATTTTTCATTTCTAATTCAAGGTTTCTTTTTTTCATGTCATTTAAAAATATATTAGGTGTGCCATTATATATAATTTTATACCGAATACTCTCACTATTAAAATTCAAGATATTAAATTCAGACACTAAATCTATACTATCAAGCACCTGTTCTAGCTCTATAATTTTTTTAGTTTTTTTTGAATTGATAGATATTATTATAGGAAGTTTTATTGATGTGTTAATTTCATTATTTTTTTTCCATTGATCTTCATAAAGTTGTTTTAAACTTTTGACAATATTAGAAAAGTCATCCACATTTATAATATCTTTTTTTGGATAGTTTTTATTATGAATTTTCAAAGTATTGTTTAAATTAATTTTTGAAAGCGTTCTTATACTGCTACCTTCTTTGTATATAATTAAGATTATATTATCTTTAATGTCATATTTATTAATTAGGCCTGAAAAATCATGAGTTTCAATCTCTTTTGATGTTTTTTGCAATTCCATCAAGACCTCAATATCTTCACTTGGCAATAAATAATCTAATAAATCATAAGAATTTTTTTTTTCATTCCATTTATCGTAAAAAATATTATTATTAAAAAGATATATATTATTATTTTTAGTTTCCACAAGAATAGGAAATAATAAGACTTTATTTTTTTGTGGTATCGATGGAAAAATATTTTTATTTTCTAAAAATTTAAGAATTTTTTTTTTATTAAATCTTGTTTCTAAATTTGCAAAATACTCATTATTTATAAATTTTTCGTCACTAATGGTAAAAGAATCGATCATACCCTTAACTTCTTTGATTGAAATATTTTTAATCTTTTTTCTATCACTAGAGGTTGTAATCATTGAAATCAAATCAGAAAAAGAAATTTGAAATCCTTTATCAATTACACTATTTTTTTCAAAATTTAGTTCAAAAGGAGAGGATATTTCGATGTCAGATACCTTAAATGCATTTGCATTCGAATAAGTTGTGGAAAAAAATACTATTAATAGAGAGAATAAAATAAAATAAATATATACATTCAGTAATTTATAAAATTTATTAATTATTTGCATATATTATACTAATGAAAAAAGAAAAATTTACCTATGAAAAAAGCGGTGTAAACATAAATGCTGCTGATAATTTTATTAGATTTATATCTTCAATATCATCAGGTAATAAGGGCAAAAAAAAGTTTAATAATATTGGTGGCTTCGGCTCTATAACTAATATCCCAAAAAATCTTAAAAATCCTAAAATTGTAGCTTGTACTGATGGTGTTGGCACAAAAGTAGAGATCGCCAATTTACTTAATAAATATGACACAATTGGTATTGATTTAGTTGCTATGAGTGTAAATGATCTCATTGTTCAAGGAGCAAGACCACTTTTATTTTTAGATTATATTTCTATTAATAAAATTGATTTAAATAAATTAAAATCAATCCTCATAGGAATAGTAAAAGGTTGTAAAATCTCCAACTGCGAATTAGTTGGTGGAGAAACGGCAGAAATGCCAGGTACATATGAAAAGGGTAAATTTGATATAGCAGGTTTTGCTGTAGGATTAGTGGATGAAAAAAAAATCCTTATCAAAAAAAATATTAAAAAAAATGACTTGGTGTTAGCTATACCTTCAAGTGGTGTTCACTCAAATGGTTATTCTTTGGTCAGGCATGTTCTTAGAAACAAAAAAATTAATTTAAAAAATAACTCATTTTTAAAAAAAGAATTATTAAGACCTACAAAAATTTATGTAAAAGAAGTTTTAAATTTAATTGATAATAATCTTTTAAATGGGTGCGCAAATATCACTGGTGGTGGCTTAGTAGATAATATTAAAAGAGTTATTCCTGATAGATTAACTGCTGATATAGATTTAGATAAAGTTAAAACAAAAAAAATTTTTAAATGGTTGAAACAAAATAATATTGATGACAAAGAAATGTTAAAAACATTCAATTGTGGGGTTGGTTTTTGTTTAATAGTTAATCCTAAAAATTTAAATAAAATTACTAAATTTTTTACAAAAGAATTTAAACCCTATGTTATTGGAAAAATGACCATAGGAAAAAATAAAGTTAAACTTAGTGGTAAAATTGACTGGTCTTAAAAAGATTAAAACAGCAGTTTTTATATCTGGAACTGGAAGTAATTTAAAAAATTTAATAAAATTTTCTAAAATGAAAAATTCACCTATTTCTATAGATTTAATTTTTTCGAATACTCCTAAAGCCCAAGGCTTAAGATTTTCAGATCAATTTAATATCAAAAAATATGTATCAAGCTTTAAAAACTATAAAATAGCTGAAGTAAAAATATTAAATTTAATAAATAAAGATAATATAAAATTTATTTGTCTTGCTGGTTTTATGAAAATTTTATCTAAAAGTTTTATTAAAAAGTTTAGTGGAAAAATAGTTAATATACATCCTTCTTTACTGCCAAAGTATAAGGGACTAGATACTCACATTAAAGCTATACAAAATAAAGATAAGGTAGCAGGTTGTACTGTTCATTTTGTAACAGCAAAACTTGATTCTGGAAAAATAATTCTACAAAAGAAAGTTAAAATTTCAAAAAAAGATACTTCTACTTCTTTGGCAAAAAAAGTTCTAAGACAAGAGCATCGACTCTACCCAGCAGCTATTAAAAAGATATTTAATTAATCTTTAAAGAAAAAATCTATCTCGATTTTAGCGTTTTCAACACTATCAGAACCATGTACGGAATTTTTATCAATAGAAATTCCATATTTTTTTCTTATAGTTCCTTCTTCAGCATCCTCTGGTTTGGTCGCTCCCATTAACTCTCTATTTCCTAAAACTGCATTTTCTTTCTCAAGCACCATCACAACTATTGGTCCTGAAGACAAATAGGCACATAAATCATTATAAAAAGGTTTAGTTTCATGGACTTTATAAAATTGCTCTGCTTCAGCTTTTGCTATCTGAATTTTTTTATCTTTAACAATTTTGAAACCTTTATTTATAAACATCTCTTTAATTTCGTTATCTAAATTTCTTTCAACTGCATCAGGTTTAATGATTGATAGTGTCTGCTCTATATTACTCATAATTATCCTCTATTAGTTGGTTTAATAATCTTACTCCATAACTAGTTGCTCCACCTGAGTTTAAAGCGCCACCATATTTTGAAAAAGCCATACCAGCTATATCTAAGTGGGCCCAAGGTGTTTTGTTTAAAATAAACCTTTGTAAAAACTGTGCAGCAGTTGTTGATCCTGCTCCACCAACATAATTGATATTTTGCATATCTGCATTTTTTGAATCTATAAGTTTGTCAAAGTTTTTATGCAAAGGCATTCTCCATAATTTTTCTTCCACTTTGTCACCAGCTTCTAATAATTGTTTTGACAATTTATCATCATTTGAAAATAGACCAGCATATTCAGAGCCCAATGAAACTATTATAGCACCAGTTAAAGTTGCTAAATCAACAATAAATTTAGGTTTAAATTTTTTTTCTGTAAAAGTTAAAGCATCAGCCAATACCAATCTACCTTCAGCATCTGTATTTAATATTTCTATTGTTTTACCACTGTAAGATTTAACAATGTCACCAGGTCTTTGAGCATTTCCACTCACCATATTCTCCACAAGCCCCACAACACCAACAGCATTAATTTTTGCTTTTCTTAATGCTAAATTTTTCATTAACCCTACAACTGTAGCAGAACCTGCCATATCATAAGTCATATCCTCCATAAACTTTGCTGGTTTTAGTGAGTAACCACCAGTATCAAAACAAACTCCTTTTCCAACAAAAGCTAAAGGATTAGAATTATTTTTCGCTCCATTCCATTCTATTGTTACAAGGTATGATCCTCGAACACTTCCTTGTCCTACACCAATTAAAGCATTCATTCCAAGTTTTTTTAATTTTTTTTCATCATATATATTAATTTTTAATCCAAATTTTTTAAGCGTATTTATTCTTTTTGCATATTCATCTGGATGTAAGATGTTTCCTGGTTCGGATACAAGGTCTCTTGCAAAAAAACTACCTTTCTCTAAGGCTTTAAATCTTAAATGATCTTGAGCGGATATTTTATTTTTATTCCCTATAACATTTATAGAAACAATTTTTTTATTTTTATCTGATTTGTAAATATTAAATTCATATGATTTTAATTTCAATCCATGCAGAAAATAACCTACAAAATTTTTTATTTTATTATTAATTGTATCTGTGTTTACAAAATATTCTTTTTTCTTATCATAATTAATATAACTATGAAATTTAGCTCCCAAATTTTCTATATCTGATATTTTTACATCTTTCTTAATAGACACTAAAAATACTGTTTTTTTTGAGTTAACTTCAAAAAAAAGTAAGTCTTTTTTTAAATCACTATTTTTTAATAAATCGGATATGTAGGAAAATTCCAAATTTGATAGGTATTTTTTTAAACCAGCAATATTAAAATTATCATCAACAAATAAGACAATATTCATTGAAGATTTATTCAAACTATTACTTTTATAATTAATCTTGATAGGCATAAATTTTAATACTCTCAATGAAGGTTGGATGCTATATAGGTGTTAATTTACCATATTTCAATGAAAAAAATTATTTACAAAAAAATTGCTTCAGATTGTTTAGGTTTTTTCTTATTTAGCATCATTACTATCAGTACAATTATTTGGGTATTGCAAGCAGTCAATTATTTAGACTTTGTTATTGAAGATGGTCATGGCTTTCTTATTTATTTTAAATTTACACTACTCAGTTTTCCTAAAATCTTAAGTAGAGCTTTTCCATTTATAATATTTTTAGCATTTTCTTATATATTTTTAAAATATGAAAATAAAAATGAGTTAGTAATATTTTGGAATTTTGGAGTTAAAAAAATTTACTTTATAAATTTTTTTTTAAAATTTTCACTTTTGTTTGTACTTATTAGTATATTATTAAATGCTATAATAGTTCCATTTACACAAAATAAAGCAAAGTCTTTCTTGCGTTCCTCTGACTTAGATTTTTTTGAAAGCATACTGAAGCCTAAGAAATTTATAGATGCTATTGGAAATTTAACAATTTATTATGATAAAAGAAATGATAATGGAGAATTAGAAAATATATTTCTTAACGAAAAAACAGATTATAATAATTCACAGACTACTTTTGCAAAAAGTGCATTAATAGATATTAGGAATGGTAAAAAAATATTGATATTATACGAAGGTAAAACTATCAACAAAGTCAATGGAAAAATAACAGATTTTAAATTTTCAAAAACTAATTATAATATTTCAAAATTTAGTTCAAACACAACTACATATCAAAAAACACAAGAGACATCGACAATAGATCTGATAAATTGTGTGTTAATTTTCAAAAATTCAATAGTAAATTCTGGAAATATAAAAAAATTAAGAATTAAAAATTGTAAATTTGATAATCTAGAAAATATTTATAAGGAACTTTACTCAAGATTAGTAAAACCTTTATATTCGACTTTTTTAATAGCAATTTCCCTCTTAATTATATTAAAAACAAAAAGTGATTATTCGTTCAATGCCAGTAAGCTTAAAATTTATCTATTTGGTTTTATTTTTATTATCTTTTTGGAGTCTTCTTCAAAATTAATAAGCACAAACTTAATACAAAATTTACTTTTATTAATTTTGCCATTTCTTTTCATGTTAATAATTTATTTATATTTTTTAAGAGTATTGAAAGTTTATAAAGTATGAAAACTTATATTAGATTTCTAATTAATCTTTTTAACCTCTCTATCTTAAAAGTTTTTACTATTTTCTTTATTATCATTTTGATTACAAATATTTTAGAACAAGTTGAGTTTTTTAAGAATGTAAATGTGAATTTTATTTATGTTATATTTTTGTCATTTTTAAACACGCCCTCGATTGTGTTTGAGATACTTCCGTTTATCTTTTTATTGAGTACACAAGTATTTTTCATTCAATTAATAGATAAAAATGAATTGGAAATCTTTAAGTACACTGGCTTAGATAATATTAAAATTATGAAAATTTTAGGAATTTATTCTTTTATACTTGGTATTATCTTTATTATTTTTTTTTATAATATTTCCTCTGTTTTAAAAAATTCATTTCTATTAATAAAAAATAGCTATTCAGAAGATAACAAATATTTAGCAGTTATCACTCAAAATGGTCTTTGGATAAAAGATGAAATAAATGAAAATATTAATATAATTAATGCCAATAAAGTAGATAATGAATTTCTACGTGATGTCTCTATAACAACTTTTGATAAAGATTTTAATATTTTAGAAACATTGGAAAGTAAAAAAGTTGATATTACAACTAAGAAATGGAAAATATTTTATCCAACTATTTTGAAAGATAGTTCGCTAAGTACTTTAGATGAGCTAATATTAGAGTCAAATTTTGACTTAAAAAAAATAAATAGTTTATTTTCAAATCTCTCTTCTCTTACAATGATTGATTTGATTAATTTAAGAAGAAGTTATGTGTCTCTAAATTATTCAGTAGTTGACATAGATTCCCATATACTGAAAATTTTATCCTACCCTATTTATTTAACTTTAATTACAATTTTTTCTGCTGTTATAATGTTTAATATTGGTTTTAGAAGAAATACTCTTTTTAAAATTACATTAGGAATTTTTTTATCAGTAATTATTTATTATATAAATTACTTTTTGAGTATCTTGGGTACAAATGAAAAAATTCCTTTAATTCTTTCAATTTTTTTCCCTTTAATTATATTATCAATAATTAATTTCATCTCTATAATAAAAATAAATGAAAAATAAGATAATAATATTTTCCTTAATATTGGTAATTAAATTGAATTTTATTAATTTAGTTTTGGCAAATGAGTTTAAATTTAATACTACTGAATTACAGGTCACTGAAAATGGTAATTTAATAAAAGGTATTGATGGTGGTATTATTACTACTAAAAATAATGAAATAGTAATTACTGCAGATAATTTTATATACAATAAATTAACTACACTATTGGAAGCTGAGGGCAATGTAAGGCTAATTGATAAAATTGAAAATATTATAATTGAATCAAATAAAATTTTTTATTTAAAAAATAAAGAAGAAATTTATACAGTTGGAAAAAGTAAAGCCACCAGTGGCGTTAATCTTGAAATAAATGCAAATGAATATTTTAAATATAATAAGCTAACTTCTCTTCTCGAAGCAAAAGGAGATGTTGTTCTGGATGATATAATTCAAAATATTATAATTGAATCAAATGAAATTTTTTATTTAAAAAATAAAGAAGAAATTTATACAGTTGGAAAAAGTAAAGCCACCAGTGGCGTTAATCTTGAAATAAATGCAAATGAATATTTTAAATATAATAAGCTAACTTCTCTTCTCGAAGCAAAAGGAGATGTTGTTCTGGATGACATAATTAAGAATATTACAATTTATACTAATGAAATATTCTATTTACAAAATGAAGAAAAAGTTTTTACACTAGGCAAAACAAATGCAGATGTTGAAAATAAATATAAATTTAAAGGTCATGATTTAACCCTACTCAGAAATAAAATGATTTTATCTTCTGAAAAAAATGCTGTCATTTCAGATAATAGATCAAATGTATACAAACTCGAAGAGTTCCAATATTCTATAAATGAAGAAATACTCAAAGGCATAAATATCACAACAATAACAGACATTAAAGAAGATGACAGTAATGAATTTTTTTTTAAAACAGGTTTTTTTAACTTAAAAGAAAATACATTTTTAACAAAAGATGTTTTTGTAAAGTTACACAAAGATTTATTTGGAGACGATGAAAATGACCCTAGAATTAGTTCAGTTTTTGCAAGCGGTGATGAATATAATACCTTCTATGAAAAAGCTGTTTTTACATCTTGTAAAAAAACAGATAAGTGTCCTCCATGGAAAATGACAGCTTCAAAAATTCATCATGATAAAAATAAAAAACAAATTACTTATAGAAATGCCTGGTTAGAGCTATATGGTTTTCCTGTTGCATATTTTCCTAAATTTTTTCATCCAGACCCCACTGTTAAAAGACAGTCTGGTCTCTTAAGACCGGCGATAAGTGATCATGATACACTGGGGGATTCAATTTATTTGCCCTATTTTTTTGTAATATCTGATAATAAGGATATCACATTAAAACCAAGATTGTTTAATAACGATACATTTATAATTCAAAATGAGTATAGACAGATAACAAAAGACTCTTTAACTGTAGTTGATTCTAGCATTACAAGCGGCCATAACTCTAGCAATGATGATACTGGTGATACTAGATCACATTTTTTTGCTAATTCAAAAATTAACCTCGACTTTAAGAATTTTATTAACAGTAATTTGGAAATTAATTATGAAAAAACTTCTAATGATAATTACTTAAAGTTATTTGACTTTATAGAATCTCCTTTATTTTTTGAAAAAGATAATGGCACCTTAGAGTCAATTATTGAATTAGATCTTGAACATGAGGATTATGACTTAACAACCTCAATTCAAATGTTTGAAACCTTAAGTGGTCACGAATCAGACAGATACTTGTATGTTTTGCCTTCATACAATTTCTCAAAAAATTTTTTACTAGAAGATTTTCTAGAGGATCAAAATGAGATTCTCTAGAAGATCAAAAAGGAAGTTTTAATTTTAGCTCAGATGGAAATAATACTTTAAGTGAAACCAATATAGTTTCATCTATACTTGTTAATAGTTTAACTTATACCTCATTCAGTTATTTTTTTGATAATGGAATTAAAACAAACTTTGAAACTTCTTTAAAAAATGTAAATACAGTGGGGAAAAATCATCTAGTTTACAAAAATAGTCCTCAGTCTGAATTAATGAGTGCATATTTCTATAATGCCTCATTACCACTTAAAAAGAATGGTGAAAATAGTGTGAGTACTTTAATACCAAAACTAACCTTCATGCTGAGCCCACATGAAATGAAGAATAATAGTAAAACCTCAAGAAGAATTGATAATTCAAATATCTTTAATACTAACAGGCTAAGCTTAGGAAATTCATTTGAAGAAGGTGAATCTTTAACGCTAGGTATTGACTTTATAAAAGAAAAAATAAGTACTGAGAATGAAATTACAGAAATAGTAAAATATTTTGATTTAAAGCTTGCTACAGTATTCAGGGGTAATAATGAAAAAAATATGCCAACTAATAGTACTTTAGATAAAAAGGCTTCTAATATATTTGGACAACTTAATTTTCAACCTAATAAAAATATTTCAATAAATTATAATACGTCATTAACAAATGATCTTCAGCGAGTTGAATATAATGGTTTAGAGGGAAAATTTTCTTTTCACAATTTCTCAACTTCATTTAACTATCTTGAAGAATCAGGTATTATTGGAGAAACTAGCATAATCGGAAATACTGCTGAATATAATTTCAATGAATTTAACTCTTTATCTTTCAAAACAAGAAGAAATAGAAATCTTAGCTTAACAGAATATTATAATTTAGTTTATGAATATAAAAATGACTGTTTAATTGCAAATATAAGATATAATAAAGATTATTATAATGACCGAGACATAAAACCTAAAGAAGAACTGTTTTTTTCAATAACAATTGTGCCTTTTTATACTTACTCACCAGACAAAGTGATTTTAAATCCAGACAGAATAGACTAATGAAAAATTATCTTCTAATATTTTTATTTTGTTCATTTTTTTTCAAAACTCATTCCATAGAAACAAAAATAATTCATACTATTCAAAATGAGATTATAACTAATATTGATATTAAAAATGAATTTAAATATCTTGTAGCTCTAAATAATTCGTTGAAAGAATTAGATAAAGAAAAAATATTAAATATATCTAATGAATCAATAATTAGAGAAAAAATTAAAAGAATTGAAATATCAAAAAATTTTAAAGAAATAAAATTAAATGAAGCCTATTATGAGCTTCTTTTAAAAAAGATTTATTCAAGCTTGGGTTTTAAATCAATAAATGAATTTGAAATATACTTAAAAAATTATGATTTAAAAATAAGTGATATTAAAAAAAAGATTACTATTGACGCATTATGGAATGAGCTAATTATAAAAAAGTATAGCTCTAAAATAACTATCAATGAAACTGAAATAAAAAAAGAAATTTTAAAAAATGATAAAAATCAGTCAAAAGAATATCAATTATCTGAAATTATCTTTGAAGTAATGAGTAAAGGAGAAATTGAAAAAAAATATAAAGAGATAGTTAAAAGTATAAATGAAATTGGCTTTAAAAACAGTGCTGCAATATATAGCTTTGCTGAATCAGCTAAAATTGGTGGTGATATTGGTTGGATCAATGAAAACTCACTTAATAATGATATTAAAAAAAATATAAATAACTTACAAATAGGAGAAATCACAAAACCTCTAACTTTATCAAATGGCATATTGATATTAAAATTAATAAATACAAAAAACTCAAAAATTACTATCAATATTGAAAATGAATTAAAAAAAGCAATTAACTATGAACGCAACAGACAATTAAATCAATATTCAAAAATTTATTACAACAAAATCAAAAAGAATTTAGATTTTAATGGGTAAAGAACCAATAATAATTGCAGGTGGCGAACCCAATAGTGTCTTTCTAGAAATTTTTTTTAAAAGTTTAAAAGCTAAGACTTATAAATCACCTTTAATAATTGTTATTTCTAAAAAATTACTTCTAGAACAAATGATAAAATTAGATTTTAAATTCAAAATAAATGATATTGATAAAGAGTTAAAAGATTTCTCTAAATTAAATAACAACAAAATCAATTTAATTAATGTTAATTATAACTTTAATAAATGTTTTAATAAAATTACTAGTAAATCTAATAAATACATCGATGAAACTTTCACAACTGCTTTAAATTTTATAAAGCGAAATAATTTATCGAAATTTATTAATGGTCCTGTTTCAAAAAAGACTTTTTTAAAAGGAAAAACTTTAGGTATTACAGAATATTTAGCAATGAAAACAAAAAAAAAGATGTTGTAATGTTAATATTTAATAAAAATTTGTCTGTTAGTCCTATTACAACGCACCTGCCATTAAAAGATGTTCATAAAAAAATAACAAAACAAAAAATATACAAACAGGTTGACCTCATTAATAGTTTTTATAAAAAAAGATTTAATAAACTTCCAAGAATAGCAATAACTGGGCTAAACCCTCATTGTGAAAGTAATTTTCAAAATTCTGAAGAAGACAAAATAATAATTCCTGCTATTAAACAATTAAGATTAAGAAATACTAAAATAAATGGTCCATTTCCTGCTGATACTATTTTTACAAAATCATTATTAAAGAAATATGATGTAATTATTGGCATGTATCATGATCAAGTGCTTTCTCCTATGAAGGCTTTATTCAATTTTGATGCAATTAATATTACTTTGGGCTTACCGTTCGCTCGTATTTCTCCCGATCATGGTCCAAATTATTCTATGTTGGGTGAAAATTTATCAGATCCCAAAAGTTTAATTCAAGCCTTAAAGTTCTTGGATAAATAAGTGCATATTAGAGCCAAAAAAAGTCTTGGGCAAAACTTCTTGATAGATAGAGAGGTACTTGAGAAAATTGTTTCCATAACCGATATAGCTGGCAAAGAAGTCATGGAAATTGGTCCTGGTAGTGGAAATTTAACTACATATATTTTAAAACAAAAACCAAAGAAACTCTATGTTGTGGAAAAAGATGATGATTTGGCCATATTACTAAAAGAAAAGTTTGATACTGAAATAGAAATTATTAATGATGATATTTTAAAAATATCTGAAGATAAAATCTCAGATCAAAAATTATCTGTCTTTGGTAATTTACCATACAATATATCTACTGAAATCTTATCTAGGTGGATTCTTAATATTGGTTCAAATTTTTGGTTTGAGAGCCTAATATTGATGTTCCAAAAAGAAGTTGCTGATAGAATTATATCGGAGTTTAATAACTCTAAATATGGCAGACTTTCAATTTTATCTAACTGGAAATTGAATGTTAGAAAAATAATAGATATCAAGCCTCAAAGTTTTTCACCAAGACCTAAAATAGATAGCTCTTTACTTTTATTCACTCCAAAAAAAAAATTTTTTGAATTAAAAGATCCTAAAAACCTTGAAAAGATTACTAGAATATTTTTTAGTCAAAGAAGAAAAATGTTAAAAAAACCTTTCAATCAAGTTTTTACTAATGGAAAAGAAGTTGCAGAAAAATTTGGAATTGATCTTAACCTTAGACCTCAAAACCTAGAGCCTGAAACATATTTCAAGCTTGTAAAAGAATATGAAGACTTAAGAGGTTAGTTTTTCAACATGTTTTCTGATGAAATCTTTATCATAATCTTTTGAACCATTGTTGATTTCAGCATCAATTAAACTACTAATTTTCGAATAACATTCTTCTAGATTATCGTTAATAATTACGTAATCGTAGTTAATCCAATGCAAAACATCTCTACTAAATTCTTTCATACGCTCTTCTACTATTAGTTTATCTTTCATGTCTCTATTAGATAGTCTTTCAAATAGTATTTCTTTACTGGGAGGTAAAATAAAAAAAGTAATTAATTTATAATTCAATTTTTTATTCTTGATTTGATCAGCTCCTTGCCAATCAATATCAAATATTACATTTTCACTTTTTTCTAATTTTTCAATAACTGGTGTTCTAGTTGTTCCATAAAGATGGTTAAATACTTTTGCATATTCTAAGAATTCTTCATTTTTTATTAAATTTTCGAATTTATTATGATCAACAAAGTAGTAATCTTTATCTGCAATTTCGTTAAGTCTAGGTTTTCTTGTGGTATGAGAGACGGAAATATGAAAATTTTTATTTTTGGATAGAAGTTTTACTAATGTTGTTTTGCCTGCCCCAGATGGGGATGATAAAATTACCATTATCCCATCTTTTTTTATGGACATTTAATTTCTAGTTTGCTTTGCCTGCTATAAAGTTAACAGCGTCACCTACAGTTAGAATTTTTTCAGCTTCACTATCTGAAATTTCTGAACCAAATTCTTCTTCGAAAGCCATTACTAGCTCAACTGTATCTAAACTATCTGCTCCAAGATCATCTATGAAGCTTGAATCGTCTAATACTTTAGCTTCATCAATTCCTAAGTGATCTGCTACAATTTTTTTAACTTTGCTTGAAATATCTTCTGACATAATGTTCCTTTTTGTTATATTTCGTTAATAGTTCAAAAAGTAGTTTTGTCAACCCAAATACATGCCTCCATTAACATGTAATGTTTCTCCATTAATATAGTCTGACTGATCTGAGCTTAAGAAATTAACTGCATTAGCTATATCCTCAGGTTTGCCTAGTCTATTAGATGGAATTTTGGCAATTATTGTTTCTTTAAATTTTTCATCTATTTGGTCTGTCATAGCAGTGCTTATAAAGCCTGGAGATATGCAATTTACATTAATATTTTTTTTTGCATATTCAATTGCTAAGCTTTTTGACATTGCAACTATACCAGCCTTCGATGCAGTATAGTTTGCTTGCCCAACATTACCAGTATGCCCAACAACAGATGTTATATTGATAATTTTTCCAGATTTATTTTTAAGCATTTTTTTTATTGAATATTTACACATCAGAAATGTAGAAGTTAAATTAATATTTATCACTTTTGACCACTCTTCTAAGCTCATTCTAATAGTTAGGTTGTCTTTTGTAATACCTGCATTATTGACAATGCAATCTAAAGATCCACCTAGTTCTTTGGTAGCATTTTCTATGAATTCTTCGATTTTATCATGTTGAGAAATATCAAATTTAAGAGTTTTTATATTATTAAATTTTTCTTTTAACTCTTCTAGTTTTTCAATTCTTGTCCCAGTAGCTAAAATATTTGCACCATTTTGGTTTAACTTCTCAACTATTGAATTACCAATTCCACCTGAAGCACCTGTTACTATAATATTTTTATCTTTTAAACTACTCATTGATATTAATTAACTTTATATCCTCTTCTGAATTTATTGCACTAACTTTAACATTTTTGTCAATTCTTTTTATTAATCCAGATAAAACTTTACCAGGTCCTATTTCAATAAATTCTGTAACACCCTTTTCAATCATTAATAAAACACTTTCACGCCAACGAACACTGCTTTCAATTTGCTTAACCAGTAATTCTTTTAGTTCATTTGAATTAGATATTTCTTTTCCCGTTACATTTGAAATAAGGATGTTTTTTGGTTCATTAAAATTTAATTTTGCTATTTCTTCCTTCATTATAAGTGTTGCATTATTCATTAATTTACAATGAAAAGGAGCACTAACAGGTAATTTAACATTTTTAATATTTGAAGCCTTCAAATCAACCATAATTTTCTCCAGGTCTTCAATTTTTCCACTTAAAACGATCTGACCTACAGAATTGTCATTTGCAATAAAGCATTCGTATTTATCTTTATTCTCATCAATAATTTTTTTTATTATTTCAATTTCAGAACCCAAAACTGCAACCATTCCACCCACTCCTTTTGGGACAGAGTTTTGCATCGCATTACCTCTAATTTTTAATATTTTTAAAGTATCTGAAAACGATAATGATCCAGCCGCAGTTAATGCAGAATATTCTCCTAAAGAATGTCCTGCATAAAATTTTGCTTTGTCTAAATCAATTTTAAACTGTTCTTTGATTAACTTGAATATTGAATAACTAAGCAAAAATATAGCTGGCTGAGTATTTTCAGTTAAGTCTAATTCTTCTTTAGGACCATTTAAAATAAGGCTTGATAGTGAGAAACCAAGGGTATCATCTGCTTCCTTGAATAGATCTTGAACTAAGCTATATTTGGCATGTAGGTCTTTACCCATTCCTACTAATTGTGAGCCTTGACCTGGAAAAATAACAGAAAACATTTAAATATCTAAAGTTTATTATGGTTTTAAGTGTTGTAATTCAATAATTATAATAGTATATCCTCACTTTTTATTAAAGAACAATTATGAATTTATACGAACACACAATAGTTGCTAGACAAGATACTAGCCCAGCTCAAGTTAAGCAATTAACTGAAAAATATTCTAAAATAGTTGAAAAAAATGAAGGAGAAATAGTGCAAACTGAAGATTGGGGTTTGTTAAATTTAGCTTACGTTATTAAAAAGAATAAAAAAGGCATCTATATGCACTTTAAGATTAAAGGTCCTGGAAAAATTATCGATGAATTAGAAAAAAATGAAGCAATTGATAAAAACCTTCTAAGATATATGACGGTTAAGGTTAAGAAATTTAACTTAGAGGCTAAATATTTTTCAAAAAAAGATGAGTACGAAAAAAAAGAATATAAAAGAGAATATAATAGAGACTAATTATGCCATCAAAAAAAAGAGCAGGAAATAAAAAAAAAGGTAGTCAAAGTAACTTTGCAAAACTAAGTATTTTTCAACCTAATAAATACAAATTTAAAAAAACTTGTCCATTATCTGCTAAGGGTGCTCCAGAGGTCGATTATAAAAATATCAGATTGTTAAAAAAATATATGTCTGAAAATGGTAAAATTTTGCCATCAAGAATTACAAATGTTTCACAAAAAAAACAAAGAGAGCTTTCTCTATCTATTAAGAGAGCTAGAAATTTAGCGTTAATTTAAATGAAAGTTATACTTTTAGAAAATTTAAGAAGAATTGGATCTATTGGAGAAATCATAGATGTTAAAAGAGGGTTTGCTAGAAACTTTTTAATATCAAATAAAAAAGCTCTTTATGCTTCAAAAGAAAATATTGCAGAAGTTGAAAAGATTAAATCTGAGCTAAGTAAAAAAGATACTGAAAAGAAAAAAGAAGCTCAAAAAATTTCTGAACAAATTAATAACAAAGAATATGAAATTAAAAAATTAAGTACTGAAAATAAAGAACTTTATGGATCAGTTAAACCAACTGAAATCTCAAAACTGATATTAGAAAATGACAAACTAGATATCAAACCTTCAATGATACAACCAATAACTGAAATTAAATCAATTGGTAAATTTAAGGTTAAAATTATTCTACACTCTGAAGTAGATTCTGAAATTACTATCAATGTAGTTACAGCTGATACTATTCAATAATTATACAATTTTTTCCCCAGCATATATTTGTTATTTTTTTAAATCTTAATTGAGATAAGATTTGTTCATGGAAAATAACCTCAGCCTAGTTAAAGATACTTTTAAAGAACTTCCAAACAATATTGAAGCAGAACAGGCCGTAATTGGATCAATCTTAGTTCAAAATGAAACGTTTGATGAAATAAATACTATCGTTTCTAGTGTTAACTTTTATGATCCCATGCATCAAAGTATTTTTTCAGCAATTGAAAGTTTAATTTACAAGGGGATGCTTGCAAATCCCATAACTTTAAAAAATTATTTTGAAAATGAAAAAGACGAATTAAATGTTCCTGAGTATTTAGTAAAAGTTACAAAATTTTCTACTCCACCAAGACAAGCAATAGAATATTCAAGAATTATTTATGATATGTTTGTTAGAAGAGAATTAATTAAAATATCTGAAAATACTATTGATGCTGCTAAACTAAATGCACTTGATGTTAATGGACAAAATATAATCGAAAATTCAGAAAGATTACTATTTGATTTAGCTGAAAAAGGATCCTTCAATTCATCTCTTGTTAAGTTTGATGAAGCGATGAAACAAACTATTGAGATGGCTTCAGCTGCTTATCAAAATGATGAAGGTATTGTTGGTGTTCCTACTGGTCTAAGAGATTTAGATGATAGATTAGGTGGGCTTCATAATTCAGATTTAATTATTATTGCAGGCCGGCCTTCAATGGGTAAAACTGCTTTAGCAACAAATATAGCTTTTAATGCTGCGCAAAAATTACAGGAAAAAGGAAAAAAATCTGCAGTTGCTTTCTTTTCACTTGAAATGTCTTCAGAACAATTATCAACTAGAATTTTAGCAGAACAATCTAGAATTAAATCGAATGATATTAGAAGAGGAAGAATTTCTGATGAGCAGTTTGATAAATTTATTGAAACATCTAAAAATATTGCTGAACTTCCTTTATATATAGATGAAACTCCAGCTATCAGTATTGCTGCTATGAGTAACCGGGCAAGACGTATTAAAAGATTATTTGGTTTAGATTTGATTGTTGTAGATTACATTCAACTGATGAGAGGATCTGGAAATAATAGAGACGGTAGAGTTCAAGAAATTTCTGAAATCACTCAAGGCCTTAAGGCAATGGCAAAAGAACTTAAACTTCCAGTGATTGCTCTGTCACAGCTATCAAGAGCAGTGGAACAAAGAGATGATCATAAACCTCAGTTATCAGATTTAAGAGAATCTGGATCAATTGAGCAAGATGCTGACGTTGTAATGTTTGTTTATAGAGAAGCCTATTACTTAGAAAGAAAAGAGCCTAGACCCGCAACTGTTGAGCATGCTGAATGGCAAGCTAAAATGAATGAAGTGTCAAATCTAGCAGAGCTTATTATTGGAAAACAAAGACACGGCCCAACGGGTAATGTTATGGTAGAATTTGAAGCAATGTTTACCAAATTTAAAGATACTCAAATTAACTAATATCCAATATATTAGCTGTGAATGCTCTCACTATTTTATCAAAATATTGTTTTAAAAAATCCTAAATCAATTTTTGTACTACTATTAATTACCCTTTTAAGTTTTGGGTATTTTTCTAAAGATTTTAAGCTAGATGCCTCATCTGACACTTTATTAATAGAAGGTGATCCTGATCTTGAATATTTAAAAGAAGTCACTGAAAGGTATGGCTCTAAAGAGTTTTTAATCTTAACCTTTTCTCCTAATGAGGGTATGGTAACTGAATCTTCTATTAACAATCTTTTAAGTTTAAAATATAAAATCCAAAGTCTAGATTGGGTTCATAGCGTTATTACACTACTCGATATCCCTTTATTAAATAATTCAGAAGCACCTCTTCAAGAAAGATTGGAAAGTTTTAAAACTTTAAAAGATGAAGGTGTAGATACTGAAAGAGGATTTAAAGAAATATTAAATAGCCCAGTTTTTAGAAATTTTGTAATAAGTGAAGATGGTAGAACAAGTGGCATAATTGTTTATATAAAAAAAGATGAACTAAAAGATATTGAAAATAAATCAGTTCAAGAAATGGAAGACTATAAAGATACTTTAAAAAAGAAAAATCATGAAAATATCACTCAGATAAGAGAAGTCATTAAAGGGTATGGAGATGTTGGAAAAATATACTTAGGAGGTATTCCAATGATCACAGATGATATGATGTCATTTATTAAAAGTGATATTATTGTTTTTGGTCTAGGAGTTCTTTTATTTATTATCGCTACTCTATGGTTTATATTTAGAAAGCTAATTTGGATTATTGTTCCAATTAGTAGTTGCTTTTTTTCAGTTTTAATTATGACAGGCCTACTTGGTCTTTTAGGTTGGAAGGTAACTGTTATATCCTCAAACTTTATTGCTCTCATGTTAATTCTAACTATGGCAATGAATATTCATATGAGTACCCGGTTTTTACAATTAAGAGAAGATTTTCCAAATTTAGATAATTTAAAAATTATTACAATGACAACTAGTAAGATGTTTTGGCCAATTATTTACACTGTTCTTACAACTGTATGTGCTTTTCTATCTTTAGTATTTAGTGGCATTAAACCTATTATTGATTTTGGATGGATGATGACTTTAGGGTTGATAACTTCTTTTATAATTACATTTACTTTACTCCCTACTCTACTGAGCTTTATGTCCAACAATAAAGTGAAGGTTAAAGAAGATACAGATTCTAAAATCACTTCTTTTTTTGGTAAAATTTCTATTAACCATAAAAGTATAATTTTTTTAGTAACAGGTTTGATTGTTGGTTTAAGTATTGTTGGCATAAGTAAGCTTGAAGTTGAAAACAGTTTTATAAACTATTTTAATAAAAATACTGAAATCTACAAAGGCATGAAACTTATTGATGAAAAGCTAGGTGGTACTACACCATTGGAGATTATATTAAAATTTCCAAAGAAAGTCGCCATAGAGTCTAACGAAGATGATGAATTTGAAAGCTGGGATGATGAAGGCAGTAAAGACGATGAAAAATACTGGTTTACAAAAGATAAAATTGAAAAAATTCAAAATGTTCATAATTATTTAGATAATCTTCCTGCGGTTGGAAAAGTTTTATCATTTAGTTCAATTGTTGAAGTTGCTACACAGTTAAATAATAATAAGCCCCTTGGAACTTTAGAAATGGGTGTTCTTTATTCAAAAATTCCAGAAAGTATTAAAAAAGATATTATAGATCCCTATATATCTGTAAAAGATAATGAAGCTAGGATAAGTCTTAGAATTATTGATTCAAAGGATGGCTTAAGAAGAAATGATTTAATAAACCAAATAAATTATGACCTTGAAAATAAACTAAATCTAAGCAAAGAAGAGTTTAAACTAGCTGGTGTTTTAATTTTGTTTAATAATCTACTCCAAAGTCTTTTTAAGTCTCAAATACTCACATTAGGTTTGGTTATGGTTGGAATTTTTGCAATGTTTATGATTCTATTTAGAAATTTTAAACTATCTCTTATTGGTACTGTTCCTAATTTTATTGCCGCTTTCTTCATTTTAGGAATTATTGGTCTACTTGGAATACCGCTTGATATGATGACTATTACTATTGCTGCAATTACTATTGGAATAGCAGTAGATAATAGCATTCACTACATTTATAGATTTAAAGAAGAGTTTTTAAAAAATAAAGACTATAATAAAACACTAAAAATTTGTCACTCAACAGTAGGTGTTGCCATACTAAATACTTCAATAACTATTGTCTTTGGTTTTTCAATTCTTGTTTTTTCTAAATTTATACCAACAATTTACTTTGGTGTGTTTACTGGTTTAGCAATGCTGCTAGCCATGATTTCAGTATTAACTTTGCTGCCCTCTCTTATTTTAATAAGTAAACCATTCGGAAAATAAAGTTATTATGATTGATGCTTTAAAAGATTTTTATCAAGCAGTATCTTTAATAGACCTAATATTTCTAATCATTACATTTTTTTCAGTTATCAAGTGTTACAGTAAAGGTTTTGTTTTAAGTTTATTGTCAGCTTCAAAGTGGTTGTTGGCTTATGTTGTAACTTTAATTCTTTTTCCAAAAGCTAAGCCTTATTTTAAAAATATAATTGATAATGAATATGTCTTAGATATTGCACTCGGCATAACTATTTTTGTTTTAGTGATCTTTATTATTCTAATTGCAAATAAAGCTATTAGTAAGACGGTAAAATTTGTGGGACTAGGAAGACTCGATTCCTTATTTGGCTTATTTTTTGGTCTTATTAGAAGTTATGTTATTTGTATTTGTTTATTTTCAGCCATAGATATTGTGTATAATTATAATAAATGGCCAATTAATACTGATAAATCATACACCTTTCCATACATAGAAAAAGGTAGTAATTATTTGTTAAAAGAGTTTCCAAATGAAAAAAACTATCAAGATTCTAAAGAAAAAATTGAAGAACTATAATCCAAAACTTAAAGAAGAATGTGGTGTATTTGGTATAAGCAATAGTGATGATGCTGCTGCCCTAACTGCTTTGGGTCTTCATGCACTTCAACACAGAGGTCAAGAAGGTTGTGGGATTGTATCATTTGATGGAGAAAAATATCATTCAGAAAAAAGATTTGGTTTGGTTGGAGATAACTTTAACAAAGAAAAAGTATTAAAAAATTTACTTGGGAAATATGCTATTGGTCATAACAGATATAGTACTACTGGTGAAAATACCTTAAGAAATATCCAGCCTTTCTTTGCAGATACTAATGCAGGTGGTATTGGCGTTGCACATAATGGAAATTTAACTAATTCTGTTACACTTAGAAATAAGTTAGTTGAAGATGGTGCAATTTTTTACACAACATCAGATACTGAAACAATTGTTCAATTAATTGCAAAATCAAAAAGAAACAACACAGTTGATAAGGTTATTGATGCAATATTTCAAATTCAAGGTGGCTACGCACTGGTTATGCTTACACAAAGCACGTTAATAGGCGTTAGGGACCCATATGGAATACGGCCTTTAATTATTGGTAAAATAAAAGACAGTTACGTTTTGGCATCTGAAACATGCGCACTAGATATTATAGGGGCTAAGTACGTAAGAGACGTAGAGAACGGCGAAATTGTTTTGATTGAAAACAATGAGTTAAAAAGTTTTAAACCCTTCCCTGCAAGAAAAGTTAGACCTTGCGTTTTTGAATATATTTATTTTGCAAGACCAGATAGTTTATTAGATGGAAAATCAGCTTATGAACATAGAAAAAATTTTGGGGTAGAGCTTGCTAAAGAAAATAAAATTGATGCTGATATAGTTGTTCCCGTACCAGACTCAGGAAATGCTGCGGCTCTTGGTTTTGCTCAACATTTAGGAATTAATTTTGAATTAGGTTTAATTAGAAATCATTATGTTGGAAGAACTTTTATAGAGCCCAGTCAAAAGATTAGAAGTTTGGGAGTTAAATTAAAATTAAATGCTAATCAGTCTACAATTAAAGATAAAAGAATTATTTTGGTGGATGACTCACTTGTCAGGGGAACAACTTCACATAAAATTGTTAAAATGCTTTATGACGCCGGTGCAAAAGAGGTTCATGTTAAAATTGCCTGTCCAGAAATTAGATATCCAGACTTTTATGGAGTGGATACACCAACTAAAAAAGAGCTTCTTGCGGCAAACAAAACAAATGAAGAAATTTGTGAATATATAGGTGCTAAATCCTTAGATTTTTTATCACTTGAGGGATTATATAGAGCAATAGGATTTGAAAAACGTAATGACACGTACCCTCAATTAACTGATCATTATTTTACAGGTGAATACCCTGTTAAGCCTATAGACGAACTGGGTGATGATAAGATTACTCAATTATCGTTGCTAAGTACTGCTTCAAATAACTAAAGTAACTATTAAATAATTCTCATAAAGAAGAGCTAAATATAAAGACTTTAAAATGAACATTAAATCCTTATATGTAATTCAATGATCACTAACAAAGAGCACATAATCAAATATTTTGAATCTGGAATTAAAGATACTAAAGATTTTAAAATTGGTATTGAACACGAAAAGTTTTTATTTGATGAAAAAACAAACAAAAGAGTAGATTACCCTACTGTCCTTAAAATGTTTTCACTACTTAGTGAATTTGGATGGAAGCCAATAATGGAAAAAGAGAATATTATTGGATTACAAAAAAAGGGAAAAGTATTACCCTCGAACCAGGAAATCAAATTGAACTATCAGGTGATAAGTTAAATAATATTCATGAAGCTTGTGCTGAATCTCATGATTATTTATTTGAGTTACAACAAGTAACAAAAAAATTAAATTTAAAGATTGTTAGTGCAGGTTTTGATCCTATTTCAAGCCTCAGTGAAGTTCCCAATAATCCAAAACAAAGATATCAAGTAATGACTAAAGATATGCCTAATGGCGGTTCTTTAAGCTTAGACATGATGTATAGGACTTGTGGTACACAACTTAATTTAGATTACAATTCTGAAAAAGATTTTATTAAAAAATTCAAAATAATAAATTCTATAGTCCCCATATCTATTGCACTGTTTGCAAATTCTTCAATAGTTGAAAAACAAAATAGTGGTTTCAGCTCTTATCGATCTAAAGTTTGGCAAGAAACATCTAGAGGTGGTTTGCCTGAGGTATTTTTTGATAATATGGATTTTGAAAAATATGCAGATTTTTCAATAAACTTTCCTTTATTATTTATTCAAAATGAAAAAGAATATTTATCAGGAAGTGATTATTCATTTTCAGATTTCATGAATGGAAAAATTAATGAAATTAACAACAGACTTCCAACTGAAGCTGATTTAACTACTCACTTAAGTACAATTTTTACAGAAAATAGACTTAAGAAATATATAGAATTAAGATCAATGGATACTTGTGGCTGGGACTGTTTATGTTCTGGACCTGCTTTTAATACTGGAATTTTATATGGCAACTTAGATGAAGCTTACGAATTAATTTCTAAGTGGGATAAAAATAAAATAATTAATGCCTATCTAGAGGCACCAAAAAAAGGTTTTAATACTGAGTTGATGGGAAAAGATCTATTACATTGGTCATCATTGCTACTGGGTATTTCAAGAAAAGGATTATTAAACAGAGATATTTTGAATAAATCTAATGATAATGAAGCTAAATTTTTAAATCACTTAGATAAACTAATTGATAACAAGTCAACAAACGCAGATCATATGATAGATAAATTTTCTAAGAATGAAAATTTAAACGATTTATATGACAAATAAGATAGTTGCAATTCAAGGTGATCATCCTTCAAAACTAAAGCCTTTAACTGATACTAGTATATTTCTAGCTGTTGAAGCTCAAAGGTTAAAATATAAGATTTTTTATTATGAGCCTAAAGACCTTTCAATAATCAACGATAAGGTCATAGCTAACGGATATTACGTAGAGTTTAATTATTCAGATAAACGTTTTTTTAAAATATTGCATAATCAAAAACTGGAACTTACTAAATGTAAGTATATTTTGATACGTCAAGATCCTCCTTTTAATTTAGAATACATTTCAACAACTTACATATTAGATAAGATAAAAAATAAAGTTAAAATTATTAACAATCCAACATCTATTAGAAATATTTCTGAAAAACTCTACTCAACATCTTTTCAAAAATATATGCCAGATACAATTTTCACAAAAGATATGAATGAAATTAATAAATTTTTTTTAAAAAACAAAAAAATGATTATAAAGCCTATTCATAGCTTTAGCGGAAATGATATTCACTTATTTGAAAACAGGATTAATACTAAATTAATTAAAAACTTTATAAAAAAACATGGACATATTATGTGTCAAAAATTTTTACCTAAAATTAAGTTTGGAGATAAAAGAGTTTTTATAATAAATGGCAAAGTATGTGGTGCCATCTCTAGAGTTCCAAAAAAAGGATCTTTTTTAAGCAACATGAGTAAAGGAGCCATACCTATTTCTGTTAAACTAACAAAAACAGAAAATAAAATTTCAAATTTAATTGGCAAAAATCTTAAAAAAAATGACATCTACTTTTCTGGTATTGATTTTATTGACCAAAAATTAAATGGAGATATTAATGTAACATCTCCTACTGGATTAAAATCTTTGTACGATCTTACAAATATTAATCTTGCAAAAGTATTTTGGAAAGGATTAAGAGCTTGAACAATTTATCCGAACAACAAAAAGGGTCTTTACTCGCCTTTGTTGCGGTGATGTTTATTACACCTGATAGTTTATTTATAAGGCTCTCTAATGTTGATACTTGGGGGCTTGTTTTTTATCGAGGCCTTATTCCCTTCATCACTGTATTTTTAGGAATGTTATTAATTTATAAATTAAATTTCTTTAAAATGCTTTTTTCAAGTGGCTATCATGGCTTGCTTTATATTGGCACTTTTTCTGTAACCAATATTACTTTTGTTGTTTCAATACAAAATACTAATGTTGCAAACACATTGGTAATGATTGCAATGGCTCCTATGCTGTCTGCTATACTTGGAGCAATATTTTTAAAAGAATTACCTGATAGAAAAACATGGATTACAATATTTGTAACTTTTACAGCTGCTATTTATATATTCTACGACTCAATACAATTAGGTAATTTTTTTGGAGATATATTAGGCTTAATAACTGCCCTAGGTTTAGCTGTTGGTGCAGTTACTATTAGGTCTGCAAAAAATAAAAACTTAATTCCAGCAGCTGTTGTTGGAAAGTTAATTGTAGCTATGTTTGCGCTTCTATTTATTGAAAGTTTTGCACTAGTAGATAGTGACTTAATTATTGTTCCTTTAATGTGTGTTATGTGTGTTGCTATACCTTTTGTACTAGTCACAATAGCCCCAAGGTTCATACCTGCAGCTGAAGTGAACCTATTCTTCTTATTAGAGACTATAATTGGTCCTATTTGGGTATGGTTGATTATTAAGGAACAACCTAGTCTTGAAACTATGCAAGGTGGTGCTGTTATCATCACGGCCATCGCAATCCACTCATTTATTAAATTAAAGAATTCCTAATTTAATCACAATTAAGACTTGATTTACATTTAGATCGCAAATAAGTACGGTCAATTTTATGAATAAAGTTTTAAAGAATTCTTGGGCATTGTTTTTAGGTATGGGATTTTTAATGATGGCCTATGGATTTCAAAGTTCACTCCTAGGTGTAAGAGCTGTTCAAGAAGAATTCAGTCTTGCGGCAACTGGATTTATGATGTCTGGGTATTTTGTTGGATACTTTATTGGTGCCTCAACAATTCCTAATCTTATATCAAGGGTTGGTCATATCAGAGTGTTTGCAGCTTTTGCATCTTTAGCATCTTTAATTATTTTGGTTCATTCTATTTTTATTAATCCTTATATTTGGTTTTTTTTAAGAGTTTTAACCGGAATAAGTATGGTTTGTATTTATACTGTTGCTGAAAGTTGGTTAAATGACAGGTCAAGCAATAAAAATAGGGGAAGTGTTTTATCAATTTATATGGTTATTTTATATGGATCAATGGGTGTAGGAATGTTTCTATTGAACTTTAGTAGACCAGAAAATTATCAACCCTTCATACTGGTTTCAATTATTACGTCTGTTGCCCTTATACCTATTCTCTTAACTAAAAAAAAACCTCCTACATTTAAAAAAATTAAAAGTATGCCTTTAAAAGAACTTTATGAAACTTCACCATTTGGAATGGTAAGTGCTCTTTTTTATGGAACAATCCAGTCAGCACTATTTACATTGTTAGCGGTATATGCAGCATCGATGAATTTTACTATTTTTCAAATATCACTTGTAACTTTTCTTTTAGCAATTTCTGGTGCAATCTCTCAATATCCTATTGGAAAACTTTCTGATAAATATGATAGGAGAAAAGTAATAGTCATCTCAACTTTTGGTGCTTCTATCTTTGCATTACTTGCTATTCTATCATCAGGTCAAATGTACTTACCTGGTGAGCTTGCCACAAGTAAAGTATGGTTTTTTATTTTTTTAATTTTATTTTCAATTTGTAGCTTACCAATGTTCTCTTTGATTTGTGCGCACACTAATGATTATATACCAAAAGAAAAATTCGTAGCAGCTGGAGCTGGTATACAATTTACATTTGGTTTGGGCGCTATGAGTGGTCCATTCCTTTGTTCAATATTTATGAATATTGTTGGCTCTAATGGTTTTTTTGTATTTTTACTTTTCTTTCATGCTTTAATAGGTGTGTTTGGTGTCTATAGAATGAGAGTTAGAGAAACAGTTGAAAACCCAGACTCTCAGTTCGTTGCTATGCCTTCATCTATTACACCAGCTGGAATTGAATTAAACCCAACAACGGAACCTATTGAAGAACCAAAAAAACTTGAAGAGGTTCAACCAGATACAAATCTTTAAGCATATTGGCCTGCCACATACCCAGAAGACCAAGCCCATTGAAAATTATAACCACCTAAATGACCAGTAACATCTACAACTTCTCCAATAAAAAATAATCCAGAGTGTTTATTGGACATCATTGTTTTAGAGGAAATTTCTTCAGTATCAATACCGCCCAAAGTAACTTCTGCAGTTCTATAACCTTCAGTTCCAGTTGGGTTTATCGCCCAAGCATTTATAGAATTGCTCAAACTGGTTAATACTTTGTTAGATAATTCACATATATTTCCATTAACTTTATTTTCATTGCAGATTATATAAGCTAATCGTTTAGGAAGGATTTCTGAAACTATATTATTTATATCATGTTTAGGATTAGAAGTTTTTCTATCATTTAAAAATTTATCTACATCTATTTTTGGTGATAAGTTAACTTTAATATCATCTCCCATTTTCCAATAAGAAGAGATTTGTAATATAGAGGGTCCACTCAAACCTCTATGGGTAAACAGCATTCCTTCCTCAAAAAAAGTCTTTTTAAATGAAACAACTGCTTCAACAGATAATCCTGTAAGTTCTTTGCATATTGCTAATATTTTTTCACTAAAAGTTAACGGAACTAATGCAGGCAATGTTTCTATAACTTTTAAATTAAATTTTTGAGCAATATCATAACCAAATTTACTTGCTCCAATTTTTGGAATAGATAAACCACCTGTTGCAATAATTAAAGATTCACAGAAATGTTTATCACCTCCAACTACTATAAAATATTTATCATCTTGTTTGTCTATATCATCAATAGTTGTGTCTTTTTTTAAAACTACATTTGCCATCTCACACTCTAAAAGTAACATATCTATAATTTGTTGAGCACTTTCATCACAAAAAAGTTGTCCTAATTTTTTTTCATGAAATTTAATATTATGTTTCTTTATTAAAACTATGAAGTCATTTTGCGTGTATTGTTTTAAAGCTGATATTACAAATTTTGGATTGTTTGATATAAACTTACTGGGGTGAGTATGTATGTTTGTAAAATTACATCTTCCACCACCTGATATTCTTATTTTTTCTCCTATCTTTTTTGCATGATCAACTAAAAGTACTTTTCTTCCACGTTTACCAGCTTCTATAGCACACATCATACCAGCAGCACCTGCACCTACTACAATAACATCAAATTTTTCTGTCATAATTAAATATAAAATAAAGATTAAGTGCGACGTATTTTTTTATATATAAAATATAAAGGAATTCCTAAAAACCATAAAACTAATAATTTTTGAAAAATATTGAGTGATAAGTAAAGGCTACCAAAATTAACATCCCAATCAAGAAATCTAAATGTCCACTCTAAAAATTCTATTGTAAAGCCTAGAAATATAGAGGTAATAAGTCCACAAAAAGCTATAACTGGTACACTATTAATTATTTCTTTAGTAAATTTATTCATATAAAAATTATTAGTAATGAGGTGGTTTTTTGTCTTCTTTATTAATGCTAGACTCAATTCCACCGTCTAGTTCTTCAATTCTCTTATTAAAATTTGAAATTTCTTTTTTTAAATTCATTATTTCTTTTTGTTGAGAATAAAGCTCATTACTCATTTGAGACATTTCTTGCTGTAGAAAAGTAATCTGCTCTTCTAACTTTTTAACTAAGTTTTCCATTAATCATAACTTATTGCTTCTTACAAAGTAAATCAATTGGTCAATCCTAGTAATTTTTTTTAAAGTAATGATACTGCTAATAAAGATTGTTCTAATTAAAAAATACATTATTATATAGAATATTAAAAATTATGCCTTCATTTGATGTAATAAGTAAAATAAATTATCCAGAATTTGATAATGCTCTTGCTAATTGTTTAAGAGAAATTGGAAACCGCTATGATTTTAAAGGACTTAAAATTTCAATTGAAAGAAAAGATAAGATTATTACCACATTAGCACCAGATGAATTAAAATTAAAACAAGTAAATGAATTACTACAAATTCATCTTATAAGAAGAAAAGTAGATCCAAGAGTAATAGCTATTAAAAATTCAGAAAGTGCTGCAGGTACAACTATTAGACAAGTTAGTGAATTAGAAGAAGGTATTAGTCAAGATAATGCTAAAAAAATTATTGCTGATATAAAAAAACTAAAACTTAAGATCCAGATCAAAATTCAAGGAGAAGAATTAAGAGCTGAAGGGAAAAAAAGAGATGATCTTCAAGAAGCAATGTCAGCAATAAGTGCTATTGATATTGGTCTCCCAATAGAATTTGTAAACTTTAGAGATTAAATTTAGTTTAATGAACAATGAACAAAGAAAACGCAAGTAAACTCTGGAAAATGATACAGGAAGCTGGCGATTATTTACTGGGTCAATTACCAAGCCACCCAAATCACCCCAAGGGTAGAAATCCCTACGCTCATGTTGCTCTATGCGTCAAAGAGAAGTTTGGTAACTCATATAAGGATATTCCTGATGATAAGTTTCAAGAAGTTGTTGATTACATTAACTTTTTGAAAGAGAACCCAAGTTAAGCAAGAGAACATTTTGTTCTAACTCGGAAATGTTATCAGTTTGTTATCAGTCTCTCCCAGATAATCCTATAACCCAGAACCACAATCCCTAAAAGTTTTTTCATTTATTTTCTAACACTCCAAGCTTGATAAGAATTTAGTGATTTATTACAAAGTTCCAATGATAAATTTCTCATTAGATGAACTGGAGTTCCACCACCACCTTTCTTGGATTGCCCTTGATCAACAGTAAGACATAATTTTCTATTACCAATCAAGCGGATCTCATTTTTATTAGACCATTCAAAATTTTGAAGTTTGTTATGATCACATTTTTCTAATTTTAAATTTGTTGATACTTCAAGTGATGAGGCTTCCATACAAACGTTAAAGGATGGTAAGATAAATTGGTTCTTAGTTAGTTTAAGAGAATTAAAACCTTGATCTGGAGAGATTTCTCCTTGGTAAGAATAACAAGTGTGTGCCTGAAGTCCTTTATTAATTTGTGCTTTTAATTTATGACCTTTTATATCAATACAAAAACCTCTTGGGTCATCTAATTGATTTAACAAATAAATTTCAACATTATCATCCGCCTGAGATGAAGTTATTAACAATAAACCCAAAACCATGATCCCTAAAAGTTTCTTCATTTTAAATCAATCAATCAACAGGCTTAAGTTTTGGATTGATATTTCTGTCTACTTTTTTAATTGATTTACCTCTTCTAACTTCATCATAAAAAACAACTTGAGTTCGCATTTTGCGATTTTTGAGTTCTTTATACTTACTAATTAAATTACGATATATACCATGCTTAAAATATATTCCTTCTGGTTTAAAAAAAATTGGAGATTTTAATATTTCCACTTTTTTAATACCATCTACCCATGCATCTATTCTTTTATTTTTAAAATCTAAACAAAAAGAAATATCTGTCCAAACTTCTTTCATTTTTCTTAGTGGCTTTAATGTAGTAAATACTGATTTATCAATAACATCTGTTGCTGAACCACTAAGTTCGTGCCAATTAAAAAATAAATATCCTTTATGCGCATCAATTTGAATCAAGGGTGGAAAAGAGGCTAGGCCGCCTGATGCTGTACCTGTTGGACCACCAATTTGATGAACTTGGCCTAAAGTAGTTTTGGCTGGAGCTACATCGAAAAAATCTTTAGATAACATTAAACTAAATCCATAACATTGTTTTCCTTTTGGAGCCTGTCTTGGTTCTGTTGAAAACTCAACTCTTTCTCGGTCAGTGTCACAATCACTCCAAAAATCATCTCTAAAGCAATCACCATCTCTAAGTTCAAATCGTTGGTAATATTTTCCAGCACGTGCTTTTGTTTTATCTTTAATGTATTGAAAGTTGTAATCATTATGATCCATAAAGTTTTTATGAAACTTAAATCCACTCTTCTTGGTTTTTAAACCAAATTTTCCCTCTTCATCTTTAAATGTTCCAGACAAAGCCAATGTTGGGATTAACAACAAACCCAGAACGATGATCTCTAAAAGTTTTTTCATTTTTTATAACAATATATCATTTATAGATGTACTCCACACAGGATCTAAATGCTTATCCCAATAAAGTTTATGAATTTTTCTTGTAACATCCCCTACTTTTCCTTGTTTAATATTTTCCCCACTTACTTTTGTAATTGGCATTACACCTCCTGCTGTTGAAGTTGCAAATAATTCTTCAGATGATTTTAACATTTCAATAGTTATAGATTTTTTATTAACATTAATATTTAGTTCTTTTGCTAAATCAAAAACCGTTTGTCTTGTGATACCTTCTAATACTCCATGGTCTGGTGTATTAATTCCCTTTTCATCAACAGAAAAAATATTAAAGCCTGGGCCTTCAGATATATTGTTATCCTCATCTACCAATAAAGCAGTATGATGTCCTCTTTCGTACGCATCAAGCATGCCCGTAACTAAATCCATCCAATGATAATTTTTAATAGTTGGGTCAATTGAACTTGGAGGAATTCTTGTTATATCAGTCAAATATACATCTAATCCTTTTTCAAAATCTTCCGGCCTAAGTATCCAGCCGAATGGTACTGCAAAAGCCATGAAGCGTGGTGTCGCTTTACGAGGATCTCTAACAAAATTTGGAGACATTCCTCTTGTTTGTATCATTTCAACATAAGAGTCTTCAAGATCAGCTTTTTTAACACAGCCTGCTAATATTCTTTTTATTTTTTCATGACTAAATCTACATGGCATTCTGAGTTTTTCTGTTGATTTAAAGAAACGATCAATATGTTTATCTAATTGAAAAAATCTACCCTTCCAAACATGGACAACGTCATATGTTGCATCAGATCTTAAAAAACCCCAATCTAAAATAGGAATTTTTGCTTCAGAAAGTTGAATGAATTCCTCATTCATCCATGCCGATCCTTTTGGAAAAATATCACTCATGAACCAACCCTACCAAAACTAAAATCAGGTGTCTAGGTGATGGAAGGAAGTTTATTCAATACTCGAAAATGTCTCTAGTTTGTTTGAGAAATCGTTTCTAAAAGTTGATCAACATCACTTTCTTTAGTATTCCAAGCAGCAACAAGTCTTACTGCTTTTCCATTAAGCTCTTCTTGATTCATTTTATAACCTTCTGAATTAAGATGCTCAATAATAGGTTTTGGAAATTTTGCAAATACTTCATTTGCTTCTGTTGGATAGGCTAATTCAATGTTCTGATTAGCATCTAATCCTTCACTTAATTTTTTTCCCATTAAATTTGCATGTTTTGCATTTCTTAGCCAAATATCATTTGAAATATAAGCTTCAAGTTGAGCTGAAACAAATCTCATTTTTGAAAGTAAATGTCCTGATCTTTTCATTAAGAAGGGAAGATTGCCTACTAATTCTGGTTTAAAAAATATAATTGCTTCTGCTGCGATACATCCATTTTTAGTTGCACCAAAAGACAGAACATCTATTCCTGACTTCCATGTCATTTCAGCAGGAGTTGCATCAAGTGCCACTAAAGCATTAGCGAACCTTGCCCCATCCATATGCATTTTTAAATTATGTTTATGAGCAGTTACAGATATGGCCGCAATTTCATCTAACTGATAAACTTCGCCTGTTTCACATAATTGAGTAATACTCACTACAGAAGGTTGTGTGTGGTGTACGATACCAGTTCCTCCAATATTTTCAGATAACTCTTCTGGTGTAAATTTTCCATTAATTCCATTTAAAGGTACAAGTTTTGCACCTCCCGTATAAAATTCAGGGGCTCCACATTCATCTGTATTGATATGTGAATGTTTGTGACAATAAATACTTCCAAAAACTGGTGTCATTGCTGATAAAGCTAAAGCATTAGCAGCTGTACCTGATGCAGTTGGATAAACAATCACATCTTTTTCAAAAATTTCAGAAAACTTATTTTGTAAGTTCGTTGACCACTCATCATTACCATATGGAGTACTGTCTCCTTCATTAGCTTTGATAATTGCATCTAAAACTTCAGGACATGCACCTGCCACATTATCAGAAGCAAATTTAACTCGCTCTCTTTTTGTTTTAATTTTAGATGTCATAAATATTATTGTTTTGGAAAGTAATCTTTTAACTCTCCTTCTCTATAAACATCAGCTGTACAGCAGTGTAGTCCTCCGCCAAATGCATAAGCGTCTCTCATTTCAACTGGTATTACTTCCATTCCTAATTTATCTAATTGTTCTGCTTGATATACTTCACTTTTTTCAACACAAACTGTTTTTGGATCCAATACTAAAACATTCATTGAAAGCCAAGTTGAAGAATAACATAATGGCGGTGGCTCATTATGTGCTGGTTGTGCGCTATCAATAATTTCCCATCCATTATTTTCAAATAATTTTCTTTGTTCTTTTGGTAGTCTTCTTTGTGGATTATTAATAATTAAACCCTCTTTAATAGGTGTAAATGTTGCATCGATATGAATTGGGTATGGGTCACCTGGAAAATTAACAGCATGAACTCTATGATCTTTGTAATGTCTTTTAAGCCAATCAATCCCTTTAAGATTAGTTGTAAAACCATGCTGAACTACTAAATCTTTACCAAACCTTAAAACATCCGCAGCATCAAATAAAGGTTCCTCTTCTGTTGTTACAAAAAACTTATCTTCAGTCCATTCTAATCTTTTTTGAATTCCAATTTTATCTGATAAATAATCTTTTCTATAATCTGCATCAGTTAATCTTGGTTTAGGAGCAGCTTCATGTCTCATATTAGGATCTTCATCATAATATTTTTTTAATAAAGATCTGTAACATAGATATTCGAACCATCTACATCTATAACTCATCGTTGCTTCTAAAATTTCACTTCCAACAGTTAATAAAACATCTCTCGGTGGCATACAGCCAAACATTGTGTCTGCTTCCCAATCTGGAGTTGATGATTTTTTATTAAAATCTATTGGATCTGGTCTATCTACTTTAATGCCTCTTTTAATTAACATGTTTGAAAAATCGTCTAACAACTGATTTGCCTTATCAACTGTATCTTTTGTTCTTGGTCCAAACTGACCACGCATATCAGAATCTTCTGGAACCTTGGCATCCAAAGCTGGCTCTGGTGCTGGAATACAAGTACCATCAGCCTTACCAACAATTACATGTTTTAAAGGATCCCACTCATTCCAGCTATTAACTATAGTTTTTTTTTCACTCATATTTTATGATTTAATAATATTATGTTCTGGACCAAAAGGAAACTTAGTAATGTTTTCAGCATTATCTTTCCCTATAACTAGGATGTCATGCTCTCTATAACCTCCAGCTCCTGGCTTTCCATCAGGTATCATGATCATAGGCTCCATAGAAACAACCATATTCTCTTCTAAGACAGTATCTATGTCTTCTCGTAATTCTAATCCAGCTTCTCTTCCATAGAAATGAGATAAGACACCAAATGAATGACCATAACCAAATGTTCGGTAATGAAGATAACCAAGCTCAGCAAATAGCTCATTCAACTCATGGCAGATAGCAGAACATTTTACACCTGGTTTAATTAACTCTAGTCCTCTTTTATGAACCTTAACATTTGCATCCCACGCTTTTAAAGAAGCGTCATCAATTTCATCTACAAAAAGAGTTCTCTCTAGAGCTGTGTAGTATCCTGAAATCATAGGAAAGGTATTTAAAGAAAGAATATCTCCTGGTTTTAACTTTCTATTCGTTTTTGGGTTATGTGCACCATCCGTATTTAATCCTGACTGAAACCAAACCCAGGTATCCATATATTCAGCATCAGGATAAGTTTTTGCAATTTCACGCTCCATTCTATCTCTACCTGCTATTGCAATTTCAAGTTCACTTTCTCCAATTTTAATATTCTTTACAATCTCTTCACCACCAAGATCGGCAATTCTTGCACCATTTTTAATAATTTCTATTTCCTCAGCAGATTTGATCATTCTAAGCTGCATCAAATCTTTTGATACGTCACTAAAAACTGAAAAAGTAAAAATAGACGTAAGCTTTTCTTTAACATCTAGAGTTACATGATCATTTTCAATACCAATATTCTTGGGAGGTTCCTCTCTTCCAATAATTGCAACTATTGCTTTTAAATAATTATCTCTTTTCCAATCAGTGTAAATTACATTATCGCTGTGAGATCTCCGCCACGGTTGGCTTGCATCTATGTTTGCAGAAATTGTTGAAATTTTATTAGCCGTTACAACACAACCATAAGGTCTACCAAAAGAACAATAAATAAATCCTGTATAGTAAGCAATGTTGTGCATTGAAGTTAAAATAATCATATCAAGATTATTTTTACTCATTGTGGTTCTTAAATTAGTTAACCTTCTTTGATATTCTTGATCTGTGAAAGGTAATTTAGCCTTCTCACCGTTTTTTAAATTAAAAAAATCTGGTCTTTCCATCTTAATTAATTAAGAGCAATAAACCGTCTATTAGTTTTAATTGTAAGGCTATAATAAATGATAGACATAAAAAGGAAGAAGCCTCCTATTATCGTATTAGTCGAAGGTATTTCATTAATTCCTAAAATAGGAATCCATACCCAAAATATGCCGCCTATAACTTCAGTTAATGACAGCAAAGTCAATTCTGCCGCTGGTATAGCTTTTGATCCTATAGAATATAAAATTAAACCCATACAAACTAACGTTCCATGTACAGAAAATAATGCTCCATTATAACTTGTAGATAGAAAAACCATATCATTAGTTAAAATGACTATTGCAGCAACTACAAAGCAGAATAAACCTGCAAATGCTACAGTCGTAAATTTTGGTGTTTCTTTATTCCATCTCAAGGTTACTGAAAAAACAGAAAAACCAATTGAAGAAGTCATTCCAAATATTAGTCCTAATAAAGAGTTTTTTTCTGTATTACCCAAGGCTATTATTATTATTCCAACCGTTGCAATAAATATAGCTACCCAAACATTTAATGAAATTTTTTCTTTTAAAAATAAAAAACCTAGTAAAGCTGTAAAAAAAGGCATGGCAGCTAAGCAAAGCAAAGTAACAGCAGCACTGGTATTTGTAATGGAGTAAATGAAAGTTATCATTGCAATACCAAGACCAGTCCCACCAATGATACCCGAAATTCCAATTTTTAAATAATTTTTATAAAAATCTTTTCCTTCCTCAAAGAAAAGGTAAAGATTTAAAATCAAAAAGATTGTAAGGCCACGTGCAAAAATATATTGCCACGGAACTAAATTTGGGTCATTCATATACCTAACGACCAAAGGGCCGAAGGACCATATAAGACCTGCTAATAAAACTACTGGGATTGCAATTTTTTCATTTTTTAACTCAAGCATTGATGGATATTTAATAGTAATTATTTTGTACTACAATAAAAATGAGATCTATTTAAAGATATTAATATTTGACCCTATTGGAGAGTAACAATCAATTAAATCGCCTTTTTTGAATATAGATTGCCCTTCTTTGAATAGACCCCACACATTTGACTCTACAAATGATTTAATTCTGAAAGATTCTTGACCTTTTAAAACCTCTAACTCTATTTTTCCATCATTAGTTGAAGTTAACTTAGCTTTTAAAAATCTAATAATCTTTTTACTCTTTGAATAATTATTTTTTAATTTAGCTTTAAATGGTTTTTCAACCTTAACTCCAAGAATGTTAAGTAGATAAGGATAAACAAAAAATCTAAAGCAAGCAGATGAAGAAATAGGATTACCAGGTAGCCCAAAAATAGCTTTTTCTGTTTTATAGAATTTTGCAAACATTACTGGTTTACCAGGTCTAATTGAAACACCTTTAAAAAAATTAGACAAACTAAATTTTTTGATTATGTGGGGAACAAAATCATGTTTACCTGCAGATACAGCACCTGATGTAATGATAATATCTATTTTAGATTTAAAACTTTTTTCTATTTTTTTTTGAAAAAGTTTAGCATCCTTATCTCTTAAAATTCCACCATCTATAAAGTTAAATAAAAAATTATTAGATAAGGATCTTATGTAATGACTATTTGAGTTTCTAACTTTCCAATTAGCAATATTTTTACTATTAGAAATTTCATTTCCTGTTGAAAAAAATAAAATGTTGGTCTTCTTTTTAACTTTAATGTTTACTATGCCCAATGTTTTAAAGGCTAACACATGAGATGGTTGAATTATGGTCCCTTTTTTAATTATCAAGTCTCTTTTTTTATAATCTGATCCAGCATATCTGATGTGTTGGTTATTTTTTATTTTTTTATTAATTAAGATAAATTTTCTATTTTTATTAAAAATAATTTTTTCGATTGGAATTATAGTATCAAAATTTTTAGGTATAAGTGCACCTGTCATGACTTCAACAGCTTCAAACTTATTTATCTTTTTTAAAGACGGATTATCTCCCGCAGATATAGTCTTTAAAATTTTAAAGTTTTGTGAATTATTTTTATTTAACTTACTTGTATCTTTTGATTTAATTGCAAAACCATCAAAAGCAGCATTAGTTCCAGCTGGATAATTTACTGCTGAATAGATATCTGATACATTAATCCTATTTAATGACTTTGATGAGTTAATAATTTCATCTTTAATTTTTATCTTTGATTTTATTAAAATTTTCTTAGCTTCTTTATAAGTAATCATTTTAATTTTTTTTTAGTATTTTTTTTGCTTCTTCTAAATCTTCTTTAGTATTTATATTAAAAAAAGGATCAAATTTTTTAGGCTCAATATCAATTGTTTTTACCCCTATTTTATTTGCCCAATCCTCTACTTTTCTAAAATTATTATTAATCAAATCATTTTCAAGTGGTTTTAATAATTCAATTGACCATAGGCCAAAAATATTGTGCCTTTTGTTGTTTGACTTAACAAAATACAACAGGCTATCTTTTAGTTTAATTCTTTTTTGGTATTCATCAATAATTGATGTTTCAAAAAAAGGTGTGTCTGATGGAAATGTTGCAATCCACTGATATAATTTTTGATTTTCTTCAACCCATTTCATTGCACTCAGAACTCCTGCTAATGGTCCAAAGTCATCAAAACAATCAGGGATTATTGTTACATTTTTTATTTTTTTTGTATCTATACTGTGGCTTGAGACAATAAGTATCTCCTCATATCTATTGCTAATTTTTAATAAAACGTGTTCTAACAATGTTTTATCGCCAAGTTTTGTCTGGTTTTTATCTTCACCAAATCTCTTTGACTTTCCACCAGCTAGCACAACAGCTAAAATATTGTTATCTTTCATAAATCAAAATATAAAACATTAATCTCTTAATTAAAGAATTATAATGGACTTAGAAATTTTAGAAATTGCATCTAATACCGAAAACCACAAAGTGCTTAAAAAGCATACACATCAATCAAGGAATAAAAACCCTTTATGCGGTGATGAGATGGAAATTAGCTTAATGGTTAAAGACAATATTGTTCAAGACATGGGGTATCAATGTAGATCATGCGTGTACTGTCAAGCCTCAGTTAGTTTGCTTTCAAGATGGGTTATGCAAGTACCAATAGAAAAAATTTCAGATTTTGTTTCAAAAGCTGAGCTTTTCTTTGATGAAAATTTTGATCAATTAAAAAAAATTAATATAAAAGATTTAAAAGATTTTAAAAAAATAATGAATTCAAAAAATATTTCTAGAAAAGAATGTTTATTGCTTCCTTTTAAAACTCTTTCAAAAGCCCTAAAACTTTAAAATAACACTAATAACAAAAATAAAAGAATATGATAAATACAATAAAAGAAAACTTTAACAGAGCTCTATATGCTTTAATATTTTCAATAATCACAATTGGTACCCTTTCATTCCTAAGTTTTGAAACTCCCTATGGGTTGTTTTTAGCTGGATCATTTGGATCTTCGATGGTTTTACTTTTTGGATATCCAGAAAGTCCTTTTGCCCAACCCAAAAATGTTTTTTTTGGACATTTAATAACATCTATAGTTGGTGTATTAATTTTAAAATTTCTACCTATTGATCAATTTTTACAAATAGCTATTGCTGTAGGTCTTGGTATTTTTGTGATGATACTGCTTGGTGTAACTCATCCACCTGCAGGTGGAAATCCTATTGTTATAATACTTGGTGCAGTTTCATATGATTTTTTACTAAACCCAATTATTTTTGGTTCTATAATAATAATTGTTTACGCAGTTATTCTAAATCGTTTCATTTTAAAGAAAAACTACCCAAGTAGTTGGAAAAGCTAATCTTTTCACTGTTTCAAATTTAGCCAGTTTAAATATACTGGCTAAATGAATTCTAATTATAAAGTCATAAAATTTAGATCTAATAATTCAAAAGAGGTTAATGATCAAATATCCATTGAAGAACCACTGGAAATGATTCTTAGATATAAAGATAAAGAAAATTGGATTGAAAATACCATCTCTATTACGATGAGAACACCTGGTGATGATGAGGATTTAGTAAGAGGATTTCTTTTTAATGAAAAGGTAGTTGAAAAAATTGAATATATAGAAAAAATTGAACACAGTGGAAGACCTACTGATCAATATGGTATTAAAAATAAAATTACTGTAACAATTAATAATTCTGAAAATATTGATATTGATAAGATAAAAAGAAATTTTTTAACAAACTCTTCCTGTGGTGTTTGTGGAAAAACTTCCTTAGATTCCTTGGAAATTATTAAAAAAGATAAAATCTTAAAATCTATTCCAAAAATTACAAAAGAAACTATTATGTCATCACCAGATAAACTCCGGCAAAATCAGTCAGAATTTTCTAAAACTGGAGGGATTCATGCAAGTGGGTTATTTACGGCTAAGGGTGATATTGTAGCCATCAAGGAAGATGTTGGAAGACATAATGCTTTAGATAAATTGATAGGTCATGCTCTTGATCAAAAATTACTTAATACAAATACTCAATTTTTGACTTGCTCTGGGAGACTTAATTTTGACCTCGTTCAAAAGGCTCTAATGGCAAACATAGGTGTACTTATAGGAGTGGGTGCGCCAACAAGTCTTGCTATAGATTTAGCAAATAGATTTGATATGACATTAGTTGGTTTTGTCAAAGGTGATAGCTTCAATATTTACAGTAGCAGTGAAAGAATTAAATAGATATTTGAGGTCAGTATTTTTTTTATATATATTATTTAATAATATTAAATATTATTAAATTCGTTTTAAACTTCTAGAATTTTTAGAATAATTGTAATAAATATTTAATCATTAACAGGGGTAAATTGTAAATTGTCAAAAAATATAAGTAATCTATCTGGTAGAATTGGTCTGAAAAAAAATCTTTTTGAAAAGATTTCTGAAAGATCATTAAACTCTAAAGATTCCACAGGTATTAAAGAAATAGCCAATGAATACCACATGGGCGTATCCACTATTCATGGTGCAGAGAGTTTTTATGAATTTTTAAGACCATCTCATAGAGCAAAAAAAGCTTTTGTCTGTAATGGAAGTGCTTGTATGTGTTCTGGAACACAAGAGTCTTTAAAGAAAAAATTAAAAGAAAAATTAGGTGATAACAAGGTTGGAGAAATGTTTTGTCTTGGTCACTGTTATGAAAATAAAGCGTTTCATTATGATGGTGAAAACTATGCTGGGAATGACATAGATAAAATTGATGAAATAATTAAAGGAGAAAAAATTGAACAGGAAAAATTTTTCTCTAAAAGTTTTTCTTCAACTAGTTTTTTAATGGATGATAAGCTTTCAAATTTAGATCAGTTTAAAGATATTTTAAATAAGTTTATCAATACAGATAAACAAGAAATTATAAAATCATTACTAGATTCAAATTTAACAGGCAGAGGTGGTGCTGGTTTTCCAGCTGGAATGAAATGGGACTTTTGTAGAAAAGCAGAATCTGAAAAAAAATACGTTATCTGCAATGCTGACGAAGGAGACTCTGGTGCATTTTCTGATAGATACTTATTAGAAGATCAGCCACTAAAAGTATTATTTGGAATGATCATCTGTGGTTATGTTATTGGAAGTGACGAGGGTGTTTTATATATTAGAGGTGAATATCCAAAATCTATTGAAGCTATAAATGGATGTATTAATTCTTTAAAAAAAGAAGGATTATTAGGTGAAAATATTCTTGGAACAAATTTTTCTTTTGATCTAAATATTTGTATAGGACAAGGAGCGTACATATGTGGAGAAGAAACTGCTTTAATTGCATCAATTGAAGGAAGAAGAGCAGAAGTTGATGTCAGACCTCCCTTCCCTGTTACTGAAGGACTTTATAAAAAACCAACTGTTGTTAACAATGTTGAAACTTTAGCTGCTGCTACTGGTACACTCATTAATGGAGCAGAAAAATTTGCTGCAATTGGTAATAAAAAGTCAGCAGGTACAAAATTAGTTTGTTTTGATAGTTTTTTTAATAATCCTGGTGTTTACGAAGTCGAAATGGGAACTCCAATGAAAAAAGTTTTGAACGATATTGGTGGAGGTTTTAAAGAACCTATTAAAGCACTACAAATTGGTGGCCCATTAGGCGGAGTTATTCCAATTTCTGAAGTAGAAAAATTAAATCTAGATTTTCAGGAATTTACTGCTGCTGGTTTCATGTTGGGACACGCAAGTATAGTAAGTATTCCAAAAGATTTTCCAATGGTTGATTATATTCATCATTTATTTGAATTCACAGCTGAAGAATCATGTGGAAAATGCTTCCCAGGTAGACTTGGATCTTACCGTGGTAAGGAAATGTTTGATCAAGCAAAGAATAAAACTGCTAAAATTCCATTAAAGTTATTAAATGAACTGCTAGTAACAATGAAAAAAGGCTGTTTATGTGCTTTATGTGGTGCAATACCTACACCTATCATGAACATACTAAAATATTTTGGTGATGAAATGAAGGATGATATGGTCAAAGATAATTAATGAGCTCAGAAAAAAGAAAAATTGCATATATAGATGGTAAGCCATATGAAATTGGTCCTAACCATACTTCTGTTTTAAAATTTGTAGAAAGTTATCTTGGTGAAAAAAAGGTTCCTGCTTTATGTAATGATCCAAACTTAGCACCTTATGGAGCTTGTAGAGTTTGTTCGGTTGAGGTTGCTTTAGTTAAAGATGGTCCAACTAAAGTTGTAGCCTCATGTCATACACCAGTTGGTGAAAACCAACATATTTTTACAAATAATGAAAATTTAACGGCTTTAAGAAAAAATATTGTTGAACTAGTTTTAACCGACCATCCAATGGAATGTGGAACTTGTGAGGTTAATAATAACTGTGAACTTCAAGATGTTGCTAATGATTTAGGTATATCAGATCATAGATATAATGTACCAAAACAACATAAAGGTATTCCAAGAGACACCTCTCATGATTACATGAGAATGAATTTAGATAACTGCATTAATTGTGGAAGATGTGTCAGAGCTTGTGATGAAATTCAAGGTTCATTTGTTTTAACAATGAGTGGAAGAGGATTTGAGTCTAAGATTACAACAGATAATGATGCATTATTTGGGGACTCGTCTTGTGTATCTTGTGGAGCTTGCGCACACACTTGCCCAACAGATGCCATCTCAGATGTATATCAATCTAAATCAGTTGCTGTTGATGAAAAAGTAAGAACGACTTGTTCTTATTGTGGAGTTGGTTGTAATCTAGAAGCTTCAATTAAAGATAATAAAGTTGTTGCAATTTCTACTCCTAAAGAATCTGAAGTTAACGCAGGTCACACTTGTATTAAAGGAAGATATGCTTTTGGATTTTATGATCATCCTGACAGATTAAAAACTCCTTTAATTAAAAGGAATGGAAAATTTGAAGAAGCGTCATGGGATGAGGCGTATGATTTTATTAAAAAAGAATTAAATAGAATTACCAAAGCTAATGGACCAGATGCAGTTGCTGGTATTTCTTCAGCAAGATGTACTAATGAAGAAAATTATGTTTTTCAAAAAATGATTAGGGCAGCAATAGGAACTAATAATATTGATTGCTGTGCAAGAATTTGTCACTCACCTACTGCGTGGGGAATGCAACAAACATTTGGAACTGGAGCAGCTACAAATTCTACAGAAGATATTTACCATGCAGATTTATTTATGGTTATTGGAGCAAATCCAACAAATGCTCACCCAGTTACAGGCGCTAAAATTAAGCAACAAGTAATGAAAGGTAAAAAATTAATTGTATTAGATCCAATTACTACTGAGCTTGCTAAACTTGCTGATTATCATATTAAACTTAGACCAGGAACAAATGTAGCCATATTAAATATGATGTTGCATTATATATTGAAAGCAAACCTTTATGACAAAGACTTTGTCAGAGATAGAACTGAAGGTTTTGCAAATTTCATTAAAGAAATTGAGAGACAAGATATGGATCATCTAGCGAAAGTTGCTGGTGTTGATAAGCAGCTAGTTAAAGAAGCTGCAATTGCTTATGCAACCGCAAAAAACTCTATGGAATTCCATGGTTTAGGAGTTACAGAACAGGAGCAAGGATCTAAAACAGTAATGTTAATTGCTGATCTTGCAATGATTACAGGAAATATTGGTAGAAGAGGTGTTGGTGTTAATCCATTAAGAGGACAAAATAATGTCCAAGGTGCAGCTGATATGGGTTGTCAACCTCATCAAGGAGCTGGTTACTTTGAAGTGGCTGATGAAAAAGTTCAAAATTTCTACACTGAAAAATATGGAGTAGTACACCCAACAAAAGCAGGATTAAAAATTCCTGAAATGTTTGATGGGGCAATTAATAAAGATGTTAAAGCTGTCTGGATCATTGGAGAAGATATAGTTCAAACAGATCCTAACAGTGCACATGTTGTAGATGCTATGAATTCACTTGAGCTTTTAGTTGTACAAGAAATTTTTATGAGTGAGACAGCAAAACTTGCAACAGTAGTATTACCTGGAACAACTTTCTTAGAAAAAAATGGAACTTTTACTAATACAGAAAGAAGAATTCAAAGAGTAAATCGAGCCGTACCTCCTTTGCCTGGTACTAAAACAGATGGAACAATTGTAACAGACATGATGCAAAAATTAGGCTTTGATCAACCTGAATATGATGCCGATCAAGTTCTTGCAGAAATAGCTGATGTGGTTCCTTTCTTTAAAGGTGTAACAAGAGAAAGACTTGGTAAAATGGGATTACAGTGGCCAGTACAAGAAGATGGTACAGATACACAAATCTTACATGAAAAAACATTCAAATTAGGAAAAGGACAACTTAAAAATTTTGATTGGAAAGAATCTAATGAGATAGCTACGAATAAAAAAGATTATCCATTGATTTTAACAACTAGTAGAGTTCTTCAACATTATAATGCAGCTACTATGACAAGACGTACTAAAAATATTAATATAGTTTCTGAAGATTTATTACTAGTTCACCCTAATGATGCTAAAAAAAGAGAATTAAATACTGGTGATATTGGTAGACTTTATTCTGGCAGAGGTGAAGTAGCTTTAAAAGTAGAGGTAACAGATAAAGTTAAAGAAGGAATTGTATTTACAACATTCCATTTTCCAGAGCACATGGTTAACATGGTAACTGGTCATGGAAAAGACGAAGAAACAATGTGTGCAGAATACAAAGTTTCTTCTGTGGAAATTCAAAAAATATCCAATCAATTTAAAACTGTTGTTGAACCTAAAGAGAAATCAAGCAGAAGTTAACTAATCGATAAAATGACAATTGGTTGGCATTTTGATAATAGTTATTCGAGATTACCAAAAACATTCAAAGAAGATATCAACCCTATTGCTGTAAATGCACCAGAAATATTAATATTAAATAAAGATCTAGCAAATAAATTAGATCTAGATTTTTCAGATGTTAATGATGAAGGTTTATCAAAAATTTTTTCAGGAAATATGTTACCTGAAGGATCTAACTCTATAGCGCAAGCCTACGCTGGTCATCAATTTGGTCATTTTACAATGCTTGGTGATGGAAGAGCTGTTTTAATCGGTGAACACTTGACCAAAAGTAATGAGCGATTTGATATACAATTCAAAGGCTCTGGTAGAACCCCATTCTCACGAAGTGGTGATGGTAGGGCTGTTTTAGGCCCAATGTTGAGAGAATATATAATAAGTGAAGCAATGCATTCTTTAAAAATACCTACTACTAGAAGTTTAGCAGTAGTTAAAACTGGTGAAGATGTGGTTAGGGAACAAATTTCACAAGGTGCAATTCTTACAAGGGTGGCATTAGGCCATCTAAGAGTTGGAACATTTCAATACATTGCTGCAAAACAAAATATTAGTGATTTAGAAATTTTGATTAATTACACAATTGAAAAATACTACCCCAATATAAAAACATCAAAAAATAAAGCATTAGACTTACTAAATGTTTTAATCAAAAAACAAACTGAACTTGTAATTGACTGGATGCGTGTCGGTTTTATTCATGGAGTTATGAATACTGACAATATGACCATATCTGGTGAAACAATAGATTATGGTCCCTGTGCATTTATGGATACTTATGACCCTAAAACAATTTTTAGTTCAATAGATCAATTAGGTAGATACGCCTATGATAATCAACCAAAAATTACCAAATGGAATTTAACAAGATTTGCTGAATCTCTTATTCCACTAATTAGCAAAAATGAAGATGAAGCAATTAAATTAGCTACAGATGCTTTAGATAAATTTGAACAAAATTATGAAACAAAATGGTTAAATATGATGAGAGATAAACTCGGATTATATGGTGAAGATAAAGAAGATAAAAATTTGATTATGGAGTTATTAAATTGGATGCAAAAAAATAAAGCAGATTATACAAATACCTTTATTTTTTTAACGGATAAGACAATTAAAAATTCTGAAGTTTATGATAATGCAGATTTTAATTTATGGAAAATTAAATGGGTGAAAAGATTAGCAATGTTTAATAGTTCACATGATAAATCTATGGAATTAATGAATTCTTCTAATCCAATGGTAATACCTCGTAATCATAAAGTGGAAGAAGCTTTAACATTAGCAAGTAATGGTGATTTAACATTGTTTAATAGGTTAATAAAAATATTAAAAAATCCTTATACAGTTAATAGCAATGATTTAGAATTTATGTCACCTGCTCCACACAGCGATAAGAAATATCAAACTTTTTGTGGAACTTAACTCGTTATAATACGTAAGGTTCTGGTCTAGCTTCTTTACTAAATATTCTTTCAACATTAAAAGCGCTTACATCTATAGTTTGATAAGAACCTGTTGTTATAAGTTCTGTCAAAGCTCTACCAATGCCAGGTGCTTGTTGTAATCCTCTTCCTGTGAAACCCGAAGCCATATATACATTTTCGTATTTAGGATGCTTACCCACAATAGCATTACTGTCTAGTTGGTTATGATCATAAAATCCTGCCCAAGCACCAGTTAATTTAAGTTCTTCAAACATTGGAATTCTTTTTGCTAAAGCTGGCCATACCAACTCCTCAAAGTCGTCCCAAGCAGGTTCAAGATTTGTTGCATCAAAAGTAGATTTTGGAGAACCAGCTAAATATTCTTTACCCTCTGGCCTCCAATAAACACCTGTTGTTAAATCAGCAGATAAAGGCATTTCAGATATATACGTTGGGCACTTAACTCTGAAAACAGTGTGTTTTTGTGGAATAACAGGAATATCATTTAATATTTTTTTAGTCCAACAACCTGCAGCAGAAATAATTATCTTAGCATTAATTTCTGATATTTCTTTTACTTCTCCCTTAATAAATTCAGCCCCAAGTTCTGTGGCCTTGCTTTTTAAAGCACCGTGAAACATAAAAGGATCAATCCAACCCTCACTTTTATCATCTGTATAAGTGGCAGTTTCTATACCTTCATCGTTAATGTAAGAAAAAACCTTGGATAATTCTGAACCTTTTATATTTTTTGTTCCAGCTCCACACTCTTTATGGTTTTCTAACGCTCTATACTGTTCCTCTGCATGCTCAGGTCCAAACATTAATAAGTAACCATTTGGTACCATACTAGCTGTAGGGTTAGGATTTTTTTTAGTTTTGAGTAATTCTGGTATTTGAAAAATAAAATCTCTTGCAAATTTACCTAACAAAATATTTTCTTTTTGAAAAAATTGTCTCCTAAAGCCACCCAGGGATAAAGGGAATGAGGCTTCTTTGTATGATGGATCTTTTTCTATAACTTTAACTTTTCGACCTTCTTTAGATAGAAAATAAGCTGTCGCAACTCCAATGATACCACCGCCAATTATTACAACATCGTCCATAATTAATTTAAAATAAATAAACTTAAGTTAAGAATTAATGCGTAAAAACACCAAAGTAAATAAGGAATCATTAAATAATAACTTACTAAAGTTATTTTCTTAAATCTTTGCATTAATAAAACTATTAAAGCTATTAAAATAATTAAAACTAGTAATGCTAATAAAATTTTATGAAAAACAAAAAATACTATACTCCAAGTTGTATTAAAAATTAAATGAACGATATAAATATAAATCGTATCTATGTCTCTTTTTTTACTATGCCAAAAAGACCATATGGCAATAGTCATCATTAAATATAGTGTTGTCCAAACAGGTGCAAAGATCCAGCTTGGTGGATTGTATGATGGCTTTATCAATAATGAATACCAAGGCTCTTTAAATCCAATAGTTGCAATACCGCCAATAACAGATGCCGAGTAAGTTATTATTGCAAATAATAAAAAAGATAAAAATTTGTTTTTTAACATAATCATATTATACATTACTTAATGAATGATAAAAAAGTAATTTGGATCACTGGCGCTAGTAGTGGAATTGGTAGGTCTTTAGCTCTAAAATTTGCTAAAGAAGGATGGACAGTTGCTGCCTCAGCTAGACGAGAAAACTTATTACAAGAGTTGCATACTGAGAATGAAAATATCCATTCATTTCCTTTAGATGTTACAAATACAGAACAATGTAAAGCTGTCTTCAATGATATTGTAAAAAAATTTGAAAATATTGAAATTTGTGTGTTTGGTACCGGGATACATGATCCAAAATCTGAAAAAAAATTTAACTTAGATAAAATAAGAAAAATTATGGAAGTAAATTACTTTGGTACAATGAATTCTATCAACGCAATTTATGAATATTATAATAATAAAAAAGGTGGTCAAATATCTATAATTTCTTCAGTTGCTGGTTATAGAGGGTTACCTGCAGCTGGAGGTTATTGTGCATCAAAGTCTGCACTTACAAGTTTTGCAGAAAGTTTATATTTTGAAATGAAAAGAGTAAACGTGCGTGTTTCCCTGATAAGCCCTGGGTTCATTAAAACACCAATGACTGACCAGAATGATTTTCCTATGCCCATGATAAAGTCACCAGAATTTGCTGCAGAACAAATCTATATTGGTTTAATCAAAAATAAAGGATTTGAAATCCATTTTCCAAAAGCTTTTACCTTTATAATGAAAACTCTAAGAATACTTCCAAGTAGCTGGTATTTTAAGATAGTTGAAAAAGGTATGAAAAAAATTGACTACTAATTTTTCTTAAAGAATACCGTCAACTCACCCACTTTAAATCCAAATTTTGTTAATGTGGCTCTATTGATAGCAACCTCTTCGTCTTGTTTAAAAATCCAATCATCAAATGAAACTTTAATATTCTTTCCTTTAAAAGGGACCATTAAATCATATTCAAATTTAAAGGCAGATCCATATTGAAACCCTTTAGCAGTTCCTACAACATCAGGTGCAGATCCTTCATAGTAATTTTGATCAATTTTTTTGATTTTCCATATTCGGTTTTGTTTTTCACCGTCTGTCCAATAGAAATCTTCTTTAAGAGTTAAGATATCACCCTCAAAACTACCAAACATATCAGCTTTAAATTGTCTAGTAACCTTGCCACTTCGATCTTGTAATAGACCCCATGCTTTAACAGGACCTTCAAAGTATTTCTCTATAGTCATTGACGGTTCTGTATTTTTAAAATCTGTTGGTTTCATAGAGTTATTGTTTATACAACTTGCCGTAAAGAATAAAGCAATTATTAATACCGTTAATTTAAATTTCTTAAAGTTTATCATGTCTCTCCTATTGTTATTTATTTTGTAATGAAAATTGAATTAGATCTATATTTTTTGATTTAAAGCCAGCCTCACAATAAGACAGGTAAAATTCCCACATTCTTTTAAATGTTAAATCAAAACCTTGCTCTTTAATCAAATCCCACTTTTTATTAAATATCTCTCTCCAAATAATCAAAGTATCAGAGTAATGATTGGCATATGAATTGTATTCATCAAACTTTAAACCATTAGTATCAACATAATTTTGTAATTCATTTCTAGAAGGTAAAAAACCTCCAGGAAAAATATATTTTTGGATAAAGTCCTGTTTATTTTTATATCTATCAAACAAGCTATCATCGATAGTTATAGCTTGAATACCCACTGTGCCTGATGAAGTTAGATTATTCTTGATTGTGTTAAAATAGCTATCTAAATAGTTTTGTCCTACTGCCTCTATCATTTCTATAGATGCTATATGATCATATTTACTCTTTAAATCTCTATAATCTTTTATTTCAATATTTACTTTTTCATTAAGTCCACATTTATGGATTCTTTCTTTTGCAAATTCAAATTGCTTTTTTGAAATGGTGATACAATCTAATTTAACATCATAATTAGTGCCCAGGTATTCTGCAAATCCACCCCAACCACAACCAATTTCTAAAATTTTACTTCCATTTGTTGGTTTTAAAAGATCAATCAATTTTTGGTATTTATTATTCTGAGCGTTGAAAAGATCTTGCTTAGGGTTCTCAAATATAGCGCTGGAATAAGTTAAGGTTTTATCAAGCCATAAAGAAAAGAAATCATTTCCCAAATCATAGTGTTTTGCGATGTTTTCTTTGCTTCGGTTTTTGGTATTTTTTATAATTTTATTTTTTAAAAAATTAATGAATGGTAAATCAAAAATACCTGAAAATTTATAAATAACATTTATATTTTTTGCAGTTAACTCAATTAAATCAGATAGGTTATTTGTTATAAAAAAATCTTTCATATAAGATTCACCTAATCCAACACTGCCACTTTTAATCAGATTATAATTAAGGCTTTCATCTTTAATTTCTAAGAAAACTTTTAAATTATCATCTGGATTACCAAATTTTAAAACTTCTCCATTAACCTTTTTAATTTCAAGAAAACCATGCTTAATATTTTTTAATGCACTAAATACGATTGAATCTGAAATTTTATAAATTAACATTAATTCTTAATATATTTTTTAATTTTTATTTAAATGGAAACTTAATTCTTTTTATTTAAAAATTAAATGACGCAAAATTGCAGATAAAGTAAGAGGTTTAAGATAATTTATTAGTAAAGTTTAGTCATCAACTTCAGCTAATAAGGATGCATTACCACCCATAGCTGCTGTGTTATTTGATATACTTTGTTCATAACATAGTCTTTTCAGGTATTCAGGGCCCCCTGCCTTAGGTCCTGTTCCAGATTTTTCAAAACCCCCAAATGGCTGTACACCAACAACGGCTCCAATCATATTTCGATTAATATAAATGTTTCCAACTTCTGCTTTGGAAATGATTTTATCAATAGTTTTATCTAATCTACTGTGGATACCTAATGTTAAACCAAAACCTAAATCATTAATGTCATCAATTAATTCATTTAATTCTGAAGCTTTATATTTAACAATATGTACTACAGGACCAAAAACTTCATTTTTTAAATCACTTAATCTTTTTATTTCTATTAAAGTTGGTGGAATGAAATATCCTAAATCATTTTGAAAATTTGTTTGATAAACATTATCAAAATTATCAATATGTTTTTTAATACTATTGTAAGCCTCCTCATCAATTACTGGTCCAATATCTGTTGAAAGATTTTCTGGGTTTCCAATATCTTGAGTATTCATTGCACCAATTAATGTTTCTTTAATTTTTTTGTATACATTTTCTTCTACACATAAAATTCTACAAGCTGAACATCTTTGTCCAGCACTATCAAATCCCGAATTCACAACATCTTTAACAACATGTTCTGGTAAAGCTGAGCTATCAACAATCATGCAATTTAAACCACCTGTTTCTGCAATAAAATTAGTAATACTCTCTTGTTTTTGTAAGTTTGATTGGATAATTTTTGCTGTATTTAGAGAGCCAGTAAATAAAACATTTCTAAGTTTTTTATCATCAATGACTTTGTTGGAAATTAATGCACCGTCACCCAAGATCAAGGCAATTGAATTTTTAGGTAATCCTGCTTTTAATAAAAGTTTAATTATAAAATATGCTGCATAAGAAGATTGTTCAGCAGGTTTCGTTAAAACAACATTACCAGTAATTAGTGCAGCTATTGTTTGTCCTACAAATATTGCTATAGGAAAATTCCATGGGCTAATTACTAAAGTTAATCCCTTTCCTATTAATCTATATCTATTAAGTTCACCTGTTGGACCTTTAAGAATTTGTTCTTTAAATATTAAGTTTGCTTCCTTAGAATAGTACCTACAAAAATCAACAGCTTCTCTAATTTCAGCTATAGAATTTTTAATACTTTTGCCAGATTCTTGTGCACATATTTCAATTATTTCCTTAAAATTTTCTTCAATTAAATTGGCAAAATTTAAAATAATTTCTGATTTTTTTTTAATTGGAAAATTTTTCCAAGATATAGAATAATCTTTTAGGCTATTAATTGCTTCATCTACAATTTGATCTGTAGCAAAATATTTTGAACCTAATAAGGTAAAATCACTTGGTGAAATAATATCTAATTTTTTATCAGATTTTATGTCTTCACCATTTATAATTGAAAATGCATTTATATTATTTAGTTTTTTTATAACCTTATAATTATTAATCACAAATTCTTCACTTATATCCAGACCTTTTGAATTATCTCTATTGCCCAAAATATTCATTGGTAAAGGAATTTTGTCAGTTTTTAACTTATCTAGCTTCAAAAATGGTGATTGAATCAATTTATCAATATCAAAATTTTTGGATTTTAGTTGATGAATAAAAGACGTATTTGCACCATTTTCTAATAATCTTCTAACTAAATATGGCAACAAATCCTTATAGCCTCCTACTGGAGCATATACTCTACATTTAAAATCAGGTTTATTTTCTAAAAATGAATATATCTCATCACCCATCCCATGCAATTTTTGGAATTCAAAATTAGTGTTTTTAAATAGAGTATGAATATAAGAAATACTATGTGCATTATGAGTGGCAAATTGTGAAAAAATATTTTTATTTACTAATAGTTTATGTGCACAAGCTAGATAAGATATGTCTGTAGCAAATTTCTTTGTAAAAACAGGGTAGTTTTCAAAACCTTCTTCTTGAGCAATTTTGATTTCTGTATCCCAATAAGCACCTTTGACTAATCTAATATTAATTTTTTTATCAACACTTTGTAAATAATCATTGAGCCAATCTAATAAGAAAAATGTTCTTTTTTGATATGCTTGAATAGCAAATCCAAAACCGTGATAAACATTGTCAATTAATTTGCTTTCAATAATATCTTTAAACATGAAAAGTGATAAATTTAATCTATCAGCTTCTTCAGCATCAATACAAATATCTACTTTATTTTCTCTACCTAATTCCACAAGTTTAAAAATTTTTGGTAATAGTTCTTTTTTTAGTAAATCAAATTTGTTTCTTTCGTATCTTGGATGTAATGAAGATAGCTTAATTGAAATACTTTTTTTGTGTGGATTTAAACTTTTTCCTGTTTGTAAAATAGCTTCTTCATATTGACTGTAATATCTTTCTGAATCTTCATAAGTTACTGCTGCTTCACCAAGCATATCAAATGAAAAAGTGTATTTATCATTTTTTTTATTATCACTTTGTTTAATTGCTTTTTTTATATCTCGCTCAAATACAAATTGTTTAGCTAAAATATTTATTGCTTGTTTAATGGCATTTCTTAATAATGGTCCAGATAGATTTTTAACCATCTTGACTAAAATATTTTTATTTTCTTGAGGTTTTTCTTCTACTATTTTTCCTGTTAACAAAAACGCTATAGAAGAAATGTTTACGAAAACATCATTTTCATTCTTTATGTGTTTATTCCAATCTCCAATAGGAATTTTATCTTCAATTAAATCATTTATAGTTGCAGCATCTGGTATTCTAAGTAATGCTTCTGCTAAACACATTAAAACAACACCTTCGTTACTAGTCAATGAAAACTCATGTATTAATTTAGCAAATGAGCTTATTTCTTTATAATTTATTGCGCTGTCTATGATTTCACGTGAAAGGTTATCAATTTTACTGTGATTAATTTCTGAAAAGGTTCCAATGGTTTTTATTAAATGGTTATTAACCAATGAAGCTTGGTCAGTATATTTGTGTTTGAATATATTATTCATAATAAATAACTTTGTTGATAAATTACTAGAAAATTAGACTAAAATGACTAAAAATAATTACTGTATTAATGTAAATAAAAGAATTAATTACTAATTGATATATTTTTAATAGCAAATATTATGGTATATTAACAATTATAGGTAAATTTTACTATGATAGATAAAATAGATAAACAGTTAATCTCACTACTAGCGAAGAATGCACAAACTACACTTAGTGAGCTAGCAAAAGCTGTTAACTTATCAATTTCACCATGCCAAAGTAGAATCAAAAAACTAGAACAACAAGAATATATTCTTGGCTATCATGCTCATATAAATTTTAAAAAGTTGGAAAAAGCACACATAGCCTTTGTTCAAATTTCTTTATCGGATACGCGAGCTAAAGCACTAGATCAATTTAATTCTGAGGTAAAAAAATTAGAAGCTGTTGAACAATGCCATATGATTGCAGGAAACTTTGACTATTTATTAAAAGTTAGAACTAACAATATAAACACTTATCGTTTATTATTATCTGAAAAAATATCCTCATTACCAAATGTTGCATCTACTTCTACATTTGTTTCCATGGAGAGTGTAAAAGAATAGTCCATGAAATAACCTTAATTTAATAATTAATATTAATTTTCTATAGAAATATTGTTTTTAACTTTAATTTTTTTTTTTATAAATTTAATTCCTTTTGTCCATAGTTTAAATGCCTCAAAATGTATTGCGATAATAATTTTAAATGTCATCAATGGATGTCTTAAATAAGATTTCATAAGATTGTAATTATTTAATTCACTTTTAATACCATCTTGTGAGGCGTATAATATTTTGCCAACTGGATCATTTAGGTCAATTATTACAGATATTTTATTACCAGGTTTCAACAGTCTAAAAAAATAAATACAATTCATTTCAATAAATGGAGATACATGAAATTTTTTCTTACACACATGTTGAATAAGATTTTGATCTTTTTCAGTTTTAAAAACATAAACATGTTGCTCGCCAAATGTGTTCTTAACTTCATATAATATTGATATTAAATCAGAATTTTTGTTATATACATAAAAAACACTTAAAGGGTTAAATACATACCCAAATATTCTTGGGTAGCATAAAAGTTTTATTTGAATATTGTTAGTGTCAATATTATTTTTTTTAAGATTTTCTAAAACCCAGTCCTTAAGAGAGCTTCCATCTCTTGCTCCATGGTCCTTATCAAAGAAACTAATAATATTAAATTTATTATATGAAAATATCTTTAGGGTTTTGTGTAATAGGCTTATTTCTGATAAATCTATAAGTAGCGAAAATACACTATAATTGAAGCTATGAATTTTGGGCTTAAATCTTTTATGAATTACGTTTCCTGTATAAATATAAGAATTTTTAATCATTCAGCGTTTTTAACATATCAATAGTCGACTTTATTCCATCCTCATGAAAACCATAACCAAAATAACTACCACAAAATAAAATATGTTTTTGATTTTGAATTTTATGTAGATTGCTTTGATTATTTAATGCTTCTGTATCGTAATAAGGGTGAGTAAATGCTACCTTTTTAAATATCTTATTATTTGGAATTTCTTTAAATGGATTTATAGTTAAAAAAATATCTCTATCTATCTTTAAATTTTGAAGCTGATTTATCCAATATGTTACAGCTGTCTTTTCATTATTAGCTGAGTCCATTGAGGAATTCCAAGCACACCATGCTTTTTTATTTTTAGGCATAATACTTTCATCAAAATGTATTACTGCAGTGTTAGCTCTATATTTAAATTTCTTTAATATTGTCTCCTCGTCTAATGTTGGATTGTCAATTATCTTTAATGCTTCATCTGCGTGGGTTGCTATTACAACTTTATCATAATCAAAGAACTCATTTTCCTCTCCATAAAAAATTTTAGCACCTAAATCATTTCTGGTAATTTTATTTATATTGTAATTCTTAAAATGTTCACCACTAACTTGAGCAATTATTTTATCAACATAAGTTTTGCTCCGATTTGCAACCGTAAACCATTGAGGTCTATCTTTAATTTTAAACAGCCCGTGATTCTTGAAAAAACTTAAAAAAAAAGATAATGGCATTTGTTTTGCTTCATATGGTGGCATCGACCATATTGCAGATACCATTGGTATAATATGATAATTAATAAAATAATCTGAAATTTTTATTTCTGTTAAATACTCCCCTAATGTTATTGAGCTAATTTTTTTAATTTCTATTTTTTCACAGTTTTTATAAAAGCTTAAAATTTCAAAAAACATTTTTAAGAATTTTGGATTAAATAAATTTTTTTTATTGGAAAAAATTCCACCTAATCCTTTTCCACAATATTCTAAGTCACTATTTTCTACTGTAACAGAAAATGACATATCACTTTTTTCAATCTCTATTTTATTTTCTAAAAAAAAATTAATTAAATTTGGATATGTTTGCTTGTTAAAAACCATAAATCCAATATCTATTGGAATTTCTTTATTAGGGTGGTAAGCAACTTTTATTGTATTTGCATGACCCCCAAATTGATTTTCTTTTTCAAATAAATCAACTTTATGTTTTTTAGATAGGTAATAAGCAGCACTTAATCCTGATATACCCGCACCTACTACAGCAATTTTCATCTTAGTAAATATCTAAGCTGCTGTATCTTCGTACTCTTCCATAGATGGACATGTGCAAAACAAATTTTTATCTCCATAAACATTATCTACTCTACCAACTGGAGGCCAATATTTATTTGTTCTTAAAAACTCTGAAGGATAAGCGGCCTCTTCTCTTTCATACTTATGATCCCACTTATTGGATGTTAATTCAACGTGAGTATGTGGCGCATTCTTCAATGGGTTGTCAGTCTTATCATATTCACCAGACTGAATTTTATCTATTTCTTGTTTTATCTTTATAAGAGTAGAACAAAACTTGTCAATTTCACTCAAACTTTCACTTTCCGTAGGTTCAATCATCATTGTACCAGCAACAGGCCAAGACATTGTTGGAGCATGGTAGCCAAAATCAATCAATCGCTTTGCAATATCTTCCTCAGTAATCCCTGTTTCACTTTTTATCGTTCTAATATCAATGATACATTCATGAGCTACATTGCCACTTTTACCCTTATACAAAATTGGAAAAGAGTCTTTTAATTTATGTGCAATGTAATTTGCATTTAGAATTGCAACTTGTGAGGCTTTTCTTAAGCCTTCAGAACCCATCATCTTTATATACATCCATGAAATTGATAAAATACTTGAGCTGCCCCAAGGTGCTGCAGATACTGCTCCCATTCCAGTCACTGGGCCACAATCTTTAATTACAGAATGTTTTGGTAAAAATATTTCTAAATGCTTTTTACATGCTATTGGTCCCATACCTGGTCCTCCTCCACCGTGGGGTATACAAAATGTTTTGTGCAAATTTATATGACAAACATCTGGTCCAAAATTACCTGGTTTTGCAATTCCAACTAACGCATTTAAGTTTGCTCCGTCCATATAAACTTGTCCACCATGATTATGAATTAATTCACAAATATCAGTTATTTTTTCCTCAAAAACACCATGCGTTGATGGGTAAGTAACCATAAGAGCAGCTAAATTTTCCGAATGTTCTTCAGCTTTATTTTTTAAATCTTCATAGTCTACGTTTCCATATTGATCACATTTCACAACAACTACTTTCATACCAACCATTTGGGCGCTTGCTGGGTTTGTGCCATGTGCAGAGCTTGGAATTAAACAAACATTACGATTTGTTTCATTATTTTTTTCATGAAATTTACGAATTACCATTAAACCAGCAAACTCACCTTGAGCTCCAGCATTTGGCTGTAATGAAACTCCAGAAAAGCCAGTAATTGACCTTAACCAGTTTTTTAAATCTGTAAATAACTCCCTGTAACCATCCATTTGCTCTACAGGAGAAAAAGGATGTGGTTGTGAAAATTCTTTCCAGGTAACTGGTATCATTTCTGAAACTGCATTAAGTTTCATAGTGCACGAACCCAAAGCAATCATAGATTTATTTAAGGCAATGTCAGAGTCTTCTAATTTTTTTAGATAACGTAGCATTTCTGTTTCTGAATGGTAACTATTAAAAACTGGATGATCTAAATAAGTTGAAGTTCTTAATAAATTTTTAGGAATATTAGATAAACTTTCATTCATAGATTCTTTAATTGTTTCTGAACAATTAAAAATTTTTAATAACTGATTTGCTCTATAAAGATTTTTTCTTTCATCAAAAGACACTGCTAACATTTCAGAATTCACTTTTCTGATATTTACTCCTTGATCTAAAGCATTTTTGTATATCTTCTCTGTTTTATCTAGAGTTTTTATTGTTACCGTATCAAAAAAATCATTTGAATAAAGCTCATAACCTGATTGTTTCAGTTTATCTGCAAAATTTTTAGTCAGTTGAGAGACACTTTCTGCAATTTTTTTAATACCTTGTGGACCGTGATAAACAGCATAAGCTGCAGAGACTATTGCTAATAATGCTTGTGCAGTACAAATATTACTCGTAGCTTTATCTCTTCTTATATGTTGCTCTCTTGTTTGTAGAGCAAGTCTGTATGCTTTTTTTCCATGTCTATCTACTGAAACACCTACTATTCTTCCTGGCATTGATCTTTTGTATTCATCTTTTGTAGCAAAAAATGCTGCATGTGGACCACCATAACCCATTGGAATTCCAAAACGTTGTGAACTACCAACCGCAATATCAGCACCTAACTCAGCAGGTGTTTTTAGTTTAGCAAGTGCTAACAAATCACATGCAAGAACTGCTTTTCCATTAAATTTGTGTATTTTACTAATAGCTTCACTAGGGTCTTTTATATCCCCAAGGGTGCCTGGATATTGAATAATACCACATATAATATCTTCTTTAATATCTTTATCTTCGTCACCAACTATTATTTCTAAACCTAAAGGCTCAGCTCTTGTTTTAATAACATCGATTGTTTGAGGGTGGCAATTTTTTGAAACAAAAACTTTTTTAGATTCAGACTTAGATATTCTATAGCTCAATCCCATAGCTTCTGCTGCTGCTGTTCCTTCATCTAAAAGAGAGGCATTAGCAATATCCATTCCAGTAAAATCAATTATCATTTGTTGAAAATTTAATAACATTTCCAATCTTCCTTGTGCTACTTCTGGCTGGTAGGGAGTATAAGAAGTGTACCATCCTGGATTTTCTAATATATTTCTAAGTATTACGTACGGAGTATAAGTTCCATAATAACCCATTCCTATAAAGCTTGAATAAACTTCATTTTTTTTTGCAATATTTTTTAATTTTCTAAGTGCTTTATATTCAGAGTTTGGATCTCCAATATCTAAATCATCTTTAAGAAGGATTTTTTCTGGTACAGTATCTTTTATTAAATCATCAAGACTTTGATAGCCTAATTCTTTAAGCATAACATTTTGTTCATCAACGGATGGACCTATATGTCTTTGTATAAAATCTTTTTGAGCATTTTTTAACATTTAACTACCACTTTCTTTTGAAAATTTTTCGTATTCTTCTTTATTCATTAATGAACCCATTTCAGACTTATCAGTAATTTTTAATTTAAAAAACCATGCTTCATTTTCTGGATCACTATTAACCTTTGCAGGATCATCAACAATAGCTTGGTTATTTTCGATAATTTCTCCAGATACAGGAGTATAAATATCGCTTGCAGCTTTTGTTGATTCTACAACTCCTGCATTACCATCTTTAACAACAGAGGACCCTATTTCTGGTAACTCTACAAAAACAATATCTCCTAGCATTTCGGTTGCATGTTGTGTAATTCCTATTACAGCAGTATCTCCATCTAATTTTATCCACTCATGTTCTTTTGAATATTTTACTTCACTCATTTATTAGCTCCTTTCACATAACTTTTTTTATAAAATGGCAAATTACTTATAATTGCCGGATATTTTTTTCCTCTCACTTCTAAAAAAACCTTTGTATCAATTTTAGAAAATGAATTTTCCACATAACCCATTGCAACTGGGGCCTGAACACTCGGTCCAAAAGTTCCACTTGTAATTTCCCCAATATTTTTATTATCCTCACTAAATATTGAAGTTTTTTCTCGAGCTATAATTCTTCCTTCTGGCTTAATACCTACACGGATCTTGCTTACCCCATTTTCAATTTGAGATTTAATTTTTTCACATCCAATAAACCCACCCTCAAGAATTCTATTTTTTGATATTGCCCATTTTAAATTGGCTTCTACTGGGCTTTTATTAATATCCATGTCATGACCATACAAACAAAGCCCCGCCTCTAATCTCAAGGTATCTCTGGCACCTAGTCCAATTAAACTGGCCCCTTCATCTATGAGTTTTTGCACAAACACTTCTGCTGCATCATTTTTTATCGATATCTCAAATCCATCTTCACCTGTATAGCCTGATCTTGTGATATAAATATTTTCTTTAAGATAATTAAATGTATCACCATTCATAAATTTTAGATCTGATACTCCATTGATTATCTTTTCTAACATTTGGACTGTTTTTGGCCCCTGTATTGCTATAAGAGATAATTCTTCACTTAAAATCATTTCATACTTATTTTCTAATAATTTAGATAAAAGTTTAAAATCTGTATTCTTACAAGCAGCATTCAATACAATGTTAAAACCGCCTTCAACTTTAGTGATAATCAAATCATCGTAAATTCCTGCTTCTTCATTCATTAAAAAACTATATTTTGACTGATTTAATTTAGCTTTACTCAATTCAGCTGGAAAAATTCTTTCAAGACTTTTTGCTAATGTGTCATCTCCTTTAATGAATAGTTGACCCATATGTGACACATCAAAAATACCTACATTTTCTCTTGTACTTTTATGCTCCTCAATAATTCCTTTAGAATATTGAATTGGCATTTGATACCCAGCAAATGGAACAAATTTAGCTCCATGCTTTTGATGTAAATTGTAAAGTGCTGTTTTTATATTTTCCATATTAACTCACTGTACCCATCTGTATGTTTGCCTGAGAGTTTTATTCCGTCGGCGAGAACTTAATCTCTTTCCAGAGTTAATATGTTACGGTCCTTTTGCCTGAGAGATTCCTGGGTGGTTGCTCCTTCGGCGCTACGATATTTTGTAGTCTCTCCCGTATGGGAGAATAATCTACCAGATGTATGTCATAGTCAATTAATAATTTTTTCTTTTTTATCAGACAAAAGTAACGATGAAAACTGAAGTAAAACAGCAAATAGAATAATTGCACCTCCAATTAAGGTAAATAATGATGCTCGTTCACCTGCAAATAAAAAAGCCCAAACTGGCCCTAAAACTGATTCAGATAGCATAATTACTCCAACCATTGCTGAGGGTGTGCTACGTGCACCGATCGTAATGAATATAAATCCAAAACCAACTTGAAAAAATCCTGCTAAAAAACCTAAAAAAATATCATTAGGTGAAACAATTAAATTATGTGAATAATAAATACATACACTTAACCCAATTAAACATGAGCTTACTCCAGCAACAAATTGAGCAGGAATCATGTCTACTGTAGGAAATTTTCTTACAATCATGATTAAGACCGCAAATGTGATGGGCATTGTAAATGCAGCTAAATTTCCCGAAAGGTTACCTGGTCTCAAATCATTACCAACCATTAAAGTAACTCCTGTTATTGCTAATATTATTGAAACTAGAGTTATTGTTGAAATTTTTTCTTTTAAAAATAAGTAACCAAAAATTGCAAGAAATAAAATCTGTAATGATATTATAAAATTAGTATTAGCAACTGATGTATTAGACATTGCATATACATAACCGCAAAATCCAAATGACAGTACAATACCTCCAAAAAAACCTGGTAATCCTGACTTATAAAAAGAGCTTAAAGTTTTCTTTTTATAGGTAATTATTAGAAACGCTAAAACGGTAAGTGTAAAAAATAAAGATCTCCAAAAAAGAATTTGCCACTCGGTAGAGCCTTCAAATTTTTTTACAATAAGCCCTCCAAAACTTAAACTTAAAGCACCCATAAAAATAAGCAGTGGACCAGGAATTTTATTAATTACATTCATTTAAATATTTATTTGTATCTTCTGTGTATGCTTTAAATATATTCTGAGCTTCTTCAAGACTTACTTCCTTAAAATTTATTTTTGTTCCAGGCGTTAATTGCCCAACTAAATCAAGATCAGCAGCAATAACTACACCAATCTTTGGATATCCCCCAACTGTGCCATGATCAGACAACATTATTATTGGATTACCATCAGCAGGTACCTGAATAACTCCTCTAACTAAACCTTCTGATTTGATATTGGTATTTTTTATATTTTCTAATTTAGGACCTTTTAATCTTATGCCCATTCTATCAACAAGATTTGTGATTAAAAAATCTTCATTAAAAAATTTGTCTATTGCATCCTTAGAAAAATAGTCAAAATTTGTACCTTTAATAATTCTAATGATATTATCAGTAGAATAATCATAATTTATTTTTTTGTTTATTGCATTTTTGATATCCTTTTTTTTAATAAAAATTTTATCATTTATGGAATATTTTTTTCCATCGTTAGGCCCAATATTTGCTTTAGTGTTTATGGAATAACTGCTCCAGGTTTTTTCTAGATCAAAGCCACCATTAACAGCTAGATATCCATACGTAGAATTTTTGGTTGATATTATATCTATTTGGTCCTCTTCATCTAAAATATAACTTTTGTAACATTCACCTTCTTCAACTTCTAAATTCTTTCTAATAATCTTAAAAAGGATATCTCCAGATATTGCAAAATTAATTTTTCCATTCTTTAACTTTAAAAGAGGGCCTTGGTATGCAAACTCTACTACAGGCTCATTTAATTGATTATCAACCAATCTATTTGATAATATGTAATTTCTTTGGTCAATTGCACCACTTACTGCAATTCCAACATGATATAAGTGATTTCTACCTTTGTCTTGAATGGTAGTGTTAACCCCCGCTCTTAAAATTTCAAAATATGCTTTATTCATTCCAATTTAAATATTCTTCTTTTGTAATTTGATAAAAACTTACTTTATCACCTGGATTAACTAGAGCTGGTTGAATTAAATTTTTATCATCAAAAATTTTCTTTGGAGTGTTACCGATAATATTCCAACCACCAGGGCTTTCAAAAGTATAGATATTTGCAAATTGCTCTGTTATTCCTACTGATCCTTTAGGCATCTTTAATCTTGGTGTTTCTAATCGATCACATCTAATATTTTCATTAAGATCTCCTAAAAAAGGCATTCCAGCAATAAAACCTGTCATATAACAAAAATATTCTTTGCCAAAATACAGTTCTAATATTTTATCTTTATCTATATTCAATTTTTTAGTTAGCCTTAAAAAATCTAATCCATATTCATCATCACAACAAACTGGAATTTTAACTTTTTGATTATTATTTTTAACATCTCTATTAATAGTTAAACCTTCTATAAAATTTTTGATTTTTTTATAGTTGGTTATAGTTAAGTCAAAACTAATAATTAATTTATTATAAGAGGGGGTTAAGTTAGTTATTCCGTCAACTTCTTTCTCTTTTATTAATTTTGATAAATGATTAAAATAATCTATTACATTGGCATTTATCAACTCATTAACTTCAGAACCAAAATCACAATAAACAGCTGTATCACCAAGATTTGATATATTTTTAACCATGCCATGTTATACTCCAGACTAAAGAGTATGGAAATTAATATCAATTGTGATTTAGGAGAAAAATCTAAGTTTCATTCAATCGAGAATGATCCCAAGTTACTTGATATTGTAAATTCTGCCAACATTGCCTGCGGCTATCATGCTGGGGATGAACAAACAATGGAAATGGTTATTCAAATTTCTAAAAAGAATGGAGTTAGTATGGGTGCTCATCCTTCTTTTAATGATCCTGAAAACTTTGGAAGAAAAAGAATGAATTTAAATTCTTTAGAAATAAAAAAACTAATTTTTGAACAATATGAAATATTACAAAAAATTGCTCAAAAACATAATGAAAATGTAACCCATATTAAGCCACATGGAGCACTTAATAATATGGCTTGTGAAGATTTAGAATTAGCCACAACGCTGGCTGAGGCAATTAAAGATATAAATAAAGATGTTATTTATCTTGTTCCAACTGGTTCACAAATGGAAATTGCTGCTAAGAAAAATAATATGAAAATAGCTTGTGAAATATTTGCTGATAGAAATTATGAAGATGATGGTAATTTGATCTCTAGAAAAAAGCCTAACGCTTTAATCACTGATCCAGATATTGCAAAGAAACATGTGTTATATATGGTTAAAAATCAGTCAATAAATTGTCTCAGTGGTAAACAGATACCTTGTGAAATTGACTCTGTTTGTATACATGGTGATAATAAAAGTTCATTAGCAACTGCAAAATCTATCAAAGATAACTTAGTTAATAATGGCTTAATACTTAAACCTTTAAATAAAATGAAAAAATTTAATTAAAATATGAAAAAACTTATTTATACTTTACTAATAATTATTGCTCTTACTAGTAATTCATTTTCTGCAGGGACTAGCAGTGATAACGATTCTTCTCCTAAAGTGTCAGACTACACAAAAGCAAAAAATTTAGTTAAAGCTGCAAAAAAATATGAAAAAAAAGGTAAAATAGAAAAAGCACAAAAAAGATATGCTAAGGCACAAAAACTTCTTATAAAATCTAATAAGAAAAAACCTCTACAAGCAGATACTTTAAATTATTTAGGCTTTACTACTAGAAAACTTGGGGATTATGAAGGAGGTGAGAAATTTTACTTACAAGGCTTACAAATTGAGCCCAATCATAATGGAATAAATGAGTACCTTGGTGAGCTTTACGTAACTACTAATAGAATGGATATGGCTAAAGAAAGATTAGAAGTTTTAAAAACTTGCAATTGTGAAGAATACGAGGAGCTAAAAGAAATTATTGACGGAACAAAGAAGTCTAAATATTAAACATTGAATAAAAAATAAATATTTAATATTATAAAAAATCTTGATTGAAGAATTCATAATTTTAACCCAAATTATCTTTATAGATATTATCTTAGCTGCTGATAACGCTATTATTATTGGATTAATTGCTGCTAACTTTGTACCAAAGAATAGAAAACAAATAATTCTCTGGGGTGTTGCTGGAGCTTTAATTTTTAAAATTATTTTTGCTCTTTTTGCTACCTACCTATTTGAGTTTTATTATATTAAAATTTTAGGTGGACTACTTCTAATTTGGATTGTTAATGATTTAAGGAAAGATTTAGTTGAAATGAAGAATAAGATTAAATCACCAGTAAAAAAATCAACAGAGCCCTCATTTGTAAAAAGTATTTATAAAGTTTTATTTGCAGATATTACGATAAGCTTTGATAACGTTATTGGAGTCGTTGGTGCTGCAAAAGGTTATTTTGGCTTCATGATATTTGGTCTTATTTTGTCTGTTGTATTAACTGGGGCATTAGCTACTTATTTAGCAAATTATATTCAAAAACATTTATGGATAGCCTATGTAGGCTTAGGTTTTATTTTAATTGTGGCACTACAATTAATAATTGGTGGATTAAATGATTATGGCGTTTTATCAATTAACGAAACATTTAAACAATATTTTTAATTTAGTATGAATGTTTCTTGGTAGGAAACTTATTTGTAACCACATCTTTCTTAAACTTTAGTACAGCATCATTTATTTGTTTTTCAATATTTGAATACCTTTTAACAAATCTCGCTTTAATTTTATTTAATCCTATAAGATCATCTGTAACTAAAACTTGCCCGTCACAGTGTACTGATGCTCCAATACCAATTATAGGAATTTTAATTGTTTTTGTAATTTCTTTTGCTAAAGAACTTTCAACACACTCTAAAACAATTGAAAATACACCAGCTTCTTCCAAAAGTTTAGAATCTCTTAAAATAATTTTTCTTTCTTTTTTTTCTTTTCCTTTAAATCTAAAACTTGTTGCGGATTGTGGAAGAACACCAAGATGTCCCATTACTGGAATTTTATTCTTAATTAAAGTTTTAATTATTTGAAAAACTTTTTTACCACCTTCAAGCTTGATAGCATCACACTTCGTTTTAGAAATTATTTTTTTAGCATTCTTTAATGCTTCATTTGGGTTTTTATATGTTCCATATGGCATATCCACTACCATCAAGCTTTTTTCGATTCCCATTCTTACACTTTTAGAATGTTCAATCATCATATCTAATGTTACTTTCTTTGTGGATGAAAAGTTGTAAAGCACTGAACCAAGAGAGTCTCCAACTAGAACAATGTCACAATATTTATCTATAATAGAAGCTACATTCTTAGAATAAGCTGTAAGACATACAATTTTTGATTTATTCTTTTTTTTAATAAGATCTAAAATTTTCTTCTGCATCTTATTACCAGGTGCCAGTATTCTCCATTGAAGACCATGGTTCTTTTGGTTCTAAATTACCATCTTGTAATATTTCAATAGATATGTTGTCTGGTGATCTAACAAAAGCCATGTGTCCATCTCTAGGAGGTCTATTTATTGTATAGCCCATATCTAATAATCTTTGACATGTTTCATAAATATTTTCAACACGGTATGCTAAATGACCAAAATTTCGAGAACCTTGACCTAATTCGTCTCCATCCCAATTATATGTTAGTTCCATTTCAGCTTTTTCATCACCAGGTGCTGCTAAAAAAATTAAAGTAAACCTACCTTGCTCACTCTCCATTCTTCTAGTTTCAACTAAACCTAGTCCATTACAATAAAAAATTAATGATTTCTCTACGTCAGAGATTCTAATCATGGTGTGTAAATATTTCATAATTCCTTTCAATTTATAAAGACTTATCTACTCTAATTCAATAGTACTTGGTGGTTTTGAAGTAACATCATAAACTACTCTATTAATACCTCTAATATTATTAATAATTTCATTGGAAATTGATTGCATGAAACCTTTAGGAAAATCAAAAAAATCAGCAGTCATTCCATCTTCAGATGTAATTGCTCTTAATAAACAAATATGTTCATAAGTACGATTATCTCCCATAACACCCACAGTTTTTACTGGTAGTAAAGCAGCATAAGCTTGCCAAATTTTATCATATAATCCATGATCTCTTAAAGCTTTAATAAAATAGAAATCTGCTTCTTTTAAAATTTTAATTTTTTCATTTGTTATAATGCCAGGCATTCTTATTGCTAAGCCCGGACCAGGAAATGGATGTCTAGAGATTATGTCATTAGATAAATTAAGTTCTAACCCTAATTTTCTAACTTCATCTTTAAATAAAAATTTAAGAGGTTCTACTAATTTTAATTTCATTCTTTTAGGAAGGCCACCCACATTATGATGTGATTTTATTTTTGAGGTTTGACTACCTGTAACAGATTTACTTTCGATTAAGTCCGGATAAAGAGTACCTTGAGCAAGAAATTGAACATTTTTAATTTTATTAGCATATCTTTCAAATATTTTAATAAATAGATTTCCTATAATTTTTCGTTTTTTTTCAGGATCAGAAACATTTGTTAATTTTGTAATAAATTCTTTTTCTGCATTGACATAAATTAAATTCATCTTTAATTTTTTCTTAAATGTATTAATTACTTGCGTTTCTTCATTTTTTCTTAAAAGACCATTGTTAACAAAAATACAAGTTAAATTTTTTCCAATTGCTTTACTTAACAATTGCGCTACCACACTACTATCGACACCACCTGACAATCCACAAATTACTTTGTTGTTACCTACTTGTTCTTTAATTTCATTAATCAATTTTAATTTTTGATCTTTCGAGGACCAGTTTTTTTTAATTTTACATATTAGAAAAACAAAATTACGTAATAAAATTTTACCTTTATTAGTGTGTGTTACTTCTGGGTGGAATTGTACTCCATAGAAATTATCTTTAATATTTTCAATTATTGTTAATTTAGAATTTTTTGTGGATGCTATAACTTTAAAATTTTTTGGCATTTTTGAAACTTGATCAGCATGGCTCATCCAAACATTACTTGTATTATTTTTATTAAAAAAATTTTTAGTTAAAATACTATTTGATACTTTATTTATAGTCGCAAGACCAAACTCCCTGTGTTTTGATTTTTTAACTTTACCACCTAGAAGTTTAGACAATATCTGATGTCCAAAACATATACCTAGGATTGGAATTTCAAGTTTTAAAATCTTCTTATCAAATTTAAATTTATCATTTTCATAAACATTAAGAGGACCACCAGATAGTATTATTCCAGCAATATTATCTTTTGTAATTTGGGTTATTTTTATTTTTTTGTGGCTAACTATTTCTGAAAAAACCCCTAATTCTCTTACTCTTCTTGCAATTAATTGAGTAAATTGGGAACCAAAATCAATTATTAAAATTTTACTTAAATTATTATTAAGACTCATTTTTAGGTTCCAAATTCTTTAAGGATTCTAAAATAGAATTTTTTTTATTACATAGTTTATTACAAATTTTAGAAAAATTATCTGCTAATTCTTTTACTTTGGAATAATTGGATCTTTTTAACTCTATTTCCATAAGCATATAATTAGCTTCTTCATTTTTAGGATCCAGTAAGAGCACCGTATCTATATTTTTTTTTTCTTCTTTTTTATTCTCTTCAAAATTATAAATTTTTGCTAAATATAAATATGAGTTTTGATCCTTGGGGTTAAAAACGATACTTCTTTGAAACAAAAATTTAGATTCTTCATATTTCTTTTCATCATATTTATTTTTTCCTTTTTCAAAAAAATTATTTTCTGCTAAAGAATAGCTGCCAAAATTTAAAAGCATAAATAGTACAATTGTTAATTTATTTATTTTTTTCATTAATACTTGCTCTCATTTTTTACTTCGTCAACATTATGAACCATACTTTCATAAAAACCTGCTTTTGTTATTTTTACAAAATTAGGTTTATTTTTAAGATTTAGAACTTTTTTTGCACCTAGATAACCCATAGATGATTTTAAGCCTCCAATTAATTTATAAATTATGCTTTTAACATCACCCTTGTATTTTACAAAACCTTCTACTCCTTCCGGAACATATTTAGATATATCTTTTTGTTTGGTTTGAAAATATCTATCAGCTGATCCTTTATTCATTGCTCCAACAGATCCCATTCCTCTAAAACTTTTAAATAACTTACCATTTTTTTTAATTAGTTTTCCAGGTGTTTCAAGGCTTCCTGCGAACAAAGAACCTATCATTATTGCATCAGCACCTGCTGACAGTGCCTTAGCTAAATCACCAGAATATTTAATTCCTCCATCTGAAATAATTTTTACTTTATTATTTTTAACACCTTTTTTAACAGCTAATATTGCACTTAACTGAGGCACACCAATACCAGCAACTAGTCTGGTTGTACAGATTGATCCTGGTCCAATTCCAACTTTAATAATATCTACTCCTAATTTTATTAAAAATTTTGCAGCTTCTGCAGTTGCAATATTTCCAGCACATAGAGTTGTTTTATTTTTTTTTATTTTTTTTATAGCTTTAATAATTTCTGCAACTTTTTTGCTATGTCCATGGGCTGTATCAACAACAATTAAATCCACTTTTTCTTTTAAAATAGCTTCTGCTCTTTTAAGCTCTAAAGGACCAGCTCCAACAGCTGCACCAACTAATAAATTTAATTTTTTAACCTTTCTAATTTCGTCAATTTGTTTTTTAATATCAAGGTTTCTATGTATTATACCAATACCTCCAGCTTTAGCTATTGCTATAGCCATTTTACTCTCTGTAACTGTATCCATTGCAGAGGATAATAAAGGTACTTTTAATGTTAAATTAGATGATAATTTTGTGCTGGTATCAACTTCAGAAGGTAGAACTTCTGAGTATTTTGGTGCCATTGTGACATCATCAAAGGTTAGAGCTTCTTTTATAGGATCCATAATAATTTATATATGATTCCCTTCAAAAAAAAAGTCTCTATCTTAAGATTTTACAAATAATAAAACTTTCCTTAGATTCTTTTCTGCTAGACTTAGGTTTAAATACCTTTACTTCTTTAAATATTTTTTTGCCTAAGGCAACTATTTCGTTAAATGATGAGCCTAGAAAAATTTTAGAGACAAATCGTCCTTCTTTAACCAGCATTTCTTTAGAAAAATTCATGGCTTCCATCGCAAGTTCCCCTGTATAAATTGCATCTATATCTTTTATACCTGTAGTATTAACGGCCATATCAGACACAACAACATCCACTTTTGATTTGAATAAGGCTTTGATTTTTTCTTGAGAATCTAAGTCAGTAAAATCACCTTTAATTTGGATTGTATTCTCAATCTCTTCCATACCCTTTAAGTCGATTGAAACCAATCTTCCGCTTTTTACTGTTCTTGAAATATATTGAGACCAGCTACCTGGTGATGCACCTAAATCTATTACTGATATTCCATTTTTTAATATCTTAAATTTTTCATCTATTTCTATTAATTTATATGCCGATCTAGCTCGATAACCATCTACCTGAGATTGTCTAACATAAATATCTCTTTTTTGTTTATTAATCCAATTTTTTGAAATTCTATTCTTTTTCAATTAATGACCAAACCTTAAACTTTTTGATAAAATTTTATTTTCTAAAGTTTTTATGTTTATCTTTACTTCTTTATGTAATCTCATATCTTTATCACCATCCCAGATTCCAGAAGCAAGGTGTATTATACCTAATTTATGATTGGGCAGATAAGGCTCGACAAAGCTTTTTTCTTGTTCGTTAAATTTTGGTAAAAGATTACTAACTAACCAGTTGCAACTATGAGGTAAGAACTCTGTTTCTAAATCATCGATGTAAACAGACATATTAATAGCTAATTGTTCTGATCCAAAAATATTTCCAGCTTTTAATGTTTGTTCTAAATTTTTTTGCCACGTAATCCATCCAACTGAATTTTTTTCTAAAGAAAAAACACCAATATTAATGTGTGGAGCAAACGCAAGTTTTCGCGCTTTATCTATTCCAATTTTTGATTTTATTGCATGTTTAAAATTTTGAGATTTAATTATTGCTAGTTGTCCAAATATCCAATTAACTTTAGACATTATTTTATATCCAGGCGTAAAAGTTTGAGTAATTCCTAATTTCCCATTTTCACAGGCTTTAAAATAAAGCTCTATTGAATTCCAATCCCCTACCCAAGCGTCACAATCAATCCATAAGAATTTTTCATAACTAGGAAAATATTTTGGTAAAAAAGCTCTAGAAACTTGACTCTTTAACCACTCTCTACCTTTTACTTTAAATGCTGGAACATCTATGTCCCATTCGGCTGATTTAATTTCATCAACTTTTTTAGATAATATGTCTCTTTGTTGCTCGGACAAACCAGCATCTAAAATGCAGATTGCTGTATCTTTGCTTTTTTCAAAACTTTTAATAGAATCGACTAATTCGTTAAGTAATTCAAAGTAATTTGAGTCTGCCAGAGATACAATTACATTTTTTTTCATTTATAATATGTCTTCTAGATCATCATTATCATGATTTTCACCACTTAAAATTTTCTGTTTATAAATTTTTTGATAACTGAAGTATCCAAATGGAATTAAGCAAATATAGATTAATCCACAAATGACCAAAACTTTAAATGTATATATTAACAAAAGTCCAAAAAATAACACAACACTAAACAATGCAAAAATTGTCATACGACGTGGTATAGAAATTTTTTTAAAAGCAAATGTGGGAACTTTACTGATCAACAAAAATGAAATCAAAATAAAGAATGTTGGTACTACTATATTGTAATTAATCTTTATTAGATTTATCTCACTTAAGCTTAATATTAACGGCATCAATACCAAAATTCCACCTGCTGGTGATGGGACTCCTTCAAAGTAATTATCTCTCCAAGATGGCTCTGAACTTGAGCTCACGTTAAATCTTGCAAGTCGGAGAGCAACACAAACCACAAAAATCATTGTGAGTAACCAACCAAATTTACCCAAATTATTTAAAGACCAGAAATACATTATAAATGCTGGAGCTACTCCAAAACTAATTAAATCTGCTAAAGAGTCTAATTCCTTTCCAACTAAGGAAGTTCCTTTCAACATCCTTGCAACTCTTCCATCTAATGTATCAAAAATTGCAGCAAATATAATGGCTATAATAGATAGTTCAAATTTTTCATCTAATGCAAATTTAATAGAACTTAACCCAATACATACATTTATTAATGTCAGTGCATTAGGTAAAAGCATTCTAGCTTTTTTATCTGATACAATTTTAAAATTATTTTTAGGTTGTTCCATAAGCTATCTTTTAGCTAATAGCGTTTCACCAGCAATTGTCTTTTGTCCTACTTTAACTAACGTTTCATAATTTTCAAAATAAACATCAGCCCTACTTCCAAATCTTATCATTCCAATTCTTTCACCTTGTTGCAAATTTTGATCCTTTGAAGATTCACATACAATTCTTCTAGCAATTAAACCTGCAATCTGAACAACAATAACATCTTCTCCATGGCTATTCGTTATCTTGTAATAATTTCTTTCATTATCTTCACTTGCTTTATCAAGTGATGCATTTAAAAATTTTCCTGGTTTATAAAGTATTTCTGAAATTTTCCCTTCACAAGGTGTTCTATTAACATGACAATCAAATACGTTCATAAAAATACTTATCTTAGTGAATTTTTTATCTTCTAAACCAAGCTCCTTTGGTCCATCAACCTCATGAACCATTAAAACTTCACCGTCTGCTGGACTTGTAAGGTAATTTTCATCATTTATTGAAATCCGTTCAGGATCTCTAAAAAAATAATATACCCATACAGACAATACCATACCAATTAACCCTAGGAAGGTACTGAGGAAGTACAGAAAAATTGTTGCAATAATAGCTATAGCTAAAAATTTGTAACCTTCAGAATGAATTTTTGGGAAAATTTTCTCTAACATAAGCTTATATTTGATAATTTTTTATTAATATGTATATAAAGCACTAAATTACAATTACTAATATAAATTATTCAAATATGGCTAAAATTAAGGTTAAAAATCCAGTTGCCGAACTCGATGGCGATGAAATGACAAGAATAATATGGGAGTTTATTAAAAGTAAACTTATTCTTCCATATTTAGATTTGGGTATTGAATACTTTGATTTAGGCATGAAAAGCCGAGATAATTCTAACGATCAGATAACAATTGATTCGGCTGCTGCAATTAAAAAAATTGGTGTTGGTATTAAATGTGCAACAATCACACCCGATGAAGCCCGTGTTGAAGAATTTGATTTAAAAAAGATGTGGAGATCTCCCAATGGAACTATACGAAATATTATTGGAGGAACTGTGTTTAGAGAGCCAATAGTTTGTAAAAATATTCCTAAATTAGTACCTTCATGGACAGACCCAGTGATTATTGGAAGGCATGCATTTGGAGACCAGTATAGAGCAACAGATTTTAAAGTTCCTGGAAAAGGTAAAATGGAAGTAAAATGGACAGCTGAAGATGGAAGCCAAGAAATAAAATATGAAGTTTTTAACTTTCCTGGACCAGGTATAGCTTTATCAATGTACAATTTAGATAAATCGATAGAAGACTTTGCAAGATCTTGTTTTGGCTATGGTTTGATTAAAGAATGGCCTGTTTATTTATCAACAAAAAATACAATCCTAAAACAATATGATGGCCGTTTTAAAGATATTTTTCAAAAAATATTTGATGAAGAGTTTAAAGAAAAATTTGAAAAATTAAAAATTACTTATGAACACAGACTAATTGATGACATGGTTGCTTGTGCAATGAAATGGAGTGGTAAATATATTTGGGCTTGTAAAAATTATGATGGTGATGTTCAATCAGATACCATGGCACAAGGATATGGTTCATTAGGTTTAATGACTAGCGTTCTATTAACTCCTGATGGAAAAGTAATGGAGGCTGAAGCAGCTCATGGAACTGTAACTAGACATTATAGGATGCATCAACAAGGTAAAGAAACTTCTACAAATCCAATTGCATCTATATTTGCTTGGACTAGGGGTCTTGCACATAGAGGAAAATTAGACGGAAACGAGGAGCTGATTAATTTCTCGAAAACTTTAGAGAAAGTTTGTATTGATTGTGTTGAAAATGGATCAATGACTAAAGATTTAGCAATTTTGATTGGACCCTCAAGTAAGTACTTAACTACTAATGGTTTCTTAGATGAGTTAGATGGACAACTTAAGAAAAAGCTTAATTAATTAATTTTTTAATACTTTCAAAGGACTCTTCAATTTTATCAGGTAATGTTCCCCCTGCTTGGGCAAAGTCAGCTCTTCCACCACCACCTTTACCACCAATAACTTCTGAACCAGCTCTAACAATTTTTACGGCATCAAACTTGCCCTCTAATGTTTTGGTAACACCTACAGCTAATCCAATTTTATTGTCATTGATTGCATAAATTATTACTAATCCTTCACCAATTTCTTTTTTTCCTTCATCAATTAACTTACGTAGATCTTTAAATGGTAAATCTACAATATTTTGAAACCTAACTTTAAACCCATTAATAATTTGATCATTGATTTTATTTTTTTCTTTATCTTTTAATATTAAGCTAACTGAAAGTTGATCAAATTGTCTATTAAGGTCTTTTATCAAGGCTACTTGATCACTATTTTGAAGATTAGGTTTTCCTCCTAATTTAATAATCTTTGTCTCTAAGTCTTTTATAACTGCTTCATTTTTTTGATCTGATAGATTAGATAAGTTTTCTTTCTCTTTTAAATAATCAACTAACTGCGTATCTCTTAATGCTTCAATTCTCCTTACACCTGCTGCAATAGATGATTGGCTTATAACCTTAAATTTTCCAATGTCAGCTGTGTTTACAACGTGCGTTCCTCCACAGAGTTCTGTTGAGAAAAATTTATCTTCCTCGTCCCCCATAGACAAAACTCTTACTTCATCGCCATATTTTTCTCCAAATAGAGCTAAGGCACCATTCTCAACGGCTTCTTTAGGTGTCATTATTCTTGTTTTCACTTCTGACTTTTTTTGAATTATTGAGTTAACATAATGTTCAATTTTTTCCATCTCTTCTTCTGAGATAGGCTTCATATGACTAAAATCAAATCTTAATCGATCAGACTGAACTAAAGATCCTTTTTGAGTTACATGCTCACCCAAAACTCTTCTTAACGCTTCGTGCAATAAGTGAGTAGCAGAATGGTAGGCTCTAATATTATCTCTTCTCTGTGTATCTATTTTTAATTCAACACTGTCTTTTAATTTAACCGAACCTTTTATAACTTTTCCATAATGAACAAATAAATCCCCTAGTTTTTTTTGAACATCAGACACTTCAAATTCAAAAACCTCATTAGAAATTATTCCTGTATCGGCAACTTGCCCCCCTGACTCGCCATAAAAAGGTGTTTGATTTGTAATTATAATTCCTTCATCATTTTCTTGTAGATCTTTAACCTCTTTATTATTTTTAAGAATTAAAGTAATTACACCTTCTGCTTTGTCCGTAGAATATCCTAAAAAATCAGTTGCTCCTAAACGATCTTTTATATCAAACCATATTTGATCTATGGAACTATCCCCTGATCCTTTCCAATTTTTTTTTGCTAATTCTTTGCTTTCTTTCATTAATAAATCAAACTTCTCTCCATCTACAGTCAGTGATTTATTTTTCAAAATATCTTCAGTTAAATCTAATGGAAAACCAAATGTATCATAAAGTTTAAATGCGACTTCACCAGGTAATATTTTTTCCACTTTCTCTAACTCTTCATTTAATATTTTTATTCCTCTATCCAATAAAACTAAAAACTTTTCTTCTTCTGTTTTTAAAGTTTCTTTTATTAATGATTGTGCTCTTTCTAGCTCAGGATAGTTATTAGACATTTCCTCTAGGAGTGTTTTAAAGATATTATAGAAGACTGGTTTTTTGGAACCTAGCAAATGTGAATGTCTCATTCCACGTCTCATAATTCTTCTAAGTACATATCCCCTACCTTCATTAGATGGTAAAACTCCTTCTGCTAATAAAAATGAACTTGCTCGTAAGTGATCTGCTATTACTCTAAAGCTAGATTGGTTAACTTCATCTACTTTAACGTTTAATGTGTCAGATGCAGACAGTATCAGTTTTTTAAAATGATCTGTTTCATAGTTATCGTGTGTTCCTTGCAATAGTGCTGCTATTCTTTCAAGACCCATGCCAGTATCCACAGATGGTTTTGGTAAATCTATTCTTTTATCTTTTGAAATTTGTTCATATTGCATAAATACTAAATTCCATATTTCTATAAACCGGTTACCATCTTCATTTTTAGTACCAGGCAAACCACCTTCTAGATGGTCACCGTGATCATAAAATATTTCTGAGCATGGTCCGCAAGGTCCTGTGTCGCCCATAGACCAAAAGTTATCTGATGTTGCTATCTTGATTATTCTATCATCACTAAAACCAGCTATTTTTTTCCAATAATTGAATGCCTCTTCATCATCATGGTAAACTGTTACATAAAGACGCTTTTTATCAATTCCGAACTCTTTAGTTATTAAATTCCATGCATAACTAATTGCTTCTTCTTTAAAATAATCTCCAAATGAGAAATTTCCAAGCATTTCAAAAAATGTATGGTGCCTTGGCGTATAACCTACATTTTCAAGGTCGTTATGCTTACCGCCTGCCCTTACACATTTTTGCGAGGTTGTGGCCCTTACATAGTCTCTTTTTTCCAATCCAGTGAATACATTTTTAAATTGTACCATTCCTGAATTTGCAAACATTAATGTTGGATCATTATTTGGAACTAAATTACTAGACTCAACTATCCTGTGATCATTCTTTTCAAAATAATCTAAAAAAGTTGTCCTAATTTGATTTAGTGTTTTGTCAGCCATACATTTAAAATACAGCTTTTTTATTTGATGTCTAGATAAGTGTAGGGAAAAAAGGCGCTTAAATTAAGCGCCTTTTAATAATTAAAGATGACTTTAACTAATTCTTTTTAGATGGAGGTGTTACTTCTTCTTTTATTTCCACTTTAGGATCCTCTATTTGATCTTTTGCTGCTTTTTCTGGATCAAGAGGGTTACCTTCAATTTTTTTTGCTATCACTCCAGCTTTTTCCCTGATTGCCATTTCAATTTCTGCTGCAATTTTAGGATTTTGCTCTAAATAAGTTTTAGCATTTTCTCTTCCTTGTCCAATTTTTTCACCTTTATAAGCATACCAAGCTCCAGCTTTTTCAACAATGTCAGCTTTTGCACCAAGGTCAACTAATTCACCTACTTTACTAATACCTTTGCCGTACATTAGGTCAAATTCAACAACTTTAAATGGTGGTGCTACTTTATTTTTAACCACTTTAACTCTTGTTGAGTTACCAATAATTTCATCCCCATTTTTAATGGCACCAATTCTTCTGATATCCAATCTAACAGATGAATAGAATTTAAGTGCATTTCCACCAGATGTAGTTTCTGGACTTCCAAACATAACTCCAATTTTCATTCTAATTTGGTTAATAAAAATCATCATTGTATTTGTGCTTGAGATTGAGCCTGTTAACTTTCTTAAAGCTTGACTCATTAATCTTGATTGAAGTCCTACGTGGTGATCTCCCATTTCTCCTTCAATTTCAGCCCTAGGTGTTAGTGCTGCAACAGAGTCAATTACTATAACAGAAATTGATCCTGATTTAACTAGAGTATCAGCTATTTCCAGAGCTTGCTCACCAGTATCAGGTTGTGAAATTAATAATTCTTCAGTATCTACGCCAAGCTTTTTTGCATAAATTGGATCTAAAGCATGTTCTGCATCTATAAACGCACACGTTCCTCCAGCTTTTTGAGCCTCTGCTAGTACCTGTAATGCTAAGGTTGTTTTACCAGATGATTCTGGTCCATAGACTTCAATAACTCTTCCTTTTGGTAAGCCACCTATTCCAAGCGCTACATCTAAGCTTAATGATCCAGTTGAAACTGACTCGATGTCCATTGCTCTTCTTTGGCCAAGTTTCATTACTGATCCTTTTCCAAAATTATCGATAATTTGGGCCATTGCCGCGTCTAAAGCTTTGCTTTTTTCGTTGCCTTCTGCTTGTTGTGCTTTTGTAGATTTAACTACTTTTAAGTTATTTTTAGTCATTTTATGCCTTTTTATTAAATAATTAGTGTTCGAATCGTGTATTAAATGTACACATTTTGTTCTTTTTTTCAATAGTTATTTTTTTTATAATAAAATGGCTTAATTACTGTATTTTTAAGTAATTACTATTCAACAAACCAATAGCTTGAAGAAGTTTAAATTGTGAAAGTAAATAATTTCTTTCAGAATCTGCTAAGCTTATCTTTGAGCTTAGTAAAATTGAGTTTGATTGAATAACATCAAGTGTAGATCTTCCAAGACCAGTTTCATATTCAACTGTTATTCCTTCATTGGCAATCTCAGCTGCTTTAACTTGAGAGTTAACTGAATTTAATAAACTTTTTGAAGACTGAAGTGTGGACCATGAGATTGCTACATTGCTGTTATTAGTTTTTGTAGCACTGCTTAATAATAGTTTTTTTCTATTTTGTAAATTTCGACTTTTGTTTAATGAAGCTCTATTTTTCCCACCTGAATATATTGGCCAAGTAACAGTTGCTTTTAAAATATTTTTATCACGCTCGTCATATGATGAGCTCAAATCTTGAGATTTAGAATTCTCATAAGAAAGTTTTGCAGAAGGTGACAAATCAGATCGTGAAATAAGCACATCTTTTTCTGATTGTTCATATTCTAATTTTGCAATAATTAATTCTGGATTGTATGTTTTTGATTTATCTATTGCATCACTCAAATTATTTGGAAGCATAAGCTTAATATCAAAATTATTGTTTAAGCTATTTATATTTACAATTGGTCCAATGACATTTTCATAATTTAACTTACTAGATATGATTTCGTTTTTAGATTGAATAAAATTTGCTTGGGCTCCAGCTAATGAAGACTCAGATTGAGCTAAATCAGATAAAGTAATTTGACCTCTTTCAAGTCTGGCTTTATTAGTTTCAACTTGTCGCTCTAACAAACTAAGATTACTTTGATTAATCTTTAATTTTTTATTAGCTAATATTAATCCTGAATATGCTTCAATCGCTTTTAATAAAACTTCTTGTTCTTTTTTTAATAATTTTGCTACTGCAAGCCTAATTCCAATTTGATTTTTTTGAACATCAGCATTTCTTCCAAAGTCTATCAATGTTTGTTCAATTTTTATAGATTGAGTAGAAGGATCAACATCATTAACTGACTGCTCAACACCTGATCTATTGGTCAATTTACTTGTGTCTTCTTGACTTTTGCTTCCAGAAATTGTGACAGTGGGTAAGTAGTTACCTTTTGAAATTCTTAAATCTTCTTCAGAAATATTAATATTTTCTCTCTCAGCATTTAAGTCAGTATTATTTTTATAAGCTTCTGTAAGTGCTTCAAATAAAGTTACTGCTAATACCTGTTGATTTAAAAACAAAACTGAGAATAGTATTAAAATTATTTTTTTCATTATTTTTTAAATTTTATCTTTTCGATCTGATGATTTCTATTTAAATTCATTATAACTGATGAGCTTTTTATCGCATCTTTAAACATTTGTTGAGTTATTCTTTGATAAGTCTGCATAAAGTTTATCACATCTCCACTGCTCATAATCTTTAAGTTTTTCTTGTTTTTTGTTTGAACCCAGAGCTTTCTCTCCTGTTTTAATCTCCATTCTCTTAATAAGCTAAAGTTTTTAGCCTTTAAATATAAAAATCCATCTAATTGCTTGAATAAGGTTTTGTATTTAGTTTTTAATTGATTGTTAACATAGGTTCTCCATTTAGCTCCTTGATCATAAACTTTTTCAAGGGAATTAATTGGCTTTTTAAGCTGACTGTTTAACTGAGGTCTTGCTCCAACACACCAGCCTTCAAAAATTACTACATCAGGCTTTGTTTTGATTTTATACCATAAACTCTTTCGGCACCTATCATCTATTGCTTTATTAAATGTTGGAATTTGTAAACTTTTAAAGTTTCTATCTTTAATTTGTTTAAAAAAATTTAACATTAAATCTATATCATGAGTTCCAGGCACTCCTCTCGTCATTAATAAAGAGTGTTTATTTTTAGATAATGATTTTCTGTCTTTTCTTGTTTTATAAAAATCATCAATAGAAACTTTAAAAACATTTAACTTAAAATATTTTTTTAAAATTAAAGTTAAAATTGATGAGACGGTTGTTTTGCCTGACCCTTGTCCTCCTGCTAAACCAATTATTAATGGTTTTTTTTTATTAATCTTTTTTACTATCCAAAAACTAACAGGGATCAAAAAAAATTTAATCATCTTATCTTTGTTTTTAAATTTATCTTTCTTGGTTTCTTGAGAGGAAATAAATTTAAAACAATCTTTTTTTACTTTTTTAAAACAATCATTAATTTCTTGCATAAAAAATTATCTTTTATCAAGAGGATGGTTTTGACCATCGTTGACTGCAACATTTTTTAATTCAAAAGTATTTATTTCATCTACACACCCAAGATTAAATCCTGTCATAGCTGGATTGGCTCTTGGATTGTGATGCGTATAAATTCCACAATTAGAACAAAAATAATGTTTTGCGATTTTTGAATGAAATTGATAAAGCGTTAACTTATCTTCACCTTTAATAATTTTAAAATCTTCATTCTTAACCATAGACATAATTGCTCCTTTTCTCTTACAAATAGAACAATTACATTTTAAAACTTTTTCCAAGTTATCAGGTACATTTATTTCTGCTTCTACTTCTCCACAATGGCATTTTAGTTTTTTCATCTATATTTCTCCTTTATTTTTTTATATTAATTTCAAACATTACTTCATTTCTTCTACGCATAGGTAGTGTGAAAGGTCCATCATAGGTTGCTTTAATAGGTGGACTCAAAATTAATATATTATCCTTTTTTAATTCATTTTCTAAAATACTTTTATGTTTAATGAAATTTTTATCAGATGCTCTTCCTGAATATATAATGGCTGCATAATAACCACCTTTAATATTTAATATTTTAACATCTGGATTGGATGGGCTCGGTATGTTTTCTTTATTAAATCTTGAAGGTAAATAAAATTGCATGGTCATATTTCCTTTTTTTTCCATTTGGGTAACTGGTGTTGTCATCTTAATCTCTTCATTATCCTCGTTATTACCAGAGATATAATTAAATAATTTTCTAAAACTACTACCTTGATTTGATATATCTGTTTCAATAGCTAAACGATCAGAATATTTTCTGATTTCATAAATTTCATTTTTTTTCACTACTTCGTAATTTGCTTCTTCATAAGCCATACCTTTAGAGGTTATAATTAAACCAAGAATTATAATCGATAGAATTTTTTTCATTTTAATATGAGGATTAAACTATCTATGGTTGAAGTTATCCACAAGAGTACAAAATGTAGTTTCAATGTTCACGTTTTGATTCACCTTTGATTCAGTTACAGACTCAAAATACAACTTCTTGCGTGTATTGTATAACTGTTCTATAAATAAGAACAAAACAAGAACATGAAATTAACTATTCCCTTTTATCTACATAAAGCAGGCGCAGGTTTTCCTTCTCCTGCAACAGATTACATCGAAGAAGATGTGGATCTTAACATTCATCTGATCAAAAATGTTCCAGCAACTTTCATTATCAGGGTTCAAGGAAAATCAATGACCGATGTTGGTATTTATGATGGTGACCTATTAGTTGTTGATAGAAGTTTAAAACCTAAAAATTTTTCAACAGTTGTTGCAAATGTTCATGATGAATTAGTTGTTAAAAGTTTTGTTAAATCGAAGGATGGTCAATTTTTGACATCAGGTTCAAAAAATATCGAAGATAAAATAATTATTGGTGATGAAATGGAAGTATTTATTTGGGGAGTTGTGACTTATGTCATCCATTCAACGTACTAAGAAAATAGCGTTAGTAGATTGCAATTCATTTTATGTTTCTTGTGAAAGATTATTTAATCCTAAAATTAGAAATAAACCTGTCGTTGTTTTGTCTAATAATGATGGCTGTATTATTGCAAGATCAAATGAAGCAAAGTTTCTTGGTATTAAAATGGGAGAACCTTATTTTAAAGCTAAAGATACAATACTTAGAAATAAAGTTTATGTTTTTTCTTCAAACTATTCCTTATATGGAGATCTATCTAGAAGAGTAATGAGAACTTTAAAAAGATTCAATCCTGAATTAGAAATATATTCAGTAGATGAGGCTTTTTTAGATTTAAGTAATTATCCTGATGATGAAGTTGAAGATGTTGGAAAAGAAATTAGAAGTATTGTTTTACAATGGACAGGCATACCAACAAGTATTGGTATTGCAAAAACAAAAACTCTTAGCAAGATTGCAAATCATATAGCAAAGAAAAAACAATCTGGTGTAACAAACTTAATAGGAATTGAAAATATTGATCCATTACTAGAAAAAATAGATATAAATGATGTATGGGGAGTTGGTAAGCAACTTACAAAATTTTATCATCAAAATGGAATTTACAATGCTAAACAGTTAAAAAATATGTCAAACACTTGGATTAAAAAAAGTTCTAATGTTTTAAGTTCTAGGACAGCGTTAGAACTTAGAGGGGTTTCTTGTATTCCACTAGAAACTAAAACTACAAAAAGAAAAAGTTGTGTAGTGTCAAGGTCATTTGGTACAAGAGTTGAAAAATTTCAAGAACTCCAAGAAGCAGTAGCAAGTTATTGTTTAAATGCTTCTGAAAAAATTAGATCAGAATCTTTAATTGCAAAATCAATAACAGTTTCTGTTAGAACAAGCCCCTTTCAAAATAGAGGCGTATATTATTCAAATGCTAAAACTATAGATTTTCCAATAGCTACTAATAATAGTATTGAAATAGTTAAAACTGCTTTAGTTGCATTAAATAAGATCTTTATAAATGGATATAGGTATCAAAAAGCAGGCATAACATTGACTGGTTTGGTTAGTTCAAGTGACAGTAAAAATCTATTTTCCACTGAAAAAGATGAAAAAATTAAAGGCTTAATGAGAGCTATTGATAGTACAAATTATAGATATGGCCGATCAACACTAAGCTTGGCTAGTGCAGGAGTTAACAAAAAGTGGAGTATGAGGAGAGATCACTCTTCAAAGATAGATACGGCTAACTTTCATTCACTACCAATAATAAAAGCTATTTAAAGCTGATCTACGCTACTAATGTTTTCTAAAGAGTTTTCAAATTCTAGAATATTTTCTCTCTGAGAAAGTATAATTACTGAAATCATCATAATAATAACTCCTATAACGGGCAATAATGTAATCAATGATAGATTGCCAGCAACTAGAAATAAGTAAGCAATTAAAAAAAATATAGATCTAATTAATAATGTTATTTTAAAAACAGCTATGATTGATAGTGAATGTTTTAATAGGTTAATAAAACTCATTTTCGATGGCCCAAAAAATCTTTTACCCCTTATTGAAGGGACAGACTTTATATCTTTAAATAATTTAGCAACAGTACCTGAAAAACTGCTCCATGCTGACTTTTCTTTTATTATCTTATTAACTGCAGATTTAGGCAAACAAATAAAATTACCAAATTTAATAGACTGTCCTGTAAAAACAAAAGTTAAAGATTTGTGTAAAAAGTAACAAAATTTAAAGAAAAACCCTTCAGATCTTTTTACTCTATTGGCTGTAACGACTTTATCAGGATAATCATTTGTCTTATCAATAAGTAAGGTTATTTCTTCAACTCTATCCTCACCATCTCCATCCATTGGAATTATATAATCATAATCCTCATGTTCAGTAATATATCTTAAGCCAGATGCATTACATCTAGCATGTCCCTTATTTTTTTTCATGTTGATTATTTTAATAGACTTAAGATTGCTGAAATTAAAGTCATTAATGGGTCTTTCTTCAGTAGAACAGTCGTTTACAATTATAACTGAAAATTCATGGTTTAAATCATTAACATGCAAGTCTATATCTTCTAAAAGTTTAAAAGCTGACTTCCAATCATTATATATAGGGATTAAAATTTTTATTTTATTCATCTATTTCCTACACAAATATTATCAATGCAAATAAATTTTGATAATGAATTAAGTTTTTCCTTTGTAATCAACCCTTCCCAAACTGGTCTAGAATTGAGGTGATATGATAAATTACCAGCATACCATTCGTCGCCAAGGACAACGTTTATTGGCAATGTGTGATTCTGCTTCCATAAGTATTCAGTTTTAATTGCTATTTCCTTGCCCAAATAATCTGTTCTTTTATCTGTTTCTGTAATTGAAATATAGGCATACACAAAAGGTGAAAAAATAAAAAAAATTATAAACGCTGATAAGAACCCATTTAACTTTTTAAGATTTATTTGTGCTTGAAAAATATAGACAATTAATACACCAAAAAATAAATAAAATGGGGTCATCCACATTGTTCTTATTTTAGATCCTGTCAACATTGAGGTTAAGAACATTAATCCAATTGGAACTAGATTAATAAATATTAAGAATAATAATTTCTTATCTTTTAAAGACACTTTAAACTTAACTTTTTTTATTAAAAAAAATGACATTATAAAAAATGGAATTAATATTCCTATTTGTTTGCCTAAAAATATTAAAGGGTAAGTTATATGATCTAATAAACTTGAATTCTCCAGACCTGTTCTGGCTAACCCATACGTAATTGTAATATAATCGTTATTAGCTAACCAAATTAAATGAGGAATTAACAAAACAATAAAGACCTCCAGAGATATTAGGTGTTTGAAATCAAATTTTTTATATTTCTTTATAAAAATTATATAAAAAAATAATAAGTCTATTGATATTAAAAGATAAATAAAAAGATATTTTGATAGAAAACCTAACGCTGCAAAAGCTCCAAACCAAAAACAATCCTTGAAAGTTATTGTCTGTTTATCAAATAGTTTCCAAGAATAATAAACGCACAACGACCAAAAAGGTAATTGGCAAACATTCACATTAAACTCAGGTGTTGTAAAATTATAGAAATAAATACCCTCTAAAAGAAGTACCGATATTAAACTTAAAGTTTTATTTTTAAATAGTTCTTCAGCAAATTTAAAAACAATAATAAATGCAGTTACTACAAACAATTGACTTAATAAATAATAAGCCCAATCCTGTGATCCAAAAAGTTGGTAAATAACTTCAGAAAAAAATGCACTTGCTGGTGGATGTTTATTAAATCCCCAATCTAAATTACCTCCCCAAGCTAAGGCTTCAATTGTATCCAGTGGTAAATTATTATTTGTTAATGTTGGAACCAATGTCCATAGAATCAAATGAATTATAAGAAAACTATAAAACAATTTGTTTATATTGTTTTTATTGATTAACATTTCATCGATTTTATATGAATTAAGCTTGCTTGACACGTATTAATTGCTGAATATAATCCGCCCACTAAATTTATACATATGCCTAAAATCTCAAAACCATCTACTAAAAAACCAACCGCTAAAGCAAAAAAAGTTGCTGTTGCAATCAAAAAACCTACTAAAGTAATAAAAAAGATTAGTGCCACTGAAAACAAAGTAAAGGCACCAATTAAAATTTCAAAAACATATATCCCAAAAGATACTGAAAAATATATGTGTGACAAACACTTATCCTTTTTTAAGATAAAACTTACAGAATGGAAAAAAGAATTAGTAAAAGCAAATAATGAAGCTCTTTACCATGGCTCCATGGATGACAATAGTGTTTCAGCAGATATTGTGGATCAAGCAAGCTCCTACACAGACAAAAATGTAGAAATGAAAGCAATTAATAGGCAAATTAAATTAATTTCTAAAATTGATCAAGCCTTGATAAGAATAAAAGATAAAACTTTTGGATTTTGTGCAGAAACTGCTGAGCCAATTGGATTAAAAAGGTTAATGGCAAGACCCGTCGCACATCTTTGTATCGCAGCTCAAGAAAAGCACGAAAAAGAAGAAAAAGTATACGCTGACGATTAAGATTTAAATATAATGCTTAATTAGCATCAAGCACTGCATGCAAAAATTGTTTAGTTCTTTCATTTTGTGGATTGTCAAATAATTGTTCTGGAGGTCCCTGTTCAAATATTTTACCTTCATTAAAAAAACATACTCTATCTGATATTTCTCTAGCAAAACCCATCTGGTGGGTAACCATAATCATAGTAAGATCATGTTCTTTATTCAAAGATCTAATTACATTTAAAACTTCACCGACAACTTCTGGATCTAATGCAGATGTAATTTCATCTAAAAGCATAACCTTTGGTCTCATTGCTAGAGCTCTTGCTATTGCAACTCGTTGCTGTTGACCACCTGATAATCTTGAAGGATGCTCATCTTTTTTATCTGAAAGTCCTACTAAATCTAGTAAATCTAAAGCTCTCTCTTCAGCTTCTTCTTTTTTCATACCCAGCACTTCTACTGGTGCCTCAATACAATTTTGTAGAGCAGTCATATGAGGAAAAAGATTAAATTGCTGAAAGACCATTCCTATTTTTGATCGTCTTTCTCTTAAATATTTTTCATTAGCAATAACTAGCTTCCCTTCTTTATCAGGCATATGAGTTAAGGATTCATTTTCTAAATAAATTACTCCCTTGTCAATTTTTTCTAAAGTCATCAAGGCTCTTAATACAGTTGTTTTACCTGAGCCAGATGGGCCTATAATTGAAACCATTTCATTCTTTTTAATTTCCAAATTAAGTTTATCTAAAACAACTAAATCACCATATTGTTTTGTAACATCAGAAAATTTTACCAAAACATCATCTGAATTATTCATTTAGTTTTTTACCTTTCCTTGTGCCTTGTTGACTGTTCTTTCTAATTTTCTAATACCCATTGCTGCAGGTATAGATAAAATTAAGAAAATAATTCCAACCATAGTATATGGTTCTAAATAACGATAATGATACCCACCTACTGCTGTTGCTGCATGAAATAATTCTGCAACTCCGATAGTTGATAATAATGGTGTATCTTTAAAAATTCCTACTAAATAATTTCCCATTCCTGGAATTGCTATGGGAAAAGCTTGGGGAAAAATTATTCTTTTATAGGTATATATTGTGGAAAAATTTAATGCCCTACATGCTTCCCACTGAGATTTGGGAACTCCCTCTAATGCTCCTCTATAAACCTCTGAAAGATATGTTCCAAAATGAAGCCCTATAGTTATCATTGCTGACACCCAAGCAGATAAAACTATGCCAAATTGAGGTCCAACAAAATATACAAAAAATAATTGGATAAGAAGTGGAGTTGAACGAATAAATTCGACTATTTCTCTAACTATTATGTTTATAAATTTATAAGGTGTTCGTTGACCTATTAAAAATAACATACCTACCACGACTGCTATTGCATAACCTATTCCAGCAGCCATTATAGTATTTAAGGTTGCCCATAGCATTTTAGGCAATATTTGATAAGCAAAATCCCATTTCCATTCTGCATCCATATTATATTTTCTCCTTTCCTACTTTTCTTGCAGCTAGAACCTCTAACCAACGTAAAAAAGGAACAAGAAAAAATCTTGATATAATATAATATATTATAAGTGCGGTTCCAAAACATTGCGCAGATAACCATGTAATAGAATTAATTTGTTTTGCTTCAAATGTTAAATCAACAACAGTTACTAGTGCAACTAGTGCAGTAGCTTTTAAAAGTTCTACAGTCAAGTTTGCTGCAGGTGGAAGTATAACTGGAAAAATTTGCGGTATAATAATTTTTCTCATTCTTTTTGCTGGACTAAAGTTTAAAGCATAAGCTCCTTCCCATTGACCTTTTGGTACTGCTATTATTCCACCTCTTACTATTTCAGCACCATAAGCACCAAAATTCATTCCTATGGCTACAACACCTGATGTGAACGCTTCAAGAGACATGCCAAAAAAAGGTAGAACGTAGTAAACCCAAAATAATTGAACCATTAAAGAGGTTCCTCTAAAAAATTCTATATAAATAGTTGCAGCACCTTGAATGACTGAATTATTTGACACTCTCATTAACCCAAAAATTATAGAAATTATTACATAGAGAATAGTAGCACAAATTAATACCTTAATTGTAGTAACTGTACCCAGTAATAAAGTAGATCCGTGTTCAGCTAAGAATGAAAAATAACTCACTTTTAAAACCTTTAATTAAATTTAAAAAAAAATCAGGCGACTTTTATTCATCGCCTGATTAAATTAATCTATTACTAATATTACTTAGTTGAACAAGCCCACTCCGTACTCATTGAAGGAGGTGGTAGTTGAGCTTTATCATAACCATACTCACCAGCTCTCTCTAGCATTTTTGCTGGGTTAGCCATAACTTTTGCTAAAGCTGCATTGAAGTTATCTCTAAATTCAACATCGCTTTTTCTAAAGCCAATACCAACTACGTTTAAAGTTTCTTTAGGCATTAATTTAGGGTCAGTCACTTCAAACATACCGTTACTTTTTGCTTCATGTTCTTTTGCACCAAAGAATGTTTGTACAGCAACATCAGCTCTTCCAGCTTTCATTGCAGCAAGAATTCCAACTTCACCTTCAACTAACATCATTTGACTTTCAGGAACACCATACTTTTTAGCAGCTTCAACAGTGTTAAATCCAGCACCGGTTACAAGTTTTGCACCAGTTCTAACAACGTCTGCATAATTATTAATTCCTTGAGGATTTCCTTTTGGAACCATCATGGCATCGCCAAAAACACCAATAGGATCAGAAAAGTTCATGTTTGCACATCTACTTTTTAGAATATACATACCACCAGTAACCATATCTGAACGATTTGCATTTAATCCAGGTATTAATCCAGACCATTCAAAAACTTTAGTTTCAGTTTGATCTTCTGTAATTCCCATTTCTTCAAGAACTGTTAAAGCTATCATATTAACAAATCCTAAAGCTTGACCGTTATCTCCCGCATAAGCCCATGGCACTGCAGTTCCAAACCCAAGTCTTAACTTGTCACCACCTTTTAATTTACTAGTCAACGTTTCAGCGCTAACTGCAGTAATACTAAAAAGAATTACAAGAAAGACTCCTATTGATTTTAAAAATCTATTCATTTTTTTTCCTCTATTTAAGTTTATTTTAATAATTAAAACAAAATTGAAGTTGTTTGTACACCAAAAAAATAGATGCAACTTAAAGTTGCTTAATAAAATATTTATATTAATTGATTATCTGAACTTTATCACTTAATTTAATTTCACCATCATCAAGTGCAGTCAAATAAATTCCCATTTCAAAATGATTATAAGTTTTTTTTAATGACTGAAGTAAATTTAAAGAATTGTCATCTGTGTTTGGTTTTAGATTAATTGCAACACATCTTGGTATGTTTTTTTCAACTTTAAAAGAAACACCATTAATTTCAACAATTTTTCCGATCCATTCTCGTTCTTTCCATGGTTCAACTCCTTCAATATGAATGTTGCCTCTAAATCTTTGAACCTCAATTTTTTGATTAATTTTATTCTCGAAATCCTCAATACTATTATTATTTAAAAGAGATACCGAATGAGTAAAACTGTTTTATTTGATATCGATGTATCAAAAAAAGGAAGTCTTTATTTTTCATTAATACTATTGGTTTTTTAAGAGAATTTTCCAATTCTAGTATTTTATTTGAAAGTAAATCATATTCATTCATTTCATTTACATTAATTGTTAAAATTTTCTCAGTTTTAAAAGTTAATGTTAATTTATTTTCATCAAATTAAAAATTATACTTATTCAATACTGGAGAGTTTTTTAGAGTTAAAATTTTATTCCATTTTCCTCTTCTTTCTTCAGGATTTTTTTCAAATAGCTTTACTTGTTCTAAATCTAAACCTTTAGCAAATGCAAAAATTCTATCTCCTATAATTCCAAAATTTTTTTTAATTACACATTATCGATAGTTTGAAATGATATGGATTTAACTGGACAAAAATTTATTGAAGAAATAGTTACACTCATATAATATTTTAAATAATATGTCTAAATTGTCTTCAAATCAACTTCAAGAGTATAACAATAATGGTTATGTCGCTCCAATAGAAGTCTTAACTAAAGATCAAGCATTTGAGATAAGAAAAGAAATAGAAAATATTGAAACTAAATGGCCTAATGAACTGAAAGGTGCTGGAAGAAATTATGTGCATATGATTTCTCCCATACTTGATGAAGTTTGCCATAACTCAAAAATGCTAGATGCTGTTGAGAGTATAATTGGAAAAAATATTCTTATCTGTGGAACAACTTTATTTATTAAAGACCCCTATGAAAAAGGATTTGTAAGTTTTCATCAAGACGCAACATATATTGGGCTGGAGCCACATAATTGGGTAACTGCTTGGTTAGCAATAACTGATGCTAACGAAGAAAATGGCTGTATGAGAATGTGGTCTGGTTCACATAAAGATAACATTAGGCATCATGAACAAAAATATGATGCGGGTAACTTACTAACAAGAGGTCAAACTGTAGAAAATGTTCCCTTAGATAAAACAACACCTTTGGTTTTAAAAGCAGGGCAAATGTCATTACATCATCCGACTATAGTTCATGGTTCGGGATTAAATAAAAGTAAAGATAGAAGAATTGGCTTTGTTGTTCAAAGCTATATTGGCAGTAATGTAAATCAAGTTTTAGGTAAAATGTATGTTTTTTAATAAATCATACCCTCTAATAACAGCTTCTCTTTTTGCAATATCTAAATACCATCTAGTTAAGTTACTGTAATTCCTAAGACCAATGTCATGCCATTCATGCCTTGCTATCCACGGCCAAGTTGCGATATCTGCAATTGTGTATTCATTTCCAGCTAAGTATTTTGATGAAGATAATCTCTCATCTAGTTCGCTATAAATTCTTTTTGTAATTTTAAAATATCTTTCTTCTCCAAATTCACTTTTTCCAGCATTGTAATGATGAAACTGATGATGTTGTCCAATCATTGGTCCTATAATTCCCATCTGCGCCATCAACCATTGGTTTATGGTATGCCTATCTTTTGCTTCATAAAATTTGTTATGTTTTTCAGCTAAATATATAAGTATTGCACCAGACTCGAATAATGACTGTCCATTTTCATGATCTGTAATTACTGGTATCTTTCCAAATGGGCTTATTTTTTTAAAATCTTTTTTAAATTGCTCATCTTTTGAAAAATCAATTTTGGTAACTTTAAAATCACAACCTATTTCTTCTAACATTATTGTAATTTTTTTTCCATTTGGAGTATCTGCTGTAAATAGCTCTATCACTCTTTAACACCCAGTCTGCTTTTTACTGTCTTAGAGGAAGTGGTAAACTCAAATCTGTATTTTTCATCTGGTTTAGCGTATTTAAAACAACCTCTAGCAGCTAATGCTCCCTCATGAAAACCTGAAAGAATTAATTTAAGTTTTCCAGGATAGGTGCAAATATCACCAATTGCAAAAATACCTTCTTTATTGGTTTCAAAATTTTCTGTATTAACAGGTATTGTTTTCTTATCTAAATTTAATCCCCATTCAGCAATTGGTCCAAGTTGCATTATTAATCCAAAAAAGCCCAAAACATAATCAGTTTTAATTTCTTTTATACTCTCATCATCATGCTTGATGTTAATACTTTCAACTTTTTCATTACCGCTAACTGAACCTAATTGGTATTTATTATGAACTTCTATCTTACCTTCATCTTTTAATTGGTTAACTTTATCAATACTTGCTTGCATTCCTCTAAATTCATCTCTTCTGTGCACTAATATAACTTTAGATGTATTTGAGAGTTCTATCGCCCAATCTAATGCTGAGTCTCCTCCACCAAAAATGGTAACTGTTTTATCTTTAAAAATTTTTTTGTCTTTAATTGAATAAAGTATTTGTTTTCCTTCATACTTTTCAATTTCTTTTGTTGAGAATTTTCTTGGCTCAAAAGATCCTACACCAGCTGCAATAATTATACTTGATGCTTCAAATTCAGTTCCTTTATTGGTCTTTATTAACCATTTTTTTTCAACTTTTTTAATTTCTTGTACTCGCTCATTTAAATGAAAATTTGTTTTGAATGCTTTAATCTGTTCAATTAAATTGTTGGTTAACTCTTCTCCAGTGCATTCTGGAACAGCAGGAATATCATAAATAGGTTTATCAGGATAAAGCTCAATGCACTGTCCACCTATTTTATCTAAGTTATCAACTACTTCACATTTTAATCCGATTATTCCTAATTGATGAACACAAAATAATCCAACTGGCCCTGCGCCTATTATTAAAGTATCTGTTTTAATCATTTAACCTTGTTTTGATGGAATGCTAACCGTTAGTCCATCTAGTTCATCAGAAACTAATAGCTGACAACTTAATCTACTAAATTTATTAGGTTCAAAAGCCATATCTAACATATCTTCTTCACCATCTTCTTTTTTTGGAAGTTTATTAAACCATTCTTCTTTGACATAAACGTGGCAAGTAGCACAAGCCATTCCACCTCCACAATCGGCATCAATCCCAGGAATATCGTTTTGAACAGCACCCTCCATTACACTCAACCCATTAGAAACTTCTATAGTATGAGACTTTCCATTATTTTCAATGTAGGTAATTTTAGGCATTGAACTATATATAATTACATAAAAAAAAAGGGCAAGTACACAAAATGTACTCGCCCTTTTTAAATTATTTAGGTTTACTAATTACTTAGCTTTTCTACCACCTGATTGCATTGCTGCAGCCCAAATGATTAGACCAAATGCAGTTTTGTTTAGCAAGTCAGCTATGTTGTAAATCACGTTTAGTGAGTCAGCATCTACACCACCTGTTAGGTAACCAAATACGTAACCTAATGGGTAAATTGCCCAACCAACTGTAACGATCATTCTCATTGCACCAAATGCAGTAACAAGAGCTTTGTTTCCACTTTTTGCTGCAGCTTTTCCTGCTTCACCAGAGAATACTTCATAAAGAATGTAGAACCATCCAGCCATACCGATTACAAAACCAAGTGTAGCGTTAATGTATCCTGCTTCTCCTAAGTATCCACCTACAAGCATCACAACTGTTCCAATTAACAATCTCCAGAATATTCCAGAATTTGCTTTTCCTACAGCTGCTAGAATTAGGTAAAATTCTATCATCAGTAATGGTACAGTGATTAACCAGTCAATATATCTGTAAACAGTTGGTGACTCACCAGTTGTTACCCATACATCTCTCATGTACATGTAATGGATGAATGCAATACCAGTAACTAGACCAGCTACAATTATTGATGTTCTCCAACCTGCTGCAACATTTCCTGCTTCTAAGAAAAAGAAAGCAGTAGACGCTAACATCACCATTGTTACTAGCCAGAATGAAATCCCAACGAAGTCGTCAGAAGCCAACATGGCAGTTTCTGCGTTTGCTACACCTGAAGCACCCATTAGGGCTACAGCTGTAAGAGCAAACAATTTTAGTTTTTTCATAAAAAACTCCCTCTTTTGTTAGTTTTTAACTTTTAGTTTATATAAACTAGACTTAAACAAACGCTTAAGTCATGTTGAAGGTTAACTATCAAAGTTATCTAGTTTTTAGAAGGCTTAATTACATCTAATTTGTATTGATTTTACTTACTTTTTAAATTTTAATACAATTTTTAATTTAATAAGCTTAAAAAACTAACAAAATAGAATCAATTAATATGTCAAAAAAATTTAATGATATTTACCAAAATTCTCTAAAAAATCCTGAAAATTTTTGGCAAGAGGTATCTAATGATATTTTTTGGTTTAAAAAACCTACTAAGATTTTAAATAAGTCTAACCCACCCTTTTATAAATGGTTTGAAGATGGTGTTACTAACACTTGCTACAATGCTTTAGACATTCATATCGATCAAGGCAGAGGTGACAAGCTAGCCTTAATCTATGACAGCCCAATAACTGGCAACAAAAAGCAGTTTACCTACAAAGAATTAAAAGAAAAAGTTTCAAAATTTGCGGGAGCACTAAGAAATCAAGGAGTCGACAAAGGTGATAGGGTTATAATCTATATGCCCATGATTCCAGAGGCGGTTATAGCTATGTTAGCATGTGGGAGAATTGGAGCAATTCACTCTGTGGTGTTTGGGGGATTTGCTTCTAATGAACTTGCTAGCAGAATTGATGATAGTAAAGCAAAAGTAATAGTTACAGCTTCATGTGGCTTTGAGCCTGGAAAAACTGTTGAGTACAAACCATTGGTTGATGCAGCAATTAAGATGGCTTCTCATAAAATTGATAAAATGATCTTATTCCAAAGAATAGATCATACGGTTGAGCTTAATGCTCCAAAAGAAATCAGTTGGGGTGAAGCACTTTCAAATGCGAAAGAAGTAGATTGTGTTGAAATGAATTCAAATGATTTAGCTTATATTTTATATACATCAGGAACCACAGGAGTTCCTAAAGGAATAGTTAGGGATATTGGAGGTCATATAGTTGCTCTTAAATGGACTATGAAAAACATTTACAATATTGATGCTGATGATGTTTGGTGGTCAGCAAGTGATATTGGATGGATTGTTGGACACTCTTATATTGTTTATGCACCTTTATTTAAGGGTTGCACTACAGTATTATTTGAAGGAAAGCCCGTTGGTACTCCTGATGCTGGTGCTTTTTGGAAAATAATTTCAGACTATAAGGTAAAATCCCTTTTTACTGCACCAACTGCTTTTAGGGCTATTAAAAAAGAAGACCCTGAGGGTAAGTTTTTTTCTAAATATGATTTAAGTAAATTTGAGTCATTGTTTTTAGCTGGTGAAAGAGCTGACCCAGATACCATTAAATGGGCAGAAAATTTATTAAAAGTTCCAGTAATTGACCATTGGTGGCAAACTGAAACAAGTTGGGCAATTAGCTCTAATTGTACAGGAATTGAAATGATGAAAACAAAATATGGTTCAGCCTGTAAGGCAGTGCCTGGGTATGATGTTCAAATCATGAAGCCAGATCAAACTTTAGCAAAACCTAATGAAATGGGAGATATAGTTGTGAAATTACCTTTACCTCCTGGAACTTTTCCAACCTTATGGAATGCAGATAAAAGATACAAAGATAATTATATGACTAATTATGAAGGTTACTATGAAACGTATGATGCAGGGCATATTGATGAAGATGGATATATTTGGATTATGTCTAGAACAGATGACATTATTAATGTTGCAGGCCACAGATTATCAACAGGTGCAATGGAAGAAGTTTTATCAGAACATCAGTCAGTAGCTGAGTGTGCAGTATTAGGAATTGCTGATAAATTAAAAGGGCAATTACCAATTGGCCTAGTCGTTCTTAAGACAGGTGTTAAAAAAGATAACGAAACTATTTCAAAAGAATGCATAAAAATGGTTAGAGATACTATTGGACCAGTAGCAGCATTTAAAACTGTAATTGTTATCAAGAGATTACCAAAAACTAGATCTGGCAAAATATTAAGAGGAACTATTAGAAAAATTGCTGATAATGAAGAGTATAAAGTACCAGCAACTATTGATGATCCCACTATCTTAACTGAGATAAAAGAAGACTTAATTAAACATAATATTCTTAAGTAGTGATTAAAACATATCTAATTTTAATAGTTGCAATTTTTTTTGAAGTAGGTGGAACGATGTTGTTGCCTGTTTCACAAAATTTTACAAAAATTATCCCAACCACTACTCTCGCAGTTTTTTATTTGTTATCTTTCTATCTTATAACTTTTGTTGTTGATAAAATTCCAATCGCAATTGTTTATGCAACATGGAGTGGTCTTGGAGTATTTACAGTTGCAATATTAGGATATGCTTTCTTTAAACAATCATTGTCTTGGCAGGCTGTATTAGGATTATTCTTTATTGTTTTTGGAGTTGTGCTTGTAAACAGCTTTTCTATAAAAACTATTTAAAATTTTAATGGCTTACCCTCAGGATCACCTAAAATTTTACCATCCCTCATCTTAACTTGACCATTAATGATTGTTGATACTGGTGTGCCTTTAAATTCATATCCATCAAAAGGTGACCAACCACATTTACTTTCAATATTTTCATTTTTAATTATAATTTTTTTATTCATATCTACGATTGTGAAATCAGCATCAAAACCCTCTTTAATAAAACCTTTATCTTGTATCCCAAAAATTTTAACTGGGTTTTCACATATAGAATTCATTAATTGTTCTAAACTTAATTTTCCATCATTAACATGGTTTAACATAACTGGTAAAAGTGTTTGAACACCAGGCATGCCAGATGGTGAATTTGGATAATTTTTTTCTTTATTCTTTCTTAAGTGTGGAGCATGATCAGAACCAATTGTATCATTAAGATTATTTTTTACTCCGTACCACAATCTATCATAATGAGACTTGTCTCTTAAAGGTGGATTCATTTGAGCATAAGTTCCAAGTTTATCATAACAATCTGGAGCGTAGATTGTTAAATGTTGAGGGGTAATCTCAAATGTTATGTTACCTTTGTGTTGTGATAAAAAGTCAATCTCTTCTTTCGTAGTAATATGAAGAATATGGGCTTTTTTCTTATATCGCTCAGCAATTCTAACTATTCTTCTAGTAGATGAGATTGCACATTCAGCACTTCTCCAAATTGGGTGTGAATGAACATCTCCTTCTTTAATCAATTTTTTATTAATATTTAAAATTGCTTCATCCTCAGAATGTACTGCAACAACTTTAGAACTGCTTTTAAATACTTTTTCAATATCCTCTTCCTCAGCAACTAAAAGGTTTCCAGTTGACGATCCAGCAAACAGTTTAATTCCACAACAACCCTCTAAATTTACCAAATCTGCTAATTCACTTGCGTTATCAGCTGTTGCTCCAAAATAAAATGCATAATTGCAATACATTCTATTTTTAGCTAAATCTAATTTTTTTTGAAATTCTACCTTGGTAGATGTTGGTGGATTAGTGTTTGGCATCTCAAACACACTTGTTATGCCACCTACTATTGCAGCCCTACTTCCTGAGTGTAAATCTTCTGTATCTGTTGACCCAGGCTCTCTAAAATGAGTTTGTGTATCAATGCACCCTGGTAAAACTGTTAACCCTTTAGCATCAAAAGTCTCTTTCGCTTCACTGTCAATTTTGCCAATTTTTATAATTTTACCGTCTTTAATTCCTATATCTTGACCTTTAAGATCTTTATCTATGTAGCATGAGCCATTTTTAATTATTAGATCTAACATTTATGAAAAAAGTAATTATATCATATTCAGGTATCAATCAATTATGAATATGCAAAAAGTATATATTTTAGAAGATAGAGGAATTCTCTACATAAATGGAGCAGATGCTAATGAATTTTTACAAAATATGATTAGTAATGACATTAATAAGGTCAATGAAGACAATAGTTGTTTTGCATCACTACTAACTCCACAAGGAAAATTTCTATTTGCTTTTATTGTTGTAAAACATAAATCTGGTTATTTCATAGATTGTGAAAAATCTCAAACAGAGGCTCTATTTAAGCAACTGAGCATCTACAAGCTTAGAGCTAAAGTTGAAATTATGAATTTAAGCAATGAATTTGTAATTGCAGCATTTAGTCGTGAAAAGTTTTTAAAATTTGAAGGTGCCAAGGATCAACCTGGAAACACAACAAAATATAGGGAGGACCCTATTTTATTAGATCCAAGAAATAAAGACCTAGGTGCAAGGCTTATTATTAATTTAGAAAAACTTTACCTATCTTTAAAAAAATTAGAGCTAAAAGACTCCCCAATTACTGAATATTACGAATTAAGTCATGAACTAGGAATTGCTCAAAAAGAAATGAATAAATTACAAAATAAATTATTTGGAATTGAATGTAATTTTGAGGAGCTAAATGGAATAGATTTTAAAAAGGGTTGCTATGTTGGTCAAGAAAATACAGCCAGAATAAAACTAAAGAATAAACTTTCTAAAAGATTATTAGCTATACAATTAATTAGTGGAAAATTAACTGAGGGTGCCTCAATTTATGCTAATGATATTGAAATAGGTAAAGTATTGATTAATGATGAATATCCCTTTGCATTAATCAAATATCTAGATGAAAACTTTAAAAAAGACAGTGAATTAAAAAGTGAAAATTCAATTTTGAGAATAAAAATGCCAAATTGGATACGGTAGTGTGGCATAATAAGGAATGACAAGTATTAACCTAATTGATAAGTTTTGACATGGAATTTACACCAGAAGTAAGAATAGCAACTGATCCTATTTATCAAAAAATCTCAAAGGTTATGCCTGAGATTGAGTGGTCAGTTCATGCTCCTTATATTCATAGAATTAATCAATTAAAAAAAGAAAAAAATGCAATTATACTTGCTCATAATTATCAAACTCCAGAAATTTATCACGGTATTGCAGATGTTGCAGCAGACTCGTTAGCTCTTGCAATTGAGGCTTCAAAAACTGAGGCTGATATTATTGTAATGGCAGGAGTTCACTTCATGGCCGAAACATCTAAGTTAATGAGTCCTGAAAAAAGAGTTTTACTTCCTGATATGACTGCTGGTTGCTCTTTATCATCGTCAATCACAGGTAAAGATGTAAGATTGTTAAAGAAAAAATATCCAGGGGTACCTGTTGTCTCATATGTGAATACTTCTGCAGATGTCAAAGCTGAAACAGATATTTGTTGCACATCTGCAAATGCAGTTAAAATTGTAGAATCTCTTGGTGTTAAAAAAGTTATTTTTTTACCCGATGAATACTTAGCAAAATATGTTGCTTCCCAAACTGAAGTTGAAATTATTGCTTGGAAAGGTATTTGTATGGTTCATGACCAGTTCACTGAAAAAGAAATACATGATATTAGAGCAAAAAATCCTGGTATTAAAATAATAGCTCATCCAGAATGTCCACCTGACGTAATTAAAGCAAGTGACTTTGCTGGATCAACTGGTGGGATGATTAAATATGTTAAGGACAATCAACCTAAAAAAGTTATGATGGTTACTGAATGTTCAATGAGTGATAATATTCAAGTAGAAAACCCAAATGTAGAATTTATTAGACCGTGTAATCTTTGTCCTCATATGAAAAAAATTACATTGCCAAAAATTTTAGATTGCCTAGAAAATGAAACTGGTGAAATCATAATGGATAAAGAGACAATAGAAAAAGCAAGAATTCCTGTTGAGAGAATGGTTGCGATCGGCAGATAATAAAAGTGTCTCTAATTAAATTAAGTAATTATTATATCAAGAATGTTGTAAAACTTGCTTTAAATGAAGATCTGTACCCTTCTGGTGATATTACTTCAAACTTAGTTAAAAATAGTAAGATAATAAAAGTTAAATTAATTTCTAACCAACAAGCTGTGATAGCCGGATTAGAATTTGCAAAACAAACATTTAAATTAATAGATAGTAAGATTAGATTTATTATTAAAAAAAAAGAAGGCTCCTTAATTAATAAGAATGATGTAATAGCTACAATTGAGGGTAAGGTTGAAAATATTCTAATAGGTGAAAGAGTTGCTTTAAATTTTATGAGTCATATCTCTGGAATTGCCACTAAAACTAATCAATTTGTTAAATTAGTTAATAAAAAATGTAAAATTTGCTGTACTAGAAAAACGATTCCAACCTTAAGGGTAATACAAAAATATGCCGTTAAGTTAGGTGGTGGTACAAACCATAGATTTAACTTAAGTGATGAATTTCTTATTAAAGACAATCACATTGCAAGCTCTGATATTAAAACTTTAGTGTCTCTTGCAATCAAAAATAAAAAAGGAAGAAAAATCACAGTAGAAGTTGATAATTTAAATCAACTCAAACAAATAATGGGTTTAAAATTTAATACTGTTTTGTTTGATAATATGAACAATAAAACACTTAAGGCAGGTGTTAAAATAGTCAAAAAGTACTACGAAACTGAAGCTTCTGGAAATGTAACCCTAAAATCAGTTAAAAAAATTGCAGCAACTGGTGTTAATAGAATTTCTATTGGTAGCATTACTCATAGTGTGCCTGCTATAGATTTTAAATTAGAAATTTAATTTTTTTTAGACAACTCTGCTTGTGCAGCAGCTAATCTTGCTATTGGAACTCTATATGGTGAGCAAGAAACGTAATCTAAACCTGCATTTGCACAAAAGTGAATACTTTTAGGGTCTCCACCATGCTCTCCACAAATTCCAAGTTTAATTTTTTTATTTGTTTTTCTTCCTTTTTCAACTGCAATTTCTATTAAATCACCTACTCCATCATCTATAGAGATAAATGGGTCTATAGAAAAAATCTTATTATCAAGATAATCATTTAAAAATTTACCACTATCGTCTCTACTTAAACCAAATGTTGTTTGAGTTAAGTCATTAGTTCCAAAACTAAAGAACTCCGCATGTTTAGCTATATCATCAGCTTTAATTGCTGCTCTTGGCAATTCGATCATTGTACCAACTAAATAATCTACTTTAATTTTTTTATCTTTTTGAACTTCTTTTGCAACTCTCACTACTAAATCTTTCATTATTCTAATCTCAGCTTCGGTTGATACTAGAGGAATCATGATCTCTGGAAATGCCGACTTAATTTTTTTTATCTTAAGTTCAGATAAAGCTTCAAAGATTGCTCTACATTGCATTTCATAAATTTCTGGAAATGAAATTCCCAATCTACAACCTCTATGACCTAACATTGGGTTTTGCTCATGCAACTCATTAATTCGAGACTCAATTTCTTTTAATGGTAAACCCACAACTTTTGCCACATCATTAATTTCTTTTTCTGTTTTTGGAAGAAACTCATGTAATGGTGGATCTAACAATCTCACTGTTACAGGAAGGCCATTCATAATTTTAAATATTTGAATAAAATCTTTTTTTTGGTGTGGTAAAAGCTTTTCTAGTGCTTTGTTTCTGTCTTCTACTGTTTTTGATAAAATCATTTCTCTGACAGATAAAATTCTTTCTTCATCAAAAAACATATGCTCTGTTCTACAAAGCCCTATACCTTCAGCACCAAAGTCTCTTGCAGTTTTTGTGTCTAATGGTGTTTCCGAGTTAGTTCTTACTTTTAATTTTCTAAAATTGTCCGCCCAGCTCATCAATTTAGAAAAATCTCCTGAGATTTCTGGTTTAACTGTTGGCACCTCTCCTAGAATAATTCTTCCCGTTGATCCATCAATTGTAATAATATCTCCTTCTTTAATTTCAACAGAAGATGTTTTAAAAGTTTTCGCATCATAGTTTATATCAATCTCACTAGAGCCAGAAACACATGGTCTTCCCATGCCTCTTGCAACCACTGCAGCATGACTAGTCATCCCACCTCTTGCTGTCAGAATTCCTTTAGCAGCATGCATTCCATGAATATCTTCAGGTGACGTTTCAACACGTACTAAAATAGTATCCTGCATAACATTATTTAATCTTTCTGCTTCCTCTGATGTGAAAACAACCTTACCACTTGCAGCACCTGGAGAAGCTGGCAAACCTTTTGCAATAACGTTTGGTGTACTTTTTTCATCCAATGTAGGGTGTAACAATGTATCTAAAGAAGCAGGATCTATTCTCATTACTGCTTCTTTTTGAGAAATCAATTTTTCCTTAACCATATCAACTGCAATTCTAACAGCTGACTTTGAAGTTCTTTTTCCAGACCTTGTTTGTAGCATCCACAATTTATTATTTTCAACTGTAAATTCTACGTCTTGCATATCTTTGTAGTGTTTTTCTAAAATTTTTAAAATCTTATCCAATTGTTTAAATACTTTTGGCATAGCCTCTTCCATCGAAGCTTCTTTTGCTTTTGCATCTTTTCTAGCTTTTTTTGTAATGTATTGAGGAGTTCTTGTTCCTGCCACCACATCTTCTCCTTGAGCATTAATTAGGTACTCGCCATATACTTCATTAACACCATCTGATGGATTTCTTGTAAAGACAACTCCAGTTGCACAATCATTACCCATATTGCCAAATACCATTGATTGAACATTGACTGCAGTTCCCCATTCAGCAGGAATTTGATTTAATTTCCTATAAACTTTTGCTCTATTACTTTCCCAGGATAAAAATACAGCGCTAATAGCACCTAATAATTGATCATATACGTTCTGGGGAAATTCTTTTTTAGTTTGATCTTTAATAACTTTTTTAAAATCATTAATTAATCCCTCCCAATCATCTGCATCAAGATCTGTGTCTAAAAGAACGCCTTTAGTTAGTTTGTAATTTTCAATTAATTCTTCAAAGTGATAGCCTTCAACACCCATTACAACATTACCATACATCTGAATAAATCTTCTATAACTATCATTTGCAAATCTGCTATTAGAAGTTTTTTTTGAAAGTGCAATAACAGTCTTGTCGTTTAAACCCAAATTTAAAATTGTATCCATCATTCCTGGCATTGAAACCCTTGCACCAGATCTCACAGATAACAATAAAGGATTTTTTAAATCACCAAATTTTTTTCCAACTTCTTTTTCAATAATTTTTAGTTCTTTTTTTATGGTACTAACTATTTTTGAATTTAGTTTTTTCTTATCTTTATAAAATAATTCACAAACTTTTGTTGAAATTGTAAATCCAGGAGGAACTGGCAGTCCCATTCTACCCATTTCAGAAAGGTTTGCACCTTTTCCACCTAAAAAAAATTTTGGATTTTTAATTTTTTTTGAATATTTTGATTTAAAATTTAAAATTAGCTTATTCACTATTTGATTTCTATATTTGAAAAATTTACGTAATTGTCAAATGTTCTACATAACATTTGTAAAAGTTCCAATCTGTTTTTTTTAATATTCTTATCATCATCGTTGACCTTAACATTATCAAAAAACTCTGAGGTTACTTTTTTAGCACCAGCTAGAATTTCAAGTGTTTCCTTATAGTTCTCATCTTTACCGATATTTGTAAAATATTTTTTTATTTCATTAATCTTTTTAAATAGATTTTTTTCATAATCATTTTTAAAAATACCAGGGTCAGTTGTATTTGATAGTTCAAGATCTCCATTTTTCAACTCACTTTCAAGTATACTAGAAGCTCTCTTGTAGCTTGTAATAATATCCTCTCCTATTTCTTTGTTAATTAGTCCATTAAGTGTTGAAGCTTTTTTATATATTTTATTCATGTGATCTATTCCATGCGCTTTTATACTGGCATCTATTATCTCTGCTCTAATTTTTTTCTCTTTCATATAATACTTTAATCTGTCCATTAAAAAATTAGACAGTTCTTTTTGAGATGAAACGTTTGAAAAATTAAAACCTTGGTTTTTATGAAGTGAAGTCGAATAACTAATAAGATCTTTAATTTTAAACTCTTTATTATTATCAATTAATAACCTTATTACACCAAGTGCAGATCTTCTAAGCGCATAAGGATCTTTTGAACTCGTCGGTTTTTGATTAATTCCAAAAAACCCAACTAGAGTATCAATTTTGTCAGTTAAAGCTAAAGCAATGCTAAATGGTTTTTTTGGTGTCTTACTATCAAGTCCAATTGGTAGATAATGTTCACTTACAGCTAAGGCTATTTCTTTATCAAATCCTTGTACTTCAGCAAAGTGTCCGCCCATAATTCCTTGAAGCTCGGGAAATTCACCCACAATGTCAGAAACTAAATCAACTTTACAGATTGATGCTGATAGCTCAACTTGGTCTTTACTGATCAATAGTTCATCAGAGATCATTCCTCCAAGCTTTCTCATTCTTTGAATCTTATCAAAATAAGATCCAAGACCTTTAAAATAATTCATACTTTTTAATTTTGAAACTTGTTTAACTAAATTTTGAGATTTATTTTTTTCCCAAAAGAATTGCGCATCACTTAATCTTGCTTCTACAACTCTTTCGTTACCCAGTTTAATATAACCTTTTTCATCATTGTTATTTGCCACAACTAAAAATTCATTGGTAATTTTTCCTTTTTTGTTAAATGTTGGAAAATATTTTTGGTGATATTGCATTGTAATTATCAAAATTTCTTTTGGAATATTCAAAAATTTCTGATCAAATTTGCAAATAATAATATTCGGTTGCTCAACTATATCTGTGACTTCATCTAAAAGTTTATTGTTTGACTCAACAATAAAATTATTTTTATTAGATATTTTTTCAATTTCTTTAATAATAAATTCTTTTCTTAGTACGTGATCTATAATTATTCCTGATTGATTGAAGAAATCTTTATAGCTTTTAAAATTTTTAAATATTTTCTTTTTATCTTCAAACTCTTTATCTGTAAATGTTGTGTTAGAAGATATTAAATGATGAAATTTAAAATCTAGGCTTTTATCATCAAAAACTGCTAAAATAGATTTTAGCGGTCTTGCCCAACTAAGATTATAGTTCCCCCAAACCATAGATTTTTTCCATTGTAATTTATCAAGGATTAGAGGCGTATATTTTTGAAGTAAATCTATGGTATTAATTTTATTTGATGGTTTCTTGAAAAAATAGAATTCTCCTTTTTCTATCTTTTTTTTAAGTAGATCTTTTTTATCTATTTGATTTGATCTTAGAAAGCCCTCTATAGCTTTTTCTGGTGCATTAACATTTGGTCCTTTTATTTCTTCAGCTTTTTGTGTTATTTCCTTAGATAGACCCTCAAATAAAATTATAAGACGATTTGGTGTTGAAAATGAAGAGCTTTTTTTAAATGAAATTTTTTTTTCTTCAAATAAATTTTGAAAATTTTCTAATAAAGTATTACGCGAGTTACGCTGCAAACCAGCCGGTATTTCCTCACTAAACAGCTCTAAAAAAAAATCTGACATTAATCTATTTGACTGCTTAACCAACTTTCGGCAACTGCTTTTGTAATGTCTCTAATACGCCCTATATAACCTGCTCTTTGAGCAACACTTATAACTCCTCTTGCATCCAAAATATTGAATACATGGCTTGCTTTTAAACATTGATCATATGCAGGTAGTGAAATTTTTTTTTCTATTAATGCTTTTGCTTCAAGCTCAAACATATCAAACATTTTGAATAGATTATCTGTATTAGCGTGTTCAAAATTATATGCAGAGAACTCTTTTTCTGCTTGAAGAAACACATCCCCATATTTTACACCTTCATCATTCCATAATAGATCATAAACATTTTTCATTTGTTGAGTAAACATACAAATTCTTTCAAGACCATATGTAATTTCAACTGAAACAGGCTTGCATTCAAATCCAGCCATTTGTTGGAAATATGTAAATTGAGTAATTTCCATTCCATCACACCAAACTTCCCATCCTAAACCTGCCGCACCTAAAGTTGGACTTTCCCAATCATCTTCAACAAACCTAATGTCATGTTCTTTGTGATTAATACCGATAACAGCCAAACTATTTAAATAAAGTTTTTTGATATTATCTGGTGATGGCTTTATTAAAACTTGAAATTGATAATAATGCTGCAATCTATTTGGATTCTCTCCATACCTTCCATCAGTAGGTCTTCTTGATGGCTGAACATAGGCTGCCTTCCACGGCTTAGGTCCTAGAGATCTTAAAGTTGTAGCAGGATGAAAGGTTCCAGCCCCTACTTCAATATCGTATGGTTGAAGAATAACACAACCATGTTTACCCCAATATTTTTGAAGATTCAAAATAGTATCTTGAAATGATTGAAATTTAGGTTTTATAATTTTTTCTTTAGAAGCCATATCTTTGCCAGATAGATCTTTCCTCTAAAATATTTGCTAGTTGATCCATTTGATTGCTTGATGAGGAAAGTTTTTTGCTTAACCAGCCTTTAGATTTTTCAAATTTTTTAATAACAACATCTTCACCAAATTTTTCTTTTAAAATTTCATTAGCATTACCTAATCCATCAATCAAACCTAGCTCTTTTGATTTACTACCTGCCCAAAACTCTCCTGAGAATAATTCAATACCATCTTTTTTAAGTTTAGATCCTCTGCTTTCTTCTACAACTTTAATAAAGTCTTTATGTAGATCTAATTGAATATTCTTAAGTCTCTCAATATCCTCTGACTTCTCTTCTTGAAATGGATCTAGTGAACTTTTATTTTTTCCTGCCGTATGAACTCTTCTTTCTACACCAATTTTTTTAATCAATTCTGTAAATCCAAAAGATGAATAAATTACTCCTATAGATCCAATAATTGAGCTTGAATTTGCATATATCTCATCACCTGCACAAGCTATTAAGTATCCTCCAGAAGCTGCAACATCTTCTGCAAATACTATTACTTTTATTTTGTTTTTCTTGGCTTGAGCTCGAATAAATTTATAGATTAAATGTGATTGTACGGGTGATCCACCTGGTGAATTGATTGTAATTGCCACTGCTTTAGCTTTTTTTAGTGAAAAAGCTTTTTCTATAATCTCTTCTTGTCCTGCAAAATCTATGCCCTGTTTAAACTTTCCAGCATTACCAATCACACCATTTAGCTTGATATGAGCTATTATTTTTTTCTTTTTAAAAAAAGAGAACATTGTTAATCCTTATAGAATTTTTGATTTAATATAAAGCCTACTTATAGTTGAAGATTAAGGTGCGTCAATTGATAAGTAATAAATATAACTTAATTATACTAACTTATTTTTTATGGGAACTGTAGTTCAGCTAAGAAACCAAATAAATAATTCATATTATCAACTAAAAGATTCAGTAGATGAAAAATTAGTTTTAGTTGAAGAAAAAATTAAATCAAAACTTCTGAGTGAAGTTGATCTGGTTCAAAAAATGACTGAATATCATATTGACTCTGGTGGAAAAAGATTAAGAGCTTTATTAACTCTTGGTTCTGCTAAGTTGTGTGGCTACACTAAAGGAGGCCGAGACATTAATTTAGCTGCATGTGTAGAGATGATACATGGGGCAACTTTAATGCATGATGATGTCATTGATCTTGGAAATATTAGAAGAGGTAAAAAAACATTAAATTCAATTTGGGGGAATCACTCTTCTGTATTAATTGGAGACTATCTTTTAAGTAGATGTTTTGAGATGATGGTTGATGATGGGAATATAGAAGTTTTAAAACTTTTATCCTCAACTTCTTCAAAGATTGCTCAGGGAGAAGTATTACAACTACAACACAAGGGTGAAGTTGATATGTTAGAGGAAACCTATTTTAAGATTATTACAGCAAAAACAGCTGAACTTTTTTCTGCAGCAACTAAAGTTGGTGCAATTCTATCTAACAAAGAAACAAAAGAAAAAGAAGCACTAGAATTTTATGGAAAAAATTTAGGCTTAACATTTCAAATTGCTGATGACACCCTAGATTACAATTCTGATCTAAAATTTTTTGGCAAAAAAATTGGTAAAGATTTTCTTGAAGGTAAAATTACACTACCTGTAATTTTATTATTTCAAAATGTATCACCAGTAGAAAAAGATAAATTGAAAAATATTTTTAAACAAGAAACAAGATCAAATGAAGATTTAAATTTTACTTTAGAACTTATTAAAAAATATAACATAATCAATGAGTGTCACAAAAAAGCTGAACATTTTATTAATCTTGCATCAAATTCTTTAACTGTATTTAAAGATAGTGATGAAAAAAAGATTTTAGAAAGTCTCACTTCGTTTAGTCTACAAAGAACCTTTTAAGGGCTTAATAAAGATTTAACCCAGTTACCCTCATTATCTTTGGTATATTTAAGTCTTTCATGAATTCTGCTATCTCCATCTAACCAAAATTCTATACTCGTAGGTATTAAATTCCAACCTGACCAATGCTCTGGTCTTGGAACATCATTTTTATTACTATATTTTTTTTTATATTCTTCTATTGAGCTTAAAAGCTCATCTCTATTATTTAATATAGTGCTTTGTTTTGAGGCCCATGCTCCAATTCTGCTCTCATAACCTCTACTGTTATAATATTCATCCGCCACTTCATTAGAAACTTTTTGTACCATTCCATTAATTCTTACTTGTCTTAGAAGGCTTTTCCAATGAAAGCACATTGATGCTTTCGGGTTATTTTTTAATTCATTTCCTTTTTGACTATTTAGATTGGTATAAAAAACAAATCCATCTTTGTTAAAGTCTTTTAATAAGACCATTCTAATTGATGGAGAATTATTTCCATCTGATGTGGCTAAAGCTAGTGCATTTGGATCATTTAATTCTGTTTTTTTTGCCTCATTCATCCAAACTTCAAATAAATCTATTGGATCTATTTTATCTAAAAAGCATTTATTAAGGCCTAATGAGTTTTTTTGATTCATAATTTTAACAAAATAATCTATATACTATAGATAATGTCATTTAATACTTTTGGAAAGCAATTTCGTTTCACAACATGGGGAGAATCTCATGGCCCAGCATTAGGCTGCGTCGTTGATGGTTGCCCACCTAATATAAACTTAAAAGAGCAAGATATTCAAGTTGAGTTAGATAAAAGAAAACCAGGACAATCAAAATTTACAACACAGAGAAAAGAAGATGATAAAGTACAAATTTTATCAGGTGTATTTGAAGGCAAAACGACTGGGACACCTATTTCTTTAATTATTTACAATCAAGATATGAGGTCAAAAGATTATGGAAATATCAAAGATAAATTTAGACCTGGGCATGCTGATTTTACGTACTTTAAGAAATATGGAATAAGAGATTACCGTGGTGGTGGAAGATCCTCTGCAAGAGAAACGGCTGCAAGAGTTGCTGCAGGTGCAATTGCTAAAAAAGTTTTAGAGAATAAATTAGGTAAAAAATTTAAAGTTGTAGGTGCTGTTACTCAACTGGGAATATTGGGATGTGATACTAGCAAATGGAACGATCTAACAATTAATAGAAATCCCTTTTTTTGTCCTGATAAAAATATGCTAAAAATTTGGGAAAAATATTTGCTAGATATAAGAAAATCTGGATCATCTTGTGGTGCAATTATTGAGGTAAGAGCTAGAGGAATTCCTGTTGGCTTAGGTGCTCCAATTTATTCTAAATTAGATATGGATATTGCTTCTGCAATGATGAGTATTAATGCTGTTAAAGGTGTTAACATTGGTTCGGGAATGAACTCTGCGCAATTAAGTGGAGAACAAAACTCAGATGAAATTTCACAAAAAGGTAAAAAATTAAAATTTGATTCCAATAATGCTGGTGGAATTCTTGGTGGTATTTCAACGGGACAAGAAATTGTTGTTTCATTTGCTGTTAAACCAACTTCATCGATTTTAACAACTAGAAAAACTATAGATAAATTTGGAAAAAATACTACAATTTCTGTTAAAGGTCGGCATGACCCTTGTGTTGGCATTCGTGCAGTACCAGTGGGAGAAGCAATGATGAATTGCGTTTTATTAGACCATTATCTAATGAACAAAGCTCAGTGTAGCTAATTTCTTTAAATTTAATTTTTAACTACTTTTATCGACTCTTTTGTAAATAAAATATCTATTATTTTTTTTGATATTTGAGATGCATTAAGACCAGCAACATCATACATTTTTTTCGGACTATCTTGTTCAATAAAAATATCAGGCAGTATCATGGTTCTAAATTTTAAACCTTTATCAAATATACCTTTTTCTGATAATAGATTTTCTACATGAGAGCCAAAACCTCCAATAGACCCCTCTTCTACAGTAATCATTGCCTCATGTTCTCTCGCACACTTTAAAATAAGCTCTTGATCTAAAGGTTTAGCAAAACGTGCATCAACTATCGTTGATTCAATTCCTTTATTTTTTAATTCTGCAGCTGCGATTTTGCATTCTTCCAATCTAGTTCCTATACTTAAAATACAAACCTGTTTTCCTTCTTGAATAATCCTTCCTTTTCCTATTTCTATTTTTTCATCTATAGATGGTAATTCCGTTCCAATGCCATTTCCTCTTGGGTATCTAATAGCGCAAGGTTTGTCATTAATAATCATAGATGTATTTATCATTTTAACTAATTCTGACTCATCGCTCGGTGCCATTACTATAAAATTAGGAAGAGTAGAGAGATAAGTAATATCAAATGAACCAGCGTGAGTTGATCCATCAGCACCTACCAAGCCTGCTCTATCTATTATAAATCTCACAGGTAAACTTTGGATAGCGACATCATGAACTACTTGATCATAAGCTCTTTGTAAAAAAGTCGAATAGATTGCAACATATGGTTTATAACCTTCTGTTGCTAGTCCTGCAGCAAAAGTCACTCCATGCTGTTCAGCAATTCCAACATCAAACATTCTTTTTGGAAAATCTTTAGCAAAAATATCCATACCTGTTCCTCCTGGCATAGCAGCAGTAACGCCTACGACTTTACTGTCTCTTTCTGCATGTTTAACTAAGGTATTTGCAAAAACTTTTGTATAAGCTGGAAGGTTTGTTCCACTTTTCACCTGTTCACCAGTTACAACATTAAATTTTGAAACACCATGATAATGATCGCTAGCTTTTTCAGCATAAGAATAGCCTTTACCTTTTTGAGTTTTTACATGAATCATTATTGGGCCTTGATATTTTGAGTCTCTTGCATTTTTTAAAATTGGTATAAGTGTAGATAAATCATGTCCATCTATTGGACCAACATAATAAAAACCTAAAGAATTAAAAAGAGTACCACCAGTTACAGCTGATCTCAAAAAATCCTCAGCTTTTCCAGCTTTTGCACTAAATCTTTTGGAAAAAGCAGAAGCTATTAATTTAAAAGTTTCTCTTAAACTAAAATAAATTTTTCCTGTTAAAAGTTTAGCTAAATAGGTTCTCATAGCACCTACTGGTTTTGCAATCGACATATCGTTATCATTTAAGATAACAATCATTTTAGTTTTTGAAGCACCTGCGTTATTCATTGCCTCATATGCCATACCTGCACTAATTGCACCATCTCCTATGACTGCAATTATATTGTTTAATTTATTAGATAATTTGCTTGCTTCTGCCATACCTAGAGCAGATGATATTGATGTTGAGCTATGTGCTGCTCCAAATGGATCATACTCACTCTCAGATCTTTTTGTAAAACCAGACAATCCATTACCTTGTCTCAAAGTTTTAATTTTTGACTTTCTTCCAGTCAAAATTTTATGTGGATAAGTTTGATGACCCACATCCCAAATCAGCCTGTCATTTGGAGTGTCAAATATGTAATGTAAGGCAACAGTTAGCTCAACAACCCCAAGACCTGCACCTAAATGTCCTCCCGTTTCAGATACTGCATCAATCATCTCTTTTCTAACTTCATTAGAAACCTCTTGAAGATCACTCTCCGATAATTTTCTTAAATCAGAAGGAAAATTAATATCTTTTAAAAATTTGTAGTCTTGCATCATTTATTTCTTTTTAGAATGTAGTCTAAGGTTTCATTTAAACTATTAGTGTTTGAGCTATATTTATTTAAATCTTTAATTATTTTAGACTTAATTTTATCAGCATATTTAATAGCATTTTGATATCCTAGTAAACTGATTAAAGTAGCTTTACCTTTTTTCTTATCTTTGCCTGTTATTTTACCAGCAATGGCTGTAGAGCCTTTAAAATCTATTAAATCGTCAGCAATTTGAAATAAAAGTCCAATATTGGACCCTATATTTTCAAAAAACTTTATTTGTTTATCATTTTTTCTCTTAATAATAATTGGAACAGCACAACAAAAGCTAAAAAGCTTACCAGTTTTTTTTATTTCCATCTCTACAATTTTACTTTTAGAAATTTTTTTTTTTTCAAAACTAAGATCTAAATACTGACCCCCAGCTATTCCTAAATGTCCAGAAGACTCAGATAGTTTTTTTACTAGATCTACTTTTATTTTTTCATTTATCTTTAAGTTCGAACTAACCAAGATTTCAAAAGCCATTGTTAAAAGTGAGTTTCCTGCAAGTACCGCTGTTGATTCTCCAAATTTAATGTGTGTAGAAATTTTTCCTCTTCGTATTTTATCATCATCCATACAAGGTAAATCATCATGTATTAATGAATAAGCGTGAATGCACTCAACTGCAGCACCAATAGAAATTAATGTTTTATAATTAATTTTAAATATAGCTCCTATATCAATTAAAATTTTTGATCTAATTTTTTTTCCACCTGGAAATAAGCCATACTCCATAGCTGCAACTAATTCTGTTCTTTTTTGTCCTTTAATAAATCGCTTTAAAAATAAGTTTGTATCTTTTGCTATTCTAGCAAGTTTATTTTGCATTTTTTTTTGAACTTATATTGTTAATTTTTTTTTTTGTTTCTTCATTGATCATTTTTGAAGTTTTATAGAATTTTTTTTCAATAGTATTATTTAATTTTAATAACTGCTGGTATGAATCAATTGAATTCTGTAAGTCTTTTTCTGACTCTAAAGACTCAATAATATTATTTGCTTCTTTTGTTAGTTCCTCAAGAGACTTTGTGTTATTATCAGGTGGTAAATTTTTATCTTTCATATAATAATAATTATTAATACATGAAATCCAATCAATCAAATATCAAAAAAGCAAAAAAATACCTTAATAAAAATTACTGTATTGGCGTACCTACTGAAACTGTTTATGGTCTAGCAGCTAATGCATACAAGAATTCAGCAGTAAAAAAGATTTTTAATTTAAAAAAAAGACCAAAAAACAACCCTTTAATCGTACATTATCACGATATCAATTCTCTTAAAAAAGATTGCCTAATAAATGATAATTTTACTAAACTTTATAAAAAATTCTCTCCTGGCCCAATAACATACGTATTACAATTAAGGAAAGATTCTAAGATTTCTAAATATGTTACCAATAATAAGAAAAGTTTAGCAGTAAGATTTCCAAAACACAAAATATTTAAAAATTTACTAAAACAGTTAGATTATCCATTAGCTGCGCCCAGTGCTAATATCACAACAAAAGTAAGTGCTGTTAAAGCAAAAGATGTTAAAGAAGAATTTGGTAATAAAATTAAATATATTTTAGACGGAGGTGCGTGCGCTATTGGAATAGAATCTACAATAGTTAACCTTATAGGCAGACCATCTATATTAAGATTGGGTGGTCTAGATATCTTAAAAATTCAAAAAATTTTAGGTTTTAAGATAAGTATATCTATTAATCCTAAAAAAAAAATAGCACCTGGTCAATCTCGCTTGCATTATTCTCCTGGTATACCTTTACGAATGAATGTCACAAAACCAAAAAATGACGAAGCTTTTATAATGATTAAGAGAAAAAAAACTAAACTAAAAAATTTTTTTTATTTAACTACTAAAAATAACCTAGATGAAGCAGCAAAGAACCTCTACTCATGTCTAAGAAATATAAAAAATGAAGGCTATAAATCAATTGCTGTGGAAAAAATTCCCAATATAGGTCTTGGTAAAGCTATAAATGATAGATTGCGGAGGGCATCAAAGTATTAGATATCTAGTTTGGTTGTGGTGCGCCACATAGGAGTCGAACCTATAACCCCCAGATTCGAAATCTGGTGCTCTATCCAGTTGAGCTAGCAGCGCATATAGTATTAATATTACATTTTATGGAAAAAAACATTAATTTAATAGTTGAAACAGATGAGAATAACCTTCGACTTGATGTATTCGTCAACAAAAGAGAGGAGTTGATTAGTAGAACTAGAATCAAAAATTTAATTCTTAAAGAAAAATTAAAATTAAATAATGTAATCGTTAACAGTCCTTCAAAAAAAATATCTACTGGTGATAAAATTGATCTTCAAATTCCAGAACCGAAAGAAGCCTCTTTAAAACCTTATGATTTTAAATTAGAAATTGTTTATGAGGATGATGATTTATTAGTAATTGATAAGCCAGCTGGAATAATTATGCATCCAGGTGCTGGTAATTATGATGAAACAATTGTTAATGCCTTAATGCACTATAATAAAGATTCACTGTCTACAATTGGAGATGAGTTAAGACCTGGTATTGTGCACAGAATAGACAAAGATACTTCTGGATTAATAGTTATAGCTAAAAATAACGTAACACATGAAAATTTATCTCATCAATTTAGTGAGCACACGATTACAAGGGTTTATCAGCTCTTAATTTGGGGAAAACTTAGACCTTCTTCTGGGAAAATTGATACCTTCATAACTAGGAGTTCAAAAAATAGACAAATGATGGAGGTTAGTAGTTCTAAAGGTAAAAGAGCAATCACTAATTACAAAACTATAGAGATTTTTGAAAATGATAAAACACCCACACTAAGTTTGGTCGAATGTAGATTGGAAACGGGAAGAACGCATCAGATAAGAGTTCACATGACACATATGGGCAACAGTATTATGGGCGATGGTAAATATAAAAAAAAATACAAGAAACTTAAAAATATCGATACTAGTTTAGAAAACCTAATTTATAAATTGGATAGACAATTTCTGCACGCGCAAACACTGGGCTTCATTCACCCTAAAACTAATGATGAAATGACTTTTACCTCAATTTTGCCACAAGAACTTGAAAATATTTTAGTATTGCTTAGAAATACTGACAAATAAAACCTTGAAATAATACTATAGTTAACTAAATAAATAGAACTTATGAGCGCTACAATAAATAGTAATCTTCCAGCACTATCTAATGAAGGTGGTTTATCTGCTTATCTTGAGCAGATTAAAAAATTTCCTATGTTGGCAGCTGAAGAAGAATATATGCTAGCAAAAAATTGGAAGGCAACAGGCAATGTTAAAGCTGCAGAAAAACTTGTTACTAGCCACCTTAGATTAGTTGCAAAAATTGCGATGGGTTATAGAGGATATGGTCTTCCAGTAAATGAACTGATTTCAGAGGGAAATGTAGGATTAATGCAAGCTGTTAAAAAATTTGAACCTGAAAAAGGGTTTAGATTGGCAACCTATGCGATGTGGTGGATTAGAGCTTCTATCCAAGAATATGTTCTAAGATCTTGGAGTTTGGTAAAAATAGGAACAACAACTGCACAAAAAAAATTATTTTTTAATTTAAAGAAAATTAAAAATCAAATTGCTCCTCAGTCTGAAGGTGACTTAAGACCTGAACATGTAGATGAAATTGCTAACAAATTAGATGTTAAAAAAGATGAAGTGATTTCAATGAATAGAAGACTTTCAGGTAAAGAGTTTTCTTTAAACGCTCAAGTTGGAGAAGATGGTGACGAATGGCAAGACTGGTTGGTAGATAAAGAGCTAGACCATGATCTTAAATTTGCACATCAAGAAGAAATGGGTCAAAGACAAAGCTTACTTAAAGATTCTATAAAAATCCTTAATGAAAGAGAAAGAGAAATTTTGTACTCTAGAAGATTAAATGATGAGCCTACAACACTTGAAGATTTAAGCAAAAAATACGAAATTAGTAGAGAAAGAGTTAGACAAATTGAAAACAAAGCATTTGAAAAGCTTCAAAAACACATGTTGCTATCTGCTAAATCTAAAAACTTACTTCCATTAAACTAAACTTCAAAAGGGTTCTCTAAAAGAATTGTATCTTTTCTTTCAGGGCTTGTTGAGATACTTGAAATTTTTGTCCCAATAAAATCTTCTAATGCATAGATATAATTTTTAGCATTTTCTGGTAAAGCTTCAATATTTTTTATTCCTTGGGTAGAGCTTTTCCAGCCAGGGAAAGTTTTATAAATTGGTTTAATCTTTATCTGATCCTCAACAGCAGCTGGTAAATAATCTATTTTTTTTCCATCAAGTTCATATTCAACACACATTTTAATTTCATCAAATTCATCTAAAACATCCAATTTAGTTAACGCTATTCCATCTATACCTGAAATTTTAATTGTTTGTCTAACCAAAACACCATCAAACCAACCACATCTTCTTTTTCTACTAGTAACGGTACCAAATTCTTTTCCTCTAGAACCAAGCAATTCTCCAACATCATCTGTTAACTCAGTTGGAAAAGGTCCCTCACCAACTCTGGTTGTGTAGGCCTTTGTTATTCCGAGAACATAATGAATAGAGTTAGGACCACAACCAGTTCCTGTAGCAGCGGCAGATGCAACAGTATTAGATGATGTTACAAAGGGGTACGTTCCATGGTCTACATCAAGTAGTATTCCTTGTGCACCTTCAAATAATATTCTTTTCTTTTGTTTTTTAAACTCATCTATTCTAAGCCATACTGGTTGAGAAAACTTTAATATTTCTGGAGCAATCTTTAAAAGTTCTTCTTTAAGTTTATCTTTTTCAAAAATCTTTTTACCCAATCCTTTTCTAATTGCATTATGATGAAGAAGTACTGTTTCCAATCTGTGATCAAGGTTAGTCTCAGATCTTAGATCCATAACACGGATTGATCTTCTTCCCACTTTATCTTCGTAGGCTGGTCCAATTCCTCTTCTTGTTGTTCCAATTTTTCCTTTTCCAGCAGCATCTTCTCTTATTTCATCCATCTCTCTATGAAATGGTAAAATAAGATTGGCAGATTCTGAAATTATAAAATTATCCACATTAACCTCAACACCCTTAAATTTAATTTCCTCTATTTCTTCTAATAGTGCCCAAGGATCAACAACAACTCCATTTCCTATAATAGAAATTTTATTTTTTCTTACAATCCCAGAAGGAAGTAATCTTAATTTATAAGTTACTCCATCAATTACTAATGTGTGTCCAGCATTGTGTCCTCCTTGGAAACGGATAACAACATCTGCTTGGTCTGATAGCCAGTCGACTATTTTACCTTTTCCTTCATCACCCCACTGAGATCCAACAACTACAACATTTTTCATTATCTAAAATTTTTTTCTACTGTTACTGAACTTAAATGGTTAATAGGTCCATGGCCTTTACCAAATTTAAGGTTTGAATTTATTGAATTGTGTACATACTTAGTTGCGAGCTCACAAGATTTCTTTAAGGTTTTTCCACATGAAAAAAATGTAGAAATAGCAGAAGAAAGGGTGCAACCAGTGCCATGTGTATTCCTGGTTGTAATTCTTTTATTTTTTATAATGAAAATTTCATTTTTATTTACAAAGATATCTTGAACAATTTTGGATTCTAAATGACCACCTTTTATAAAAACATTTTTTGCTCCTAATTTTATTAATATACTGGCAGCAAAAATCATATCTTCCTTTGTTCTTATTTTAGTTTTAGTTAATATTTCAGCTTCTGGAATATTGGGAGTTATTAAACTAACTTTTTTAATTAGTTCATTTTTTAATAATTGAATTGCTTTATCATCAATAAGTTTTGCCCCACCTTTAGCAACCATAACAGGATCTAAAATTATTTTTTTAACTTTAATAAGGTTTAGTGAGTGAATTACTGATTTTATTACTTTTGTAGAGTGTAACATTCCAATTTTTATAGCATCTGGTTTAATGTCTTTTGAGGTAAATTCTATTTGATTAGAAATTTCCTTTGGATCAATTGGCACTATTGATTTTACACCTGTTGTATTTTGAATTGTGACAGCTGTTATTGCTGTCATTGCATACGAACCTAAAGCAGTAATAGTTTTAATATCAGCTTGAATACCAGCACCACCAGATGAATCTGACCCAGCAATAACTAATATTTTAGATTTTGGTTTCAATTTATTTAATTTTTTTTAATACAATTTTCAAACATTTTTGAAGTAATCTACTATTATCACTCTCTCCCATTACTCTGATTTTAGATTCAGTTCCTGAGCTTCTAACTAATATCCTACCCTGTCCTTTAATTAATTTTTCTGCTAATTTTATATGATTCTTAATATTAATATTTTTAATTATACTTTTGTCTTTAACATCAATATTTTCCAATATTTGTGGAGTTTTCTTGAAGGTATTAAAAAAATTACTAGCTTTTTTTCCTTTTCTTAATGAAAATAAAACTTCTAAAGCAACTAGCAAGCCATCTCCAGTAGTTGCAAATTTGCCTAAGATAATATGCCCAGATTGTTCACCACCTAAATTAAAATTATTTTTTTGCATTTTCTCTTTTACAAAACGGTCTCCTACATTTGATCTTAAAAATTTTATATTATGTAGTTTAAAAAATTTTTCTAATCCATAGTTAGACATTAAAGTGCCAACCACACCTCCACTTAACATTTTTTTTCTTTTCCATCTCATTGCTATTGCAGCAATTATTTGATCTCCATCAATTACAGTACCTTTTTCATCACACATAATAATTCTGTCAGCATCTCCATCAAGCGAAATTCCTATATGCGCTTTATATTTTTTTACTGCTAGCTTAATTTTATTTGGAAAAGTAGAGCCACAATTTTTATTAATATTAAGGCCATTAGGATTTATTCCAATTGAAAATACCTTGGCACCTAAAGATTTTAATAATTCAGGCCCAGCCTTATATCCAGCACCATTTGCACAATCAATAACTATTCTTAAACCTCTAAGGTTAAAATCTTTTGGTAAATTACTTTTTAAAATTTTTATATAATCTTTATTTGCAGTTTCTAACCTTTTTACACGACCTAATTTTTTTGGTTTTGATAAAGACTTTTCAATTTTTTGATCTATTAAAGTTTCAATTTTTTTTTCAATCTTATTAGACAGTTTTAACCCATCGGGTCCAAATAGCTTTAACCCATTATCATGATATGGATTATGGGATGCCGTAATCATAATTCCCATATTAGCTTTCATGGTCTTTGTTAACATTGCTAAGCCATTGGTTGGAAGTGGGCCTAATGTATAAACATGCATACCAGCGGATGTAAGACCTGATACCAAAGCAGGCTCTAAAGTATATCCTGATAATCTGGTATCTTTAGCAATTATTGCAATTTGTTTCTTTTTTTTTTGAGTTTTAAAGTAAGTCCCCGTTGCAAGACCAAATTTAAAAAACATATCTCCATTAATATTTTTGCTATTAACAGCACCTCTTATTCCATCGGTTCCAAAATATTTTTTTGCCATTAGTTTTCTATTAACTCTTTAAATACCTTTATACTTTGTCTTAACTCATTGACGTCATGAATCCTTAAAACTTGAACTCCTTGCATTATTACATATAAGGAAGAGGCTACTGTTCCACCTAACCTCTCTTTGCTATCATTTTTTCCAGATAAATCTTTAATAAATTTTTTTCTAGAAAGTCCAAGTAATATAGGAAAACCGAGAGTATGAAAAATGGAAACACTCCTAATTAAATTCATATTATGTTTCAAATTTTTTCCAAAGCCAATTCCTGGATCAATCATAATATTATTGTGTTTTATACCCTTAGATATTAAAAATTTAATCTTTTTCTCAAAAAAATCATAAATATCTAGTAATTCATTTTTATATTTAGGGTTTTTTTGCATTTGCTCTGGTGTACCTTGTGAATGCTGGATTACAAATGGAGTTTTACTTTTTTTCAATACATCGACTGTTTTAGAATCATAACTTAACCCTGATACATCATTTATAAGTTTAACTCCTACCTGAATCCCTTTATTCATAATTTCTGATTTTCTTGTATCTAATGATAATGGAATTTTTTTATTAATATCTTTTAATATTTCTTTTACTCTATTCCACTCTTCCTTTTTGCTTACAGGCTTAGATCCGGGCCTCGTTGACTCTCCACCAACATCTACAATGTCTGCTCCAGATTTAAATAAATTTTTTGCATGATATATACCTGTTTTCTTATTATTAAACTTACCACCATCAGAAAAACTATCTGGTGTTAAATTTAATATACCCATTATATTGGGAATTTTATTAAAATTTAAACTTGAAAAATTTTTATTTTTTTTAACAATAATCTTAAGATCTTTATTAATTTTTTCTTTCTGAGATTTAGGTAATTTTTTTATATCCTTAAGATCAATTATTTTGATTGAATTTCGTGTAAGGATTTCAATTTGTCCAAATGAAATTTTCTTATTATCGTTTAGTGGGAGATTTTTTTTTTTCCTAACTAATTCAATCGAAGATTTACCATAAACAAAATTACACGCCCTTGTGTAATATTTTTTCATTTAGTTTTAATGAACTATTTTTGGCTTAAGACCCATTGAGCTTAAAGCTGAGCCTTTATCTTCATCTTCAACTTTTAAATCTTCTCTATTGCTTGGATATATATTTTTATTTATCAGGTTTTCTATTTCTTCACCTGAAAGTGTTTCGTATGTTAAAAGAGCTTTAGCTAATTTGTGTAGATCGTCAATTTTTTCAGTTAAAACTGTTCTTGCTCTTTCATAACCTTTGTCTACAATTTTTCTAATTTCTGAGTCTACTTTTTTTGAAGTTTCTTCAGACATATTTTGAGTTCTAGCAACAGATCTACCCAAAAATACCTCTTCTTCATTCGAACCATAAGCAACTGGTCCTAACTCCTTACTAAGACCTGCTTGCATTACCATGGCTCTTGCTCTCTGAGTTGCTTGCTCAATATCACTAGATGCACCAGTTGTAACTTTATCTTCACCAAATATGATTTCTTCCGCTACTCTTCCACCCATAGCTATAGCTAATTGAGCATGAAGTTGTTCTCTTGTTTGAGATAACTGATCTCTCTCAGGTAACTGCATAACCATTCCTAAGGCTCGACCTCTTGGAATGATTGTTGCTTTATGAATTGGGTGAGCTGCATCTTCATTAATGGTTACTATTGCATGACCTGCCTCATGGTAAGCTGTTAATGTTTTTTCCTCCTCAGTCATAACCATGGATCTTCTTTCTGAGCCCATCATTACTTTATCTCTAGCTTCTTCAAATTCAGCTAGAGTAACAATTCTTTTATTTTTTCTTGCAGCAAGTAATGCTGCTTCATTAACTATGTTTGCAAGGTCTGCACCTGAAAATCCAGGGGTTCCTCTTGCAACAGTTCTTAAATTTACATTAGGAGCCATTTTAATTTTTTTTACATGCACTTTTAATATTTTTTCTCTCCCTATGATATCTGGAAGTCCAACTACTACCTGTCTGTCAAACCTACCTGGTCGTAATAATGCTGGATCTAACACATCAGGTCTGTTTGTTGCTGCAATAATTATTACCCCTTCATTGGTTTCAAAGCCATCCATTTCAACTAATAACTGGTTTAAAGTTTGTTCTCTTTCATCGTTACCTCCTCCAAGGCCAGCACCTCTACTTCTTCCAACAGCATCTATCTCATCTATGAAAATAATGCAGGGTGAATTTTTTTTACCTTGCTCAAACATATCTCTAACTCTTGAGGCTCCAACGCCTACAAACATTTCAACAAAATCTGATCCTGATATAGTAAAGAATGGAACTCCGGCTTCTCCAGCTATAGCTCTAGCAAGCAAAGTCTTACCCGTTCCAGGTTGACCAACTAACAAACATCCCCTTGGTATTTTTCCACCAAGTCTACTAAACTTTTTAGGATCTTTTAAAAATTGAACAACTTCTTCAACTTCTTCTTTAGCTTCTTCTACTCCAGCAACATCATCAAAGGTAACTTTACCTTTTAATTCATTCATCAATTTAGCCTTAGATTTACCAAAGCCCATGGCCCCACCTTTGCCACCTTGCATTTGTCTCATAAAGAAAATCCAAACAGCTATTAATAGTAACATTGGAAACCACGACAATAAAACTCCAAACAAAGAAGGCATCTTAGCTTCTAAAGGAGCAGCTGATATACTTACACCTTTTTCAGATAGCTTCTCAATTAAATTTGGATAATTTGGTGAATAAGTAGAAAAAGTATTTCCATTAGCTAGCACCCCTCTAATATTGTTTCCTTGAATGTCTACTTTTACAACTCCACCATTATCAACTTCTGATAAAAATTCTGAAAATATAATAGAGTTGCCTTTGCCCACATTAGCTTGAGGGTTTTTAAACATATTATAAAGGCCTATTGTTAAAAAAACAATTACTGCCCACATGGCTAAATTCTTCATATTCATACCTATAAGATAATAATTATTATTAATTAAACAAGTGTCAAATTGTTACAAAACTTTAACTTTATTAGTGTTTTCTCTTGATATTAATATGGTCTCATTAATACTTTCAACAAAGCAGCCTCCTAAAGTTATTTTTGAAAATGTCTTGAGGGTTATTCGGTTGATCAACTCATTAATACTTTTTCCTCTAACAGGATAATATTTTTTTCCAATTTTTTGAATAACAGAAGTCAAGGATCTAAAAACAACTTCATGAGATTGATCAAAAAAATTATGATTTAAAATATAAATATTTTTTGTTTTAATATGTACAGAATTATCCTTTAAATTTTTTTTAACATAAAACTTTATTGATTTGTCTGAGTCTCTTAAGTTATCAATGGTTAATTTTAGTTTTTTTAAATCTAACCCCTCTTTTTCAAGAGATTCTAATAGAGTTCTAATTCTTGTTCTTTTATATATCTCATTAGTATTGGATGGATCTTTAATAAAAAACTTAAATACTATTTTAGAAATATTAATTAAATCATTTTTTTCTAAGTTGAGTAATGGTCTTAAAATATTTAGATCTTCATCTTTATATTTTACACTCTTATTAAAAGATACCAGTCCATTTAGCCCACTTCCTCTAACCACTCTAATTAAAAAGTTTTCAAATAAATCATTTGAATGATGTCCTAATAATAAGTGCTTAATATTATTTTTATTACATTCTTTTGCTAATAAAGAATATCTTGCCTCTCTTGCAAAAGATTGAATATTTCTAGAAGGTTTTTTTCCTTTCCAATTTAATACTTTGCATGTGATACCAACTTTTTGTAAAAATTTTTTTACAGAAGTAGCTTCTTTTGTCGACTCGGGTCTAAGCTTATGATCAACTAAAAAGAATTTAACTGTTGTTTTATTTTTTATTGAATAGCATTTAGCCAAGTAAGCTAGCGCCAAACTATCGGGTCCACCTGAAACTGCTACAGCTAAATTTTCTCTAGCATTTAAAGAGGAAACGAATTCACTATAAACTTTAGAAATTTTTTGATTTTTTAGAAAACTAAGAATTTGTTTATGAGTTTTGTTTTGAGCACTCAAACTTTTTTGATTCATATTTTGCTTTTTGAAGCACAGATTGATTTGCTTTAGGATATTGTTCTTCAACTCCTACAATCATTTTACAACCTTGCTCTTTTTCTCCTATTTGAACCATTGATACACCAAGTTTTAATAAATTTATAGGAGCCTTGTCACCTTTTGGATATTTTTGATATCCCTCAAGATAAGCAGTGGCGGCATCTGTATAGAGTTGTCTTATTCTAAATGTTTCAGCATACCAATATTGAGCATTACCTGCTAATTTATGTTCTGAATTATTTATTACAAACTCTCTAAAAGCTCTTTCTGCAGTGCTGTAATCACCTACCTTTAAAAAACTGGTTGCAAATTCATATTGTTTTTCTGGAGAAGTATCAGGAAGTATATTATTTTCTGACTCAAAATTTTCTGTCACAACCGATGAAGTGGTTTCTACAGATTGTATTTGTTGAGTTGTTTCTCCACTTTCTGTGTCTTTATATGAAATTGATCCCAAGTCTTGAGGCTGTGAAGAGCCTGGTAAAATTTTGTCTTCTTGTTCCTTTGGTATTGAGGTTAATTTTTTTCCAACTTCTCCAGATGATAGAGCATTTTCTACATCTTGAAACCTAATTTGATTATCAGCTTGAACCTTAGAAAGCCTATTTGATAATTTATCTAGCTTAAAGTTAATTTCTTCAAACTTATTAGTAAGTTCTTGAAATTGTTTTTCAACATCAGATAATTTTAACAGATGCCTTGTTAAAACATCTTCAGAGTTTTCATTTGTGCTTTTTTGACTATTTGAATTAGTTGATCCTGAGTAAACAGCTCTTTCTAGAGTTTTTAAGTCCTTTTGAATTAACTCTAAAATTTCATTTATATTATGGTTATCTGCAAAAATAATATTTGGGAAAAATATAAATACTAATATTAATTTTAATCGAATTATCTTTTTATAATTAAGCATAATGTGTTGAGTAGTAATTATAATGATGGCAAAAAAAAGACCCTATTCACAAATGTGCTAGGGTCTTTTGTAAATTATTTAGATTAATTAGTTAGCTTTAACAGTAACTGATCTTCTATTTTTAGACCAAGCTAAAGGACTAGATCCAGAATCCACTGGTCTTTCTTTACCATAACTTAGTACAGAAATTCTGTCTGAAGAAATTCCATATGTCATTAAATAGTCTTTTGCTGAATTAGCTCTTCTTTCACCTAATGCTAAGTTGTACTCTCTTGTACCTCTTTCATCAGCATGACCTTCTAAAATAACGTTAATATCTGAATTTTTTCTTAACCATGTAGCTTGTTTTCTTAAAGTCTCTCTTGAAGCTGTTGTTAGTACAGTTTCATTAGTTGCAAAGAAAACTCTATCAGGAACACCTTTAGCCAACTCTTTTATGGTATCTGTACCTGTATAGGTGTCACCCTGCATTTGTCCTGACATTGAAGATGTGCTAGTTTTTTTAGTTGCACAAGCGGTTAATACTAAACTTGCCAATATAATTAGAAATGCATTTTTTAAAATCTTGCTTAAGTTCATTTTTGCTCCTTAATTCTTGTTTGAATAACTTACTTTTTCACAACTAATTAGATGTTTCAAGATAAAAAATCAAGTTTTTTAACGACTAATTACTTAATAATGATGACCATGATGGGTCAGATGCATCAGTTTCGGTTTCAACCATCTTCTCATTATATCCTGTTAAATCAATGGACCACAATTTAGCTGAAAATCCCTCTCCTTTTGAGTTGGTTTTAGTCTCTCTATAAAAAATTAGTACTCTTCCATTTGGTGACCATGATGGAGCTTCTTGGTAAAAGTTCTCTGTTAAAAGCCTTTCACCAGTTCCATCAGTTCTCATTACTCCAATATAAAATTTTCCCTTATGAAGCTTCGTAAATGCAATTAAATCACCTCTTGGAGACCACACTGGAGTTCCATACAAACCATTCCCAAATGAAATCCTCTTAACATTTTTTCCATTACTATCCATTACATAAATTTGTTGGTAACCACTTCTGTCTGAGTTAAAAGTAATTCGTTTCCCATCTGGTGAATAAGAGGGTGATGTATCAATTGATGGATGATTGGTAACTCTTTCAACAATTCTATTTTCAAGATCCATTGTATAAATATCAGAATTACCATCTTTAGCAAAACTCATTATTATTTTTTTACCATCTGGTGAAAACCTTGGGGCAAATGTCATTCCAGGAAAATCACCAACTACTTCTTGCATTCCAGTTTCTATATCTAATAAATATACCCTAGGTAAATTTCTAAAATAAGAAAGATATGTTACCATTTGATTAGTTGGGCTAAATCTTGGTGTTAAAACTAATTCATTTCCAAGCGTTAAATATTTATTATTAAAACCATCTTGGTCCATTATTGCTAATTTTTTTATTCTGTTAGTCTTTGAGCCTTCTTCAGCAATATAAATTATTCTAGTATCAAAATAACCTTTTTCACCAGTCAAACGCTCATAAACTTTATCAGTTATTATATGACCTACTCTTCTCCAGTTACTAGGAACAGTAGTAAATGCTAAAGCCATCATTTCTTTTCCAGCCAAAACATCCCACAATCTAAATTCTACTCTTAGTTTTTCGTCTACAAACGTGACCTTGCCAGTTACTAAAGCTTGTGCTTTAATTAAATTCCAATCCTCAAACCTTGGTTTTAAATTGGCTACGTCTGGCTCTTGAAGAAATGCATTTTTGTCTAGCGGATTAAATAGACCAGATTGTCTTAAATTATTTTCAACAATTATTGAAATTTCTGATCCAAGATCTTCTTTTTTTAAAATTTTTTTAAAATTTTCTTTTGATTTATTATCTATTGATAAAGGGGATACAGCAACTGGTAGAGGATTTAAATTTCCTCTAGTAATATCAACTTCAATTAAAGCAAAGGCTTTAATTGGTAATAAGACTAGTAATATAAATAGATATCTAAATAACATTTTATCCTTCTAACATTTCTCTAGCATCAAAATTTAACTGCATATCTTTCCATCTTTCATAACCTGTACTAGGCACTCTAAGAGGTTGACAAAGTTTTATAGCTCTTAACGCACTTTCTGCTAATACTTTATAAAATCCCTGTCCAGGCCTATTCATTCTAGCATGATCAAGAATTTCTGTTTTTATAATAGAGCCATCTGGTTCCAATTGTAACTTAATTCTAACTAACAAATCTTCATTAAATGGCAAACCTAAAGGAATGCTCCAGCATCCAAAAATTTGTGCTTTTAAGGCATCTTCTTCACTTAGGGTTAATCCACCAAAATCCATTTCTTTATCTTGGTCTTGTGTTATTTTATCAAGTTTTTTATTTGTTTCAGCACTTTCAGTCTTAGACTTATCAATTAATGCTGCAATATCACTTGGGTCAAATATATCTTTTTTTTCAAATTCTGAGACCTGTTTTACTTCAGTTACTACTTTTTCGGGATTCTGCTTTGTTTCTTTTTTTGTTTCAATCTTTTTAACAGTTTTTTCTGGTAATGGTAATGACTCTGGCTTTTGATTATCAATCTTTTCTAATTTTTTATCCAGCGAAACAACAGTTTTAGTTTTAGTTTTTTTAATTTTTTTAGGTGGTGCCTGCTCAGAAATTAACTTTTTTTCTTTTTCTTTAACTTTTTCAATTATCTTTTTTGCCTTAGGGGCAAAGGGAATGTTAGTTTTGTCTGAGATTTGGATGAGTTCAACTGATATAATTGGAGGAAGATCAATTGGTTTTTTTGCAAGGAATGGTAAGCTCATAGCTGTAATTATCACAAGAAATATATGAAGCCCAAAAGAAATAAAAATATTTCTATTCACTTTAACTACCTCTCTTTATATGGTTCAGAAATTAATGCTACTTTTGTAAAACCAGAACCAGACAGCATTCCCATTATTTCTAAAACTCTACCATAGTTTATTGATTTGTCTCCTCGAACATAAATTCTAGTGTCTGTTCTGTTTTTAGATACAGCTAAAATCTTTGCAATAATTTTATTGTACTCGACTTTAGATTCTTGAATAAATATTTCACCTTTAGAGTTTATAGATAATGTTAATGGCTCTAATTCTTCGGGTAATGAGTCTGCGGAACTTTCTGGTAAATCAACTTGTATTCCAACTGTTAACAATGGGGCTGTCACCATAAATATAATTAATAATACCAACATTACATCCACAAAAGGAGTAACGTTTATTTCACTCATGGGTTCTTTTGATGAACGATTGAGTTTAAAAGCCATTTTATATTATTGATAAAAATCTTTTAGAAAAATTTTCTAATCTTTGTGAATATTTTTTTGAGTCATTATTAAATTTGTTGTAAGCAACAACCGCAGGTATTGCAGCCAATAATCCAAGAGCAGTTGCAAATAACGCTTCTGCTATTCCTGGTGCCACAATCGCCAAACTTGTATTTCTTGAGATTGCTATAGATTGAAATGAGTTCATTATTCCCCATACAGTTCCAAACAAACCTATAAAGGGTGCTGTTGAGCCCACTGTTGCCAAAAATGTAAACCCTTTATCTATTTTTGAAATTTGTTTTTCAATATTAACCTCAAGTATGCTTGCCATTCTTTCATTTAGGTTCGTTTTACCTTTGGCTTTTAATAAACTTTGCATAGTATCTTTAAACAATGAAGCGGTTGGGTTCTCTACATCAGCTGGCAAACTATTATAAAAAGTTTCTGCCGATTTTGATTTCCAAAATTTTTCTTCAAATTCTTCAGATTCTAGATTGATTTTTTTAAATAGCCTAAATTTTTCAATAATAACCGCCCATGAGTATACTGAACAGCCAATCAACATAAGTATTACTGACTTTACAACAAAGTCTGCTCTTAAAAACAAACTCCATAAAGAAAAATCTGTATTTGAGGCAAGGCCTACTGCTTGAGATGTAATATCAGCTTCCATATTTAAGGTTTCACACTAAAATGTGTCATGAATTTGACTTTTAAATTCTTAATTTATCCTTCTAGTTTGTAAGTTTCGTAATAAAAGCTAGCTATTAATATTGCATCAGCTTTATTTGAGTCTTTTTTTCTTGATAACTCTGATGAAAAGTAAGGAAATACCTCTATTGCTTTTGTTCTACTAGCATCTTTTTCTGAGTTGATAAGGTTAAAATACTTTTTCCATTTTGTAGGTCTTACAAAATACATTGGTAATTGCATCGCTGAACAGATTCCTTTTAAAATACCAAATGATTGTCCAAAATTAAACATACTAGTAACGCCTTGTCCTGGCATAGCTGATACTTGTTCAATTATAACTTTAATATCTTCTTTTTTTATATCTTTAATTCTTGAAGAAATTTCATGATAAATTTGAGCACCATTAACTTGTTTTTTATTTTTTTTCCCTTCTGGCATATTTGGCATTTCAATAACATCAATTATTTTACCATCTTGTAAAAAGCAAATAGAACCTGTTATTCCTGGATCTATTCCAATAATAAGCATTAACTATTATTAAAGTTTATGTTTGAATAAACACTTTGAACATCATCATCATCTTCTAATGTTTCTAAAAACTCTATTGCTGCTTCCACTTTATCTTTCTCAACATCTACACTATTTAAGGGAACCCATTCAATCTCAGTTGAAATAAAATTTGCAATTGTTTTTTCTAATTTTTTTTTTACATTATAAATCTCACTCATAGGACATTGAATTTCATGAAATTCATCATTTGAAATGCACTCATCTGCACCAGATTCAATTGCTAGTTCAAAAATTTGTTCATCTGAGATTTCTTTTTTATCAATTTTGATAATCCCTAACTGATTAAAGTTATGTGAAGCAGAACCCTGAGTCCCTAAATTGCCACCACTTTTTACAAATATAGATCTAACATTGGAAGCTGTTCTGTTTTTATTGTCAGTTAACGCTTCTACAATCACTGCTATTTTATCTGGGCCAAATCCTTCATATCTTAAATTTTCATAATTTGTTTCAGAGTTAGCAGAAGATTTGGCAATAGCTCTTTCAATATTGTCTTTGGGCATGTTGGCTGACTTAGCTGCTTGAATTGCAGACCTAAGTCTTGGGTTCATTGCAGGATCTTTATCACCTAGTTTTGCTGCTACACTTATCTCTTTAGATAATTTTGAAAATACTTTAGACCTTTGTTTGTCTGCTTTTCCCTTAGAGTGTTTTATACTTGCCCATTTTGAATGACCCGACATAATAATTATTGAGAATTTTTTAATTCTCCTCCATATATAAAATTTTCTACATTTTTAGCTAACCCTGTTTCTATATCACATTCAACAATCACACCACACAAACTAGCTTCACCAATTGATGGAAAGTGCTTTGTAGACTTTTTTTTTAAAAACCTATTAATTGAATTATCTTTATTCATTCCAATAACTAAGTCGTAGTCACCACACATTCCTGCATCAGTCTGATAAGCAGTGCCGCCTTTTAATACTCTCGTATCATTTGTTGGAATATGTGTGTGAGTTCCAACAACCAAAGTAGCTTTTCCATCAAAAAAATGGCCCATAGCTGCCTTTTCACTTGTTATTTCTCCGTGAAAATCGACTAATAGAAAATCATAATCTTCTTTAAGCTTATATTTTTTCATAAATTTTTCAGCTGCTTCAAATACATCTTCACATTTCTTCATAAAAACATTTCCCATCAAATTAAGTACGCCTACTCTCATCTCATTTTTAGCAGTAAATATCCCAAAGCCTTTTCCTGGAGATGGTTCAAATAAATTTTTAGGTCTAAGAAGTCGATTTTCTTTTTCAATATGAGACATTGTTTCTTTCTGATCCCACACATGATTGCCCGTTGTAATAACATCTACTCCACAATTAAAAAAATCTTTACATATTTCCTCTGTAAGACCAACACCTGAGTCAGCTGCATTCTCACCATTAACAACTACAAAATCGATTTTTTTATCTTTAATTTTTGATAGTAAATTATTCAAAACCATCGACCGCCCTGAAATTCCAACTACATCACCCAAGAAAAGAATTTTCATTTTATAATAAGTTTATTTGTTACAATATAATCTAATCTTTGATCATACATATTAATTGGCACTTTATCAATTTCTTGAATTGAAAAAGCTAAACCTATCTTTATGATATTTTTTTTTTTTGATAATTTTTCAATTAATCTATCGTAATATCCACCACCATATCCAAGTCTGTTCAAATTTTTATCAAATGCTAGTAAAGGGATTAATAAAATATCAGGGTAAACTATATTTTTGTTTTCTGGTTCAGGTATCCCATATTTATTTATTTTTAATGGCTCAGAGAATGACCATGAATAAAAATCCATTTGAAAGTTTTTCTTAATTACGGGCAAAGAAATATTAAATTTATTCTTTTTAAATTTTCTTAATAGTCCCAAGTCATCTATCTCAAAGTTTACTGGATAGTATCCACCTATAATCTTATTGGTTATCTTTTCTTTTTTAAGAATTTTTATGATTTGGTTAAAGTTTAGCTGAATATTTTTTGTATTAAATTTTTGCCTAACTTTAAGAATTTTCTTTCTTAATTTAGACTTTAACACAAATCTACTGAACTGGATTTTCTAAATTTGCTTTTTCAACAAAATTTTCAATTTCATCTGCAGCTGCTTCAATTATTTTTTCATAATCTTCTTTATTTTTTTCTATTTCTATTTTAAAATTTTCGTGATCTTGTTGTAATTCCTTCATCTCTTCTTCTTTTTTATCTCTGTAATCGTAAACTAATGATTTCAATTCTCTAAATTTATTTGATAAATTCTGTAACTCATTTTTTTTTTGTTCTACTTTTTTTTTAGTTTCAAAATATTCATCCATTATTTGAACTGAAGTGATCAATAGAAGTTTATTTTCCCCTATGTTTCCTAGGTCATTCTTTAAATTGCTAAATTTTTCATTAATATGAGTTAACAATTCCTCTAAATGTTCTTCTTGTCCATCATCACAAGATAGAAGAAATTCTTTGCCATTAAATTTAATATTTACATTTGCCATTTATCTATTTCTTCTAATAAAGTATCTGTTTCTTGATTTAATTCATCTATTTTTTCTGAAAATTCTGTTTCCTTTTTTTGTTCGTCTATTTTTTGCTTGTTAATATCTTCTAATTTTTGATTAAGAGCTTTGTATTCACTTTCTAAATTTTGATATTTTTCTTCTATCTGTTTTTTTTCAATTTCTAATTGATTTTTTTGAATGTTTAAGTTTTCTAAATTAGACTTTAACGTTGGGTTTTGTAAATTTAAACTCTTCAATTTATTAAGTGCAAAACTAAGCTTTTTTTCTTTTTCACTGTCTGTTTTCATATATATATATTTATATTATTAAATTGAGTCTTCTAAGTCTAGATAGGATATTTTTGAACAAATTACATAAAGATTTATCAAACGCAATAAGGTTTTTATCGATAGATGCTGTACAAAAAGCAAATTCGGGCCATCCTGGGATGCCAATGGGTATGGCAGATGTAGCAACAGTTTTATTTAAGGATTTTCTTAGATTTAATCCAAAAAATCCTAACTGGCTAAATAGAGACAGATTTGTTTTATCTGCTGGTCATGGATCTATGCTTCTTTACTCTTTATTACATTTAACTGGGTACAAAAGTATTTCCTTGAATGATATTAAAAATTTTAGACAATTAAAATCAATATGTGCGGGTCACCCTGAATATCATCCTGGTACTGGTATTGAAACGACGACGGGTCCACTTGGGCAAGGAGTTGCTAATTCAGTTGGGTTTGCTATTGCAGAGGAAATTTTAAAAAAAAAACTAGGTAAAGAAATAATTAACCACAAAACTTATGTTTTAGCTGGAGACGGATGTTTAATGGAAGGTATTAGCCATGAAGCAATGAGTTTAGCAGGACACTTAAAGTTAAAGAATCTAGTTATGCTTTTTGACAATAACTCAATATCAATTGATGGACCAACTAATTTGGCAGTTTCAGATAATTTCAAAAAGAGATTTGAAAGTTATGGTTGGGATTACATACTAATTAATGGTCATAATGAAAAAGAAATTTTCGCTGCATTAAAAAAAGTTCAAAATGCAAAAAGACCAACAGTTATTTCATGTAAAACAAAAATTGGGTATGGCTCACCTAATAAATCTGGCAAAGCTTCTTCACATGGTAGTCCAATTGGCTTAAATGAAATCGAATTAGTTAGAAAGAGTTTAGATTGGAAATATAAACCTTTTGAAATTCCTAAAAGTATTTTAAATGAGTGGAGAAAGATTGGTAACAAGGGTACAAAACTAGATTCTACATGGAATAAAAATTATAAAAGAAAAAAAAATTTAGTAGATAAAGTATTTAAAAATAATTTCTCTAAAGCTTTAAAAAATGAAAAGCAAAATTCTCTTAAAGAAAACAAAAGTCTAGCCTCAAGAAAAGCTTCTGAATTAACCCTTAATGCTCTTACGAAAGAAAATAATACATTAATTGGTGGTTCAGCTGACTTAGCGGGATCTAATAACACCAAGACAAAACATCATAATGCTATTAATTCTGGTAATTTTAATGGTGATTATATTCACTATGGCGTTAGAGAGCACGCCATGTCTGGAATAATGAATGGATTAGCACTTCATAGTAAATTTATTCCATATGGGGGAACTTTTTTAATATTTTCTGATTATTGCAAACCTTCCATTCGTTTATCCGCTTTGATGCAACAACGTGTTATTTATGTAATGACCCATGATTCAATTGGTTTAGGTGAGGACGGACCAACACACCAACCTATAGAACAACTGTCTGGATTAAGATCTATTCCTAATTTAAATGTTTTTAGACCAGCAGACAGAATGGAAACTATCGAGTGTTGGGAATTAGCATTAAAAAACTCAAAGACACCAAGTGTCTTATCTTTAACTAGACAAAATCTTGAACCTATTAGAAAAAAATATTCAAATATAAATAAATGTTCTTTAGGTGCTTATGAGGTTTTAAGAACTAATAAAAAAATTAATTTAACAATATTTGCTAGTGGTTCTGAGGTTAATTTAGCAATTGAAACTAGCCATAAATTAGCCAAAGATAAGATATACTCTAAAGTAGTGTCAGTACCATGCCAGGATATTTTTGATTTACAGTCAAAATCATATAAGAAAAAAATTCTTGAGGAAGCCAAATTAAAAATATCTATTGAAGCTGCTTCAACAGATTGTTGGAAAAAATATATTGGAACTGAAGGTTTAGCTTTTGGAATAGATACATTTGGTAAAAGCGCACCATACAAAGAAATTTACAAATATTTTGGATTAACAGTTCAAAATATTTCACAAAAAACTAAGAAACTAATAAAGAGTTAAATATGACAATAAAAGTTGGTATCAATGGAATGGGAAGAATTGGTAGAATGGTAATTAGGGCTATCATTGAAAGCCAAAACAAAAACATAGAAATCAAACACATCAATAACCGATCAAATTCTGAAGCAAGTTGTTCTTTAATTAAATATGATTCTATTCATGGTAAATTTAATGCAGATTTAAATTATGATGAAAAACATTTAATTATTAATAATAATAAAATAACATTTTCACAAGAATCTAATATTGAAGATATCAACTGGAAAAAATTTGATGTTGATTATGTTTTTGAATGTACTGGAAAATTCAACTCAAAAGAAAAATTATTAGCTCATATAAAAAATGGGGCTAAAAAAGTTATAGTTTCTGCTCCATGCAAAAATGCAGATAAGACAATTGTCTTTGGAGTAAATGAAAATATTTTGACAAAAGACGATCAAATTATTTCTGCAGCTTCTTGTACGACTAACTGTCTTGCGCCTGTTGCTAATATTTTAAATGAAACTTTTGAAATTGAAAAAGGGTTTATGACAACTATTCACGCTTTCACTAGTGATCAAAGAATTCTAGATAATTCCCATAAAGATCCTAGAAGAGCAAGATCTGCCAGTCAATCTATTGTGCCAACTTCCACAGGTGCTTCAAAAGCAATTGGTGAAATTATACCTTCATTAAAAGGAAAGCTTGAAGGCATTGCAATGAGAGTGCCCACCCCAAATGTTTCACTTATAGAGCTAGTTTTTTGTACAAAAAAAGAAATGAGTAAAGAAACAATTAATGAGGCGTTTACTATCGCCTCTAAAGAACGAGCAAAAAAAGTTTTAGAAGTTACACTGGAAAAATTAGTTTCAATTGATTTTAATCATAATTCAGCTTCGGCAATTGTTGATTTATCGTTAACTAGAGTGGTTGGTAAAAATATGGGAAAAATTTCAGCGTGGTATGATAATGAATGGGGTTTTTCAAATAGAATGTGTGACATAGCAGAACATCTTCATCAAATCTCTTAATGAGAAGTATTAAAGACGAGACTAATCTTAATCAAAAAAAAATATTACTTAGGTTGGATTTAAATGTTCCATTAGATAATGGAAAAATTACTGACACTACTCGAATAGATAAAATTTTACCTACTATTAATTTTCTATTAAAAAGTGAAGCAAAAATTATAATACTATCTCATGTGGGCAGACCCAAGGGCAAAGTTGTAAGTGAACTCTCCCTTAAACCAATATGTGAAGATCTAAAAAATAAACTAAATGAAAATATAAGATTAGTTTCAAAAAATATAAAAGAAATTAAATCTACTGATTTATTTAATGTACACGGTGAAAAAATTGTAATACTTGAAAATCTTAGGTTTTATGAGGAGGAAGAAAAAAATGATAATAGTTTTGCAAAACATTTAGCAAGTCTAGCTGATATTTATGTTAATGATGCCTTCTCATGTTCTCATAGGGCGCATGCCTCAATTTTTGAAATCACTAAATTCATTCCTTCATATGCTGGTCTTCAATTAAATTTGGAAGTTGATGCTCTCACTAAAATTACATCTGAAATTCAGAGACCAATAACATGTATTATAGGTGGTTCTAAAATATCTTCTAAAATTAATATCATTAAGAATTTAATTGCTAAATTTGATAATATTATAATAGTGGGTGGGATGGCTAACAATATACTCAAATATAAAGAGTACGAAATTGGAAAATCTATTCAAGAAAATGATTGTAACGAAATTATTGAAGAAATATTTTCTTTATCAAAAAAAGAAAACTGTAAGATAATTTATCCTGAAGATGTTGTGATAGGAAAAGACTTAGATGGATCAGCTGAAATAAAAGAACTAAATAATATTTCTAAAGATGAGTTAATTTTAGATATTGGCCCCAAGACAATTAAAACTATTAATTTATTAATTGAAGAAAGTAGCACTATTTTATGGAACGGACCCGCAGGTTATTTTGAAAACCCTAATTTTGCCAAAGGAAGTGTTGAAATAGCAAAAAAAATTATTGAAAAAAATAAGAATAATACAATTTATTCAGTTGCAGGTGGTGGTGATACCGTTTCTCTTTTAAATAGCATTGGAGCAATTAGTAATTTTAATTTTGTTTCAACTGCGGGTGGTGCTTTTTTAGAATATCTTGAAGGAAAAGAACTTCCTGGTATAAGGGCACTTAATTAACATGACAGAACTTAACAAAATCGTATTAAAAATATTGTCTAGTGGTAAAGGAATCCTTGCAGCTGACGAAAGCAACGGAACAATGACTAAAAGATTAGAGTCAGTTAATATACCATCTAGCCCAGAAAATAGACTTCTATTTAGAGAAACTCTTTTTTCTGCAAGTGGAATGAAAGATTTTATTGGTGGTGTTATTTTGTATGATGAAACCATCAACCAAACATCTAGTTTAAAACAGACTATTCCAGAATTAATTTCTAAGTTTGGAGCAGTTCCAGGAATTAAAGTTGATACAGGTGCAAAAATTCTAGCAGGCTCTCATGAAGAAAAAATTACAGAAGGTTTGGATGGCTTAAGAGAAAGGCTAAAAAACTATTACAAACTTGGAGCAAGATTTACAAAGTGGAGAGGCGTCTATAACATTTCAGATAAATATCCAAGCAAACTATCTGTGCACTCTAATGCTCATGCTCTGGCAAGATATTCAGCTTTAGTCCAAGAATGTGGAATGGTTCCAATTGTAGAACCTGAAGTTTTGATGGATGGAGATCATTCTGCAGAAATTTGTTTTGATAAAACCTCTGAAGTTATTCAAAAATGCTTTGAAGAATTAATAATTCATAAAATTGATTTAAATGGAATAATTTTAAAACCTAATATGATTTTAGCAGGAACTACTTCTGATAAAAAGATATCAAGTGAAGAAGTTGCAAAGCTTACTTTAAAATGCTTAAAAGAAAATGTACCAACTGACGTATCAGGAATTGCTTTTTTATCTGGTGGACAAACAGAGTTGGAGGCAACAGAGAATCTAAACTTAATTAATAAGTATAATGATACAAATTTTATTATGACTTATTCATACGGTAGAGCATTACAACAAAGTGCACTTAAATTTTGGTCAAAAGATACTAATAATACTACTGGCACTCAAAAAATCTTTAACCACAGAGCAAATATGTGCACACTTGCAGCTCAAGGCAAATGGTCAAAAGAACTTGAAGCAAAATAAAATAAATAAGAAATTTGTTTATCTAATTTCTCCAAATAAAATATCTGGTATAACTTTTTATGACGATTTAGCTCTTGTATTAAGTTCAAAAAAAATCAGTTTTTTTCAACTGCGACTTAAAAAAGAAACAAATTCAAATAAATTAATTATTGGAAAAAAAATTAAGAAAATTTGCAATAAGTATAAAGTTAAATTTTTAATCAATGACGACCCCTTGCTAGCTAAAAAATTGAATGCAGATGGTTGTCATCTAGGTCAAAAAGATATGGACTTGATAAAAGCTAGAAAAATATTAAAGAACAAAATTATTGGTGTGACCTGTCATAATTCTATTAATCTAGCAAAGAGAGCTATTGAAGCTGGTGCTGATTATTTAGCTTTTGGGGCATTTTATGCAACTAAAACTAAGACAGTTAAATATAGAGCAAGTTTAACTGTCTTAAAATCTATTAAGAAAATAACATACATACCAATTGTGGCTATTGGCGGTATAAAGCTTAGTAATTATAAAAAACTTTTATTGAATAAAGCTAACTTTTTAGCTATTTCAGGCTACATTTGGAATAATAAAAAATATAAACCCTTTGAAGCAATAAAAAAATTAAAATGAAATTATACGCAAGTGAAATTAGAGTTGGAATGTTAATTGAGTACAAGAATGATCTTTGGCAAGTTTTAAAAACTCAACATGTAAAACCAGGCAAAGGTGGTGCTTTTGCTCAAGTAGAGATGAAAAGTGTAAACAAAAACACAAAATTAAATGAAAGATTTAGATCAAGTGAATCTGTTGAAAAAGCTTCGTTAGATGAAACAAAATTTAATTATCTTTATAGTGATGAAGTCGATTATCATTTCATGGATCCTAAATCTTACGAGCAAATAAGTATTAAAAAAGAAACAATTGGGGAAAAAGGTAAATTGTTGACAGAAAACTTGGAGGTTAGCATAAGTTTTTATAATGAAAAACCTTTAACAGTTGAATTACCTAACCAAGTAACAAGCACGATTGATACAACAGATGTTGCTTTAAAGGGCCAAACGGTTTCTTCATCATATAAACCTGCAACTTTAGATAATGGAATAAATATTCAGGTTCCTCCGTTTATTGAAAGTGGGGATAAAATCATAGTTGATACAAGAACTATGGAATATATAAAAAAAATATAAATCATATGCAATCGATATCAGCCAATCTAAATGTCATGATAAAGGCTGTAGAAAAAGCATCTAGAGCTTTAATTAGAGATTTTGGAGAAATAGAAAAACTACAGGTTTCAATCAAAGGACCTACTGATTTTGTATCAAATGCTGATTTAAAAGCTGAGAAAATAATTATAGAAGAATTAAAAAAAGCAAGACCTTACTATTCTATTATTAGCGAAGAAGATGGTTCTGAAACTAATAAAGATAAAGAGCATACGTGGATAATAGATCCTATAGATGGCACTACAAATTTTTTACATGGAGTTCCTCACTTTGCAATATCAATTGCTTTAAAATCTAGTGATGAAATAGTATCTGGGTTAATTTATGATCCAATAAAAGATGAAATGTTTTATGCTGAAAAAGAAAGTGGTGCATTCTTTAACAATCAAAGAATTAGAGTGTCAAAAAAAAGAGACCTTAATAGTTGCTTGTTTGCTACTGGCGGTGTAACTAAAAATGAAGTCGATTTACCTTTAAGAAAATCTGGAAGTGCAGCACTTGATATTGCCTACGTTGCAGCCGGTAGATATGATGGTTATTTTCAAAATGATTTAAATTTATGGGATATAGCTGCTGGTATAATATTGATAAAAGAGGCAGGTGGCTTAATTAATGAAATTGACCTCTCACAAAATAAAAACATCAAAATAAGAGCTTCTAGCATGGCAATTAATGACAAAATGCTTGAAAAATTAAAGAACTTTTAATTGTTTTATAAAATTCTTTTGCTATAAGTCTCGATATGAAAAAAGACATACACCCAAACTACCACACTATTAAAGTAGAAATGACTGATGGAACTCAATTTGAAACAAGATCAACTTGGGGAAAAGAAGGAGAAGTTTTAAAATTAGAAATAGATCCCAAATCTCATGCTGCTTGGACAGGTGGAAAGCAAAAACTAATGGACAAGGGTCGTGTAAGCAAATTCAATAAAAAATTCCAAAATTTCAGATCAGAAAAGAAAGATTAAATGTCAAACGTACCATTAATGCCAATGGCAACAGCTGTTTGGTTAGTAGAAAATACAACACTTACTTTTAAACAAATTTCAAAGTTTTGTAATTTACATGAGGTTGAAGTGCAAGGTATTGCAGATGGTGAAGTAGCAAAAGGGATAATGGCTTATAACCCCATTATATCTGGTCAGCTTACAAGAGAAGAAATTGAGCTGGCATCTAAAGATGAAAATAAAGAATTACAGATAAAAAATACTGATATTGAAATTTCAACTGAAGATAAAAAAATTAAAAAATACATTCCTTTATCTAAAAGACAAGATAAGCCAGATTCAGCTTTGTGGTTAATCAAACATCATTCATTACTAAAAGATTCACAAATAGCAAAACTAGTTGGAATAACCAAGGCTTCTGTTACTGCAATTAAAAATAAAAGTTATTGGAATTATAACAATTTAAATCCTAAAGACCCTGTAGCATTAGGGCTGTTTTCTCAAAAAGACCTGATTGAAGCTATTGAAAAAGCTGAAAGAAGAATAAAAAGGGAAAAAAAAGAAAAGGAGAAAGCAAAACTAACAAGAGAAGTTTCGAACATTGAATAATTTTAATAGACACCAAAATTATATGATGGTACTTAAACATTCTTAAAAAATATTTATGAAAATAGAAGTTAAAGATAACAATATTGAACAAGCTCTTAGAGTTCTTAAAAGAAAATTACAAAGAGATGGTTTTTTTAAAGTAGTAAAATTAAAAAGTGTTTACGAAAAACCTTCTGAAAAGAAAAAAAGAATTTTACAAGAAAATATTAAAAGAGTTAAAAAGTTAAATAAACTCAAAAATCGAATTTAAGTATACCGCGGGGTGGAGCAGTCTGGTAGCTCGTCAGGCTCATAACCTGAAGGTCGGCGGTTCAAATCCGTCCCCCGCAACCAATCCTCTCGACAAATTAATTAAATTTTAAACCTAGATTTTTTACTATCAACTAAAAATGCTTTAACAGTTTCTTTTGTAAGTTGATCAAAAGTTTTTCCAAAATTTTCAATTTTTTCAATAGTTGTTGGTGGGATGGTTATAATGTGACAGCCCAATTGTTTTGCTTGTAAATAATTGTAGGGCTCTCTAACACTCGCCCAAAGTATCTCTACATTTTTAAATTTTTTTGCCATTGCTATACTTTTTTTAAACTCTGGAACTGGGTCTTTACCAGTATCCCCTGCTCTACCAGCAAATATTGAAATTATAACTTTAGTTTTTTTATTAATTAATTTTAAAGTTTTTTCTGTTTGTTTTGAACTATAAATCGCTGTTATATTAAGTTTAATATTCAAACTATTAAGTTCTTTAATAATTTTACCCATAAAAATACCTTTAGAGTTAACAACTGGCACTTTTACGAAAACATTCTTTCCCCAGGTATTAATCTGAAGAGCTTGCTGTTTCATCGCTTTATAGTCATCTGCAAATACTTCTAATGAAACGGGTTTGTTGTTACAAATTTTTAAGATCTTCTTAGAATAGGATTTATAATCTTTTGCTCCTGCTTTTCTCATTAAGCTAGGATTAGTCGTAAAACCTTTAACTATTTTTTTCTTATTAAACTTCTTTATTAAATCTAATTCTGCAATGTCACAAAATATTTTTGTTGTCATTAATTTTTAAAGGTTTTTAGTTATATCCTCAGTCATTTTTTTTGCATCTGCAAATAACATTAGAGTATTATCTTTATAAAATAATTCATTATCAATTCCAGCATATCCAGGGGATAAACTTCTTTTTACAAATAATACTGATTTGCATTTCTCAACATCTAGTACTGGCATTCCATAAATTGGGCTTTGGTGGTCAGTTTTTGCAGCTGGATTTGTTACATCATTTGCTCCAATTACAAATGCAACATCTGCATTAGCAAAATCATTATTAATTTCTTCAAGTTCAAAAACCTCATCATATGGAACATTAGCTTCAGCCAACAATACATTCATATGACCTGGCATTCTTCCTGCAACCGGATGAATTGCATAAGTAACTTTAATGTCATTTTTTTTTAAAGTATCTACCATCTCTCTTAAAGCATGCTGTGCTTGAGCTACTGCCATGCCATAACCAGGAACAATTATAACTGATGAGGCATTTTTCATTAAGAAAGCTGCATCTTCTGCATTACCACTTTTGACTGGTCTTTGCTCTTTATTACCAGTTGATGTTGATTGTTCTGTTGCACCAAATCCCCCTAAAATTACATTAAAGAAAGAACGGTTCATACCTTTGCACATTATATAAGATAAAATTGCACCTGAAGATCCAACAAGGGCTCCTGTTATAATTAATGCAGTATTTTCTAAAGTAAAACCAATTCCTGCAGCAGCCCAACCAGAGTATGAATTTAACATTGAAATCACCACAGGCATATCTGCTCCACCAATTGGAATGATTAATAAAAATCCTATTAAAAATGAAACTGCTATTAATATCCAAAAAAAGTTAGATGACTGCGATGAGCAAAGCAAGTAAGTAAAAATTAGAATTGAAATTAACAATAAAGCGTTAAGAAAATGCTGTCCCTTAAAAGTGATTGGTGACCCTGACATTATTCCTTGCAGTTTTAAAAAAGCAATTATTGAGCCTGAAAATGTTATGGCACCAACTGCAGCTCCAATTGACATTTCAATCAAGCTTGCAAGTTTAATAGCACCTACTGATCCTAGATTAAATGCTTCCGGATTTAAGAAAGCTGAGATTGCAACAAAAACTGCTGACAGTCCAACTAAACTGTGAAATCCTGCTACTAATTCTGGCATAGCAGTCATTGGTATCTTGTAAGCTATGAATGCCCCTATAAGACCTCCTACTAGTAAAAAAATAAGTACATAAATTAGTCCACTAGAAAAACTTCCTACTGATAAAAAAGTGACAGTTATAGCTATCACCATTCCTAAAATTCCAAAAAAATTACCCTGTCTTGAAGTTTCTGGCGATGAAAGACCTCTTAATGCTAGTATAAATAGAACTCCTGAGACTAAATAAAATATTGCTGATAAATTTGCTGACATAATTATTTATCTTTCTTTTTCTTTTTATACATTTGAAGCATTCTTTGAGTGACCAAAAATCCTCCAAATATGTTAATGGCAGCAAGAGATATTGCTAAAAAACCAAGAATATTAGAGATTGTAAAGACATTATCTGAACTTCCAGCTAAACCTGCAATTATAGCACCAACAATAATTACTGATGATATTGCATTAGTAACTGACATTAATGGAGTGTGCAAAGATGGGGTTACACTCCAGACAACATAATAACCAATAAAAATTGATAAAATGAATATGCTTAATCTAAATATAAAAGGGTCTATTTCCATAAATCTATTTAATTAATGTTTTCTTAATTATCTCATCTTCTAAATTAATATTAATTTTTTTATTTTCTTTATCATATAAATTTGACAAAAAATTAAATACATTTTTTGAATAAAGATTTGAAGCCGAGACAGGGAGTTTATTAAGAATATTTGCCTCACCCATAATTTTTACTCCATTTTTAATTATAATTTTATCAACTTCAGTAAACTCTGAATTACCACCTTGAATTGCTGCCAAATCATAAATAACAGAGCCTGATTGCATGTTATCAATCATGTAGCTTTTAATAATTAATGGAGCTTTTTTGCCTGGAATTAAAGCAGTGCATATTACAATATCAATTTTCTTTAAAGTTTCGGTTAAAAGATCCTCTTGTTTTTTCTTAAATTCTTCAGATGCTTCTTTTGCATAACCACCTTCTGTTTCGAGGTTTTCAGATCCTTCAACAGTTAAAAATTTTCCACCTAAGCTTTCAACTTGTTCTTTTGAGGCCATCCGTACATCTGTTGCAAATACGATAGCACCCATTCTTTTTGCTGTTGCAATAGCCTGAAGGCCAGCCACACCTGCGCCAACTACTAACACTTTTGCTGCTGGAATTGTACCTGCCGCTGTCATCATCATTGGTATTGCCTTTTCAAAATTTGCGAATGACTCTATTACCGCTTTGTAACCAGCAAGATTGGCTTGTGAAGAAAGAATATCCATTGATTGAGCTCTAGTTATTCGAGGCAGCATTTCTAAAGAAAAAATATTTATATTCTTTTTAGATAAATTTTCTATTTTTTCTTTATTATCATAGGGATTAAATACCCCAACTAGAGTTTGGTTTTCTTTTAAATTTAAGAGATTTTCTTCAGATAACAATCCTAACTGAAGAATGATATCAGCATTACTTAAGGTTTCAGTTTCGTTGCTAGAAATTTTAACACCTAACTTCTTATAGTCACTATCTTTAAATCCTAAGTGTTCTCCATATTTTTCAACTAAAGAGATTTCAAAACCAAGAGATATATATTTTTTTGCAATATCAGGAGTGATTGCTATTCTTTTTTCTACTTTTTGATTTTCTAAAATTGAAACGATTCTCATAGAGTGAACTCTATAGTAAGAATATTGCCATTAAAACTAAAACACCAATAACAGCGACAGTTCCCCACAATACGTATTTTGTGAAATTATTCCAATTATTCTTATGGTTTTGATTGTCCATGAAGACTACTTCTGTCTTGCTTTAAATTTTGGGTTTGTTTTATTAATTATATAAACTCTACCTCTTCTTCTAACTAATTTAGAATTAAGGTCTCTTTTCTTTAGTGATTTTAACGAGCTTTTAATTTTCATAATGTTTTTTTATAGCCGGCAATGTCCTACTCTTCCGTGTCTTAAGACAAAGTACCATTGGCGCTGAAGGGCTTGACTTCCGAGTTCGGAATGGGATCGGGTATTACCCCTTCGCAATAATCACCGGCGAGAGTGTTATACCTAAAATAAAAACATTGTAAACAAAGAATTGAGGTCTTTTTTAAGAGTTTTTAACAATATTTGTGATGTGGTCTTTAAGATTAATTTTTCCAAATATTTTGTGAACTTTATTTGATAAATTCATACTTGTTAAAGCTGAGGCGTATCTTTCACCTTTTCTTGATGGAAGAAACTTAACTTTACTATTAAACATTTTTGCAACATCAATAATCGTATAGCTCTTTTTATGAAATACACTGTAATGTCTGCACTCATTTTTTTTCCAAGCAAAATAACAAACATCGACTGTATCAAAAACATGTGTAAATCTTCTAGATTGTGATCCTGGCCTAACTATCGTTAATGGTATTTTCTTTTTAAACTGATCCTCAAATATTCCAACCACTGTAGCCATAGAACCTTTTTTTATTTGCCCAGGTCCATAAACATTATAAAAATAAATTATTTCATACTTAAAATTAAACCATTTTTTTAAATTTTCTAATAGTTCTAAATTTTTAGCTTTAGTAAATGCATAAGGAGATAGGTTTTTATCGTCACCTTTATTTCCAATACTCGCTGATGTTGCTGAATATATAAGTTTAATTTTATTAGAAAGACAAAAATCAAATACACTATTTGTTCCTACAATATTTGATTCCATACACTTATCCATCTTTAAAAAACTTTGATAGATTCTTGAAAACTCACCAAAATGAAATACTGTATGGATAATATTTTTGTAAATTTCTAATTTTCTAGATATATTTTTTGTATTACATCTAAAATAATTAACTCTTTTGTTTTTAATATGGTTTTTTTTATTTCCTGATGAATAATTGTCTAGACTAATAATTTTAAAATTAGTTTTTTTAACAAGTAAAGAAATTAAATTTGAACCAATAAAACCTGCTCCACCGGTGACTACAATAATTTTTTTCATTTCAAAATTTATATTTAAAAATCACTATTAAAACTCTAAAGGCATCATAAATTCCAATTTTTTTTCCTTCATCATAGCCCCTGCCTTTATAATGAATTGGAACCTCTTTTATATTTAAATCTAAATTTGAAATTTTAGTAGTGACCTCGGGACAAAATGCAAAATCATTTTCTTTGGGTTTAATCTTTCTTAATAACTTTGTCTTAAAAATTTTATAACATGTATGTGCATCAGTTAAGGATTGATTATTCAAAATATTAGAAAGTATTGTTAATACATGGTTTGAAAAAATTCTAAAATTAACAGAAGGCTTTTTTTTCAATGAATATCTTTGTTTATTTAATACTCTGGATCCATAAACTACCTCTACTTTATCCTCTAAAAAGGGGGTTAATAATTTTTTATAATCCTTTGGATCATATTCTAAATCTGCATCCTGTATAATAACAAGTTCTCCAGATACATATCTTAGAGCTGATTTTATACATGCACCCTTACCTTTATTTTTGTTATGGAAGATTTTTTTTTTTATTGCTTTATGTTGAGCTTGTTTTATTTTTTTTCTACTCCCATCAGTTGAAAAATCATCAACTAAAATCAATTCAAGATTTAAATTTGTATCAATAACTTTTTTAATTATTTTGGAAATCGTAGAATTTTCGTTATAACAAGGTATTACAACAGACAATTTTTTTTCAAATATGGATTTCATTAAAATATACCTTTTTTGCTTTTTAACCTGTTACTGTATTTTTTCATATGGTCATGCAATAAATAAAGTTTTATTTAAATTTAAAATAAATAGTATCGCTGAATTAATTATTTTAGGTTTTATTTTTTTATCTTTTTTAGCATTATTTTTAAACTTTTTTATTAGTTTAAATGTCTATCTCAATACATTTATCTTTTTTATTAGCTTTATTTTCCTTTTTATCTCAAAAAATTCGATTGATTTCATTAATGTTACCAAAAAAATTGCAATTATCAGCTTAATAGGATTTGTAACTTTTTTATTAGATCATTCTAATAGACCAGATGCTGGTCTTTACCATCTTCCATACATAAGTATGCTTAATGAGGAAAAGATAATATTAGGTTCTGTTAACTTACATTTTAGATTTGGGCATATTTCATCTTTGCAATATTTGTATGCTATATTTAATAACTTAATATTAAGTGATAATGGAATTTTAATACCTCTTACATTAATTTTTCCTACAATATCTATTTATTTTTATGAAGAGTTAAAAATAAACCATAATATAACTCTAAAATTATTTTCAATATTTTCATTAGTTTTTATCTTAAGTACAATGAATAGATATAGTGGTTTTGGTAATGATGATCCAGCTCACATGATATATTTATTAAGTACCTACAACATCATGAAACTCTTTATTATAAAAAATGAAGACCCAAAAAAAATATACAATAAGATAGTGCTTTATTGTATAAATACATTTTTAATAAAACAATTTTATGTTTTAATATTAGTCTTTCCTTTAATTGTATTTATAGCAAATTTCAAAAAAATTAATTTGTTTACTAAACCAAATATATTTTCAACTTTTTTTATTTTGTTATGGCTGTTTAAAAATGTTTTGATTTCATCTTGCGTGCTATATCCAGTAAATTTGACATGTATTAAATCTTTAGAATGGTCACCGATAGGTACAATAAGCGACTCAAAAAAAGTTAGTTTGTCATCTGAGGCTTGGGCTAAGGCTTATCCTGATAGAATAAATAAATCAAAAGGTTACAGAGAGCATATATCTGATTATGAGTGGATAAAGGGATGGATGAATACTCATTCAAAAGTGGTAATTAAAAAGATATTACCCCTATTAATTTTTTCAATTTTAATAATACTTTTCTGCTATGCAACATTAGAATATAGGAAAAAAGTTAAAACAAAAAAAATTATTTTAATTATTTTTGTAATAAATTTAATTTTTTTATTATTTTGGTTTTTTAAATTTCCAACTTATCGTTATGGTGCTGCGTATTTAGGTACCTCTATAATATTATCAAGCATAATAATTTTAAATAGATTCAATATTAAACATAATATAAGGAAAATATTTACCTATACTTTAATATTACTCTGTTTTTTGTTAACTTTAAAAAATTTTAATAGAATATTTAAGAATTTAGATACAAAATATATTGACTACCCGTGGCCAAAGAAAAACTCTTTTACATCAAGTAATAAAAAAAACACAAATATACCAAGGATACAAGATAAAGAAATTATCTATTATACTGCTTCACCTTATACATTGTGCATGTATAGCAAAGCACCCTGCACATCATTTAAAAATTTAAAATTGAAAAGAATAATATATCCCTGGAATTATAAAGTTTTAATAGCTAACTAAATAAATTTTTTTTAAAGACTTACCAAATAAATTATAAGAAAAAACTTCAGATCTCTTATTATTAAAAGGTTCGTTAGATATTTTATACCTGGTGATGGTATCAAAATACATTAATCTTTTATTTTTATAATTTTTGATATGTTGATATTCATGCATTAAATGAGGAAGTAAAGGTCCAGGATTAGTTTGAAAAATAATATCTCTTTCTTTCATAATAGTAAATAATTGCGATGTTAAGTTTGATTGAATATTATAATTTAGTAATAATAGAAGAATTATTAAGACATTAAATTTTAAATTTATCATATATATGTATATGGAGTTTGAAATAATAAAAATTAGACAATAAAAAAATGGTATTGTCAGTAAAAGATATCTTTGTGATAACTTCAAAAAAGATAGTATAAATATGTAAATTAAAATTATAGATATGAAGAAATATATTTTCTTTAAATCAAACCTCTCTTCAACAATTTTTTTTAATGAAAAAATTAGGTAGAATATATATGTAAAAAAAGTACATATTATTAGTTTATAAAAATCTATATTAAATAATCTTTGAATGGTCCTAAATTTATTTCTCCATAGTTAGATGATAAAAATTTAGATAATAAAAAACTAATTGAAAAAATGATTATAATTTTAAAAATTAGATTTTTATTTAAACTCTTTTTAGTTAACTTAAAAAGTAATGGAAATGTAATCAGACCTAAATATCCAACGTAATAAATAAAATTTGAAAAAATATTTAAAAGATATGCTAAATTTATTTTTTCTAGTTTGATGAAAATTGATCCATCTGAAACAAATTTATCTGGTAGCAGATAGAAATCAAAGTAATATTTGTTCAAAAATAAAAAAATAAAAAAAATAAAAATAGGAAATATAATGCCGACTATTAAATTAAACTTTAATTCAAATCTTATTTTTTCAATAAAAAATAAATATATAAAAATAATTGGTAAATATATGAGATTGAATGGCTTTAAAATAATTGCAAATGAAATCCATAATGATGTTTGTAAAACCTTTTTTTTATTTTTGAAGTTATCAAGTAAAATTGAAAAACCATATACACCTATAGAGAAAGCAAATAAATCGACATAAATTCTATGTCCATAATACCAAATTAATGGATTTGACATAAATATAATTAAAAATAATAAATTATTCTCTTTTTTTAAAAAACTTAATAAATTTTTAAAAGCGATGATTAAAAAAAAATAACTAGTTGCAGAAAGAATTCGAATAGTTGCTTCTGGGCTTAAAAATATTATTGCCTTACTTAACAACGAACTCAGCAAGGAGAAAATAATTGTGTTTGCTTGCACATTATAAAAGCTATCTATAAGAAAAAGTTTATCTTGTTGTAAAAAAAAAAAAGCCAACTTTGAGTAAGCGCCTTCAAAATTAGTAGGATACCAATTTATCGTAATTAGATGAAGTAAAAAAATAAAAAAGAATACTATAAAATACCCCTTTGTATTTAATTTTTTATTTAGTAGAGTTTTTAGCATAAAAAAATAGCATTAAATAACCTGAAGTGGCTATGATAATACTAGTTAAAAAATTTTGATAAATGTAAAAATTTAAAAATGGCAACACTATTGATAGTTGAATTAATAGATTGGTTTTGACTATACTTATTTTTTTTATAAGAAGGTGGTGAATATGACTATTATCTGATTGAAACATATTTTTTCCTTGAGTTAATCTTAAAATCGAAACTCTTATTAGGTCAAAACCAGGTATTACCATAATTAAGAAAATTTCATCAACAAAAAAAAGATTTGATTTGGTATAAGACCCAATGAATAAGAAAGAAAAAAGAGAACCCAGTAATAATGTACCATTATTTCCAATAAAGATTTTTTTATTAAAGTTATAATATAGAAAAAAAACTCCACAAATAATTAAACCAAAGTAAAAATGGATCATTATTCCTTTGCTTATAAAAATGATTGATAAAAATATTAAATAAAATCCAAATTGCAAATCGATTCCATCAAACATATTGCAAGCATTAACAAAACATATGAAGCATATAATTGTAAATAAAATAGAAAAATTGCCTAATATTATCGATTTTGAATAAAAACTAAAATTTAACTCTTCAATTAAAAAATTATTATTAATCAAGATTGTACATAAACTTACAAAAATCATCAAATATATTTTTGTATTAGCTTTTAAATTAAATTTATCATCATACAAACCAATTATAAAAAAAATATTTGAAACAAAAATTAAAGAAACCATTTCTCTTAAAGTAAAGAAAGTTTCCACAGTGTCATAAATATAAAAAACTAAATATATTAAGTTAAAGATAAAAAATAAAAATCCTCCTATTAAAGAAGTTTTTTTTTTATGTAATTTTCTGGCATAATCTGGAAAATCATAAAAATCGAACTTTTTTGTAATCTTGTTAAAACTAAATATAAAAATTATATTAAGTATCAGTGTTACTATTATAAAATTATAATTCATTTTTTTTATTACTTAATAAATAAAAACCTACTGGTAAATAATTTATTATTGAGATCCAGTTATTAAAAAAATTACCCGAAGGCAATAACGGCATTAAAGATATTAATAATGCTAATAAATAAAATATCTTAGCTTTATACAGGTTATTATCTTTATTTGAAATTAATAACCAAAGATTAATTGACATAAATTTAAGTACATAAAACAAACTTAAAAAATAAAATGAAATCCCAACTATACCTGTTTCAGACAGAAACTGCATAATTGTATTATGTGGATGTGTGGTACATGAAAAAACATTTTCCCTATATCCATCTTTGCACACTTCGCGAAACATTTTTACACCAGAACCAAACATAATATTGTCTTTAAATATTTTGTAAGCTGCTACGATATGGTAATGATGATGAATACTATAAATATAAATTTGGTCATTGTCCGTTAACTCTTCTTTACTATTTGAGATACCAATTTGATTAAGTGTTTTGTCAATTAATCTTTTTTTTGATCCTTCATGTGTAAGTATTATTGATATAAAAATAAGACCAACTGTAAATAGTTTTAAAAACCATTTAATATTTAAAAAATTAATTAAAAGTGCTCCCATTAAAATGCTTAGAAATGCATAAAATAAAGCAACTCTTTCTCCTGACAATAAAACTAGAACACAGCTTATTAATAAAAATAATGAAACATAACCGTCTTTATTGCCAATTATATTTAAGTATTTGCAATACATGTACAAACCTAAGTAAAATGGTAAAATCCTCGAGATAAAACTTCCAATAATTAATTCATCCTTGAAAAAACCACTTAATCTATAAGTATCTGCCATTAAAAATGGCGGATATCCAAATATATTTTTTGAATAAAAGAATTGAATAAAACCATCGAAAACTATGATCATTAGACAAAATGATATGGAGCAAAAAAAATAGTATAAATATTTTTTATCCAATTCAAATAACGATTTAATTGCAATAGCAAATAGCATAAATCTTATATAAAAAAATGAGGATTTAAGTGATAAAAATAAATTTTCTGAAAATAAAGAACGGAAACATATAATAACCCAAAAAAGAATAAAAAATTTTACAAAAGGATCTTTTAAAAAAGTAAAAATATTTTCTTTGAAACTTTTTTTAATGAATATTATACAAACAACAACCAAACTAAAATCTGCAACAAACCTACTAAAAATCAAAGCAAAAGGTATTAAGCAAACTAAATATAATTGAAGTAAATCATAGCTTAAATTTTTTCTAATCAAATTCATATTTAGAAAATAATATTTTGATTATTTTTTGAGAAACATTCGGAACTATATACTCGGGGATATTTTCTTCAAATCCATTTAGCTCTAATGAAATCTTAATTTGTTTTTCAATATTTTTTATAGAGCTACCTATTAGTATTGATGATCCAGCTTCAATTGTTTCAGGTCTTTCTGTTGCATCTCTTATTATTAAATTTGGTTTTTTTAATATTGCAGCCTCCTCCTGAACTGTTCCACTGTCAGAAATTATACATAAACAATTTTTTTCTAATTTAGAAAAATCAAAAAAGTCTAACGGTTCAATTAATTTTATATTTTTATGTAATTTAATTTTAAATTTTTTTAATTTAATTTTTGTACGAGGGTGTATTGGCCAGATTATTTGTTTTTTTTTAATTGATGATATTTTTTTTAAAATTGAAATAAGATCATTTAATCTTTGAAAACTATCAACATTTTCTTGTCTGTGGGCAGTTAAAAGGAAGTAATTATCTTTAGTTAAATTTAAAGAATCTAAAATTTTAGAATTTTTTATTTTTTTTTCATAAAAATTCATAACTTCAAATATTGGGTTTCCTGTAATAAATATTTTTTTTCTATTAATTCCTTCTTTAACTAAGTTTTCACAGCTTCTATTAGTATAAGGTAATAATATATCGCTTGAATGGTCAATAATTCTCCTATTAATTTCTTCTGGTACCTCATCATTATACTGTCTATTACCAGCCTCCATATGGAAAACAGGGATTGAGAGCCTTTTTGCTATAACTGCACCAAGACTACTATTTGTATCACCTAAAACAAGAAATCTATCAGGTTTGATATTTAATAAATGTTTCTCTAATTTATTAAATATTTTAGATAATTGCTCGCCAAAAGATCCCTTTGCATTTAAAAATAAATCTGGTTTTCTAATCTTTAAATTTTTAAAAAAAATTTTATTAAGATTATAATCATAATTCTGTCCAGTGTGGATTATTGTATGTTTGCTATACCGATCTAACAAAGGTATAATTCTAGATAACCTTATAAACTCAGGTCTTGTTCCTAGTAATGTTACTATTTTCATCTATTTTATTAAAATTCTAAAATTAAATCTTTTAAATTTGGAACTCTTTTGTATTCAGTGCCTAGCCAAATTTTTTTTACAATACTAGGGTACATAGTAGATAAAGTTCTGTTAATCCTTTTTTCAGCTGTAATACTTTTAATATTGATATTTTTTTTTGTTTTTTTTTTAAATATATTTAGCATTTCATATTTATTAATTATATCATTTGGCATTACATGAATATTAGGTGGTAAATAAATTTTATTTTGAATAATAGATATTATAACCTTCGCAAATGCATTTGTTGTTAGTCCATTCCAAGAATGATTTTTAAAACCATTTAGTTTTGATTTTTCTTTTTGAGAAAGAAACCATTCATACAAAGACTTTATACTATTCAATTCTTTTCCAATAATTGATGTTCGAATATTGTAAAAATTTTTACTATTTACCTCACCCAAACTCTTAGATTTACCATATATGTCCTCAGCATCATGAATATCATTTTCATTATAAAGCCCTTTTTTACCAGAATAAACACAGTCTGTAGCTATTTGATATATTTTATTTTTTTCAAATCTTTTATGCAATTGATGAGGAAATGCACTATTTATTTTAATCGCGTTGTACACGCTATCTTGTTTAGTTTCATTAATTTGTGGTTTAATTATTCCTATACAATTAATTATTATTGTATTTTTTGTTATATATTTTTTTAATTTTTCAACATTATCTATTCTGGCGTCAAATTTGAAAAATGTAATTTCATTTAAATTATTTAATTTAAAATTTTTTTTTTGCTTTTGATTTCTTATACTTGCAAATATTTTATATCTTTTTGAGTCTAAAAAAACTTTTAGAACTTCTGAGCCAAGCATTCCAGTAGACCCTAAAATTATAATTTTTTTTTTATCTCTCATCTATTTTCCAAGGATTCCAATATCTAGCATCAAATCTATAATCATCCTTGATACTCTCTTCAAGTGACAGTGTAGAAAAAATTATTAATTTAGAATTATTCTCAAGTGACATTGAGCCATTAGCATACCCCTTAGGAACATGAATAAAGTCATGATTCGATTCGTTTAAAAAATAATTATAAACTTTATTATTCTTTTTTGGTTTTTTTATATTATCGATTTTAACAGCACTTACTTGAAATGTACCCTCTAAACATTTTATATACTTCTCTTCTTTTAAATGACCATGCCAAGCCCTAATAAAATTTTTTGAATAGTTGTGAACTATATAGAATCTTTTTATATTATTAAATTTTAGATTATTATTAAAAATTAATGATCCTCTATTGTCAAATACTATATTTCCACTAATTACTTTTGGATCCATAAATTATATTTTTTCTTTAAATAGTTCTAGGTATTTTTGATTAGTATAACGCGGATCATTAAAATTTTTAATCCTTTTTTCAGTTAGTAGTTTTTTTAATTCCTTAATCCCAAAGCTTAGGTCATATATAGCATTAAAATTTAATTCTTTACGGGCTTTATCATTTTTTACACGATAATTTCGAGCATCTTGGAATTTAATTTTAGTTTTGATAATTTTTGAATTTTTAAAATGTTTTCCGATTGCATTAGCAATTTCTATTATGCGCATGTTTTTAAGTGACAAATTATATATACCTTGTTTTTTTGATCTAATTGCAATTTCAATAGCTCTAGCTACGTCCTTAACATGAAGTATTGGTCTAAATTGATCTCCCCCAAATACTGACATTTTTTTTTCAAAAAAAGCTTTTGCACTTAAAGTGTTAACCACGAGGTCCATTCTTATTCTTGAATAGTTATCGCTAACACCAAATAATGTACCAAGTCTAAATATGATTGAGTTGCTGTCTTGTAAAATTTTTTCACATTTAAGTTTAGATGTTGCATAATGAGAAAGTGGATTAACATCAGAATTTTCATCTAAGATTCCATTTTGAGCTCCATAAACTGAGCATGTTGAAATAAAGACGATTCTTTTTTTATATATTTTAATTAATTTTTTTAAAGTCTGAAAATTTATTTCATCAGTTAAGTTAGGGTTGATGCTACATGCTCCATCTCCAACTAAAGCTGCTAACCATATTATAGAATCAAAGTTATTAAGTTTTGATTTATAAAAATCTTGATCTCTTATATCGCCAAATATAAATTTACAATCTTTTCTAAATGATTCTTCGTATAGTAAATTATCATAAACTGTTACATCATATTTTTTTTTCAAAAGAAGATCTACAATTACACCCCCTACATACCCTGCACCACCAACAATTAGAATTTTTTTCATATTATTTATTCAGTTAAATTATTTTAGGCTTTGGCAAAGGAACAATAAACTTTCCCTTAAAGCCCTGTTTTTTAATATTTTTTATGAGTTCTTTGGATATATGCCAAGAAAATAATAAAAGAAAATCTATTTTTTTAAGTAAATGTGCTTTTTCTTCTATTACCGGTATTTTTGTACCAGGCATAAATCTATTTATTTTGTAAGACCCCTTAATTTCTAAAATATTATCAATTATTTCTTCATTCAATCCAACATAATTAATTAATGTTGCCGACCTTGACGGAGCGCTAATACCTGAAATTTTAACTTTTTTATTTTTTTTTTTTATTTTTGACAGAATTTCTAAAAGATCTAGTTTTGATGTTGTTACTTTTTCCTTAAAACTATTCATATAGTTCACTGATAAATATTTTTTTTCATTATTTAAAATTTTTTTAACATTTTTACTAATTGGAAATTTATCCTTAAGTCCAGCATAAACCCTTATAGATCCTCCATGTGTGGGGATTTCTTTTGCATCAAATACCTCGAAACCAAATTTTTTGAATAAGAATTTTAAACTAGTAAGTGAATAATATCTTAAGTGTTCATGGTAAACAGTGTCATACTGTATATCCTTAAGTAATGGGATTAAGTAATGTGACTCAGTTATAAATACACCATCTTTATCAAGGCATTTTTGGATACCTTTCATAATATCTTCTAAATTATCAATATGTGCAAATACATTTGTTGCTGTTATTATTTTAGCTTTACCATATTTCTTAAAAACTAAATTTGCAGTTTTTAAATTAAAATACTTTATTAAAGTATCTATTCCTCTTTTGATTGCTATTTTTCCTATTTTTTCAGGTGTAATGCCAAGGACCTTAAAATCAGATTTAAAATTTGATAATAAATTTCCATCATTAGACCCAACATCAATCATTAAATCATTTGATTTGTAAGAAAATTTTCTCCTCACCTCTTTACTTAAGTTAAAAAAGTTATCTCTTAAAATCTTAGTTGTGCTGCTCGTATATGGATACTCTGGTGGAAAAAGTATTTTTTGATCAACAATAGTACTTAATTGAACTAATTTGCAATTTTCACAAAACAATAATTCTGCAGGGTAACTTGGTTGTTCTTTTGCTTCATAACTCAACTTATTAAATTGATTTACAGGCGGCAAATATCCCAAAAAAAGAACTGACTTTAAACTTTTATTACCACATATTTGACAAGATTTTATTTGTTTAGAGTTCATAATTTAATTAATCACTTTCTTTAAACCGTCTTCTAATAAAGTATAATTCAAAAAACCAAGTTTCTTTATTTTAGAAATATCTGGACATCTAGCTTTTGTTCCACCTTTTGCTATTGGTTTATTTTTAATATTAATCGTTTTTTTGAAAATTTTAGCTATAGTTTTACAAAGTTTATTTATTGAAACCATTTGTTCAGTTCCAATATTATAAATTTGCATATGTTTTCCTTTAGTCATGACTAGTTCAAAGGCTTTAATAAAATCATCTATGTATATAAAAGCTCTGGTCTCTTTACCCGTCCCTTTTATAAAAAAGTTTTTAGATTTATTTTTTTTCATCCTTAACAATAATTCTGGAACAACATGTTCATTGCCCATATTTTTACCATATACATTATGTGGTCTAAAAATAATCAATTTTTTAAAATATTTTCTACCAAAATTAACCCCCATAAGTTCTGTAAAGATTTTTCCACCGGCATAAGAGAATCTTGGATTCATTATATCTGGTATTTTTATTGACTCTTTCTCATCTGTGGGAATTTTTTTTGGAAAATGATATACCTCTGAGCTTGATGCTAAAAAAAGATTTTTAATACCTCTTTCTTTACAGCTATCTATGATATTTATTACACCTTTCGCAGCAACCTCTAAAACTATGTCAGGTTTTTCATAAAAATACTTAGTTCCATTAACTGCAGCCAAGTGTATTACGGTATCAATATTCTTACATGCTTTAAATACATGTTGGAAATTTCTTATGTCACCTTTTATAAATTTTGCCTCTTTAAGAGCACTTATATTTTTAAGCTTACCTCTGGAATTATTGTCAAATATCGTAACATTGTAGCCCTTTAAAACTAACATTGAACTTATAGCAGAACCAATAAAACCTGTACCACCCGTCACTAAAATATTTTTCATATCTTTGAGTTCTCAATATTGGTCATACCCCAAATATCTATAACTTTTTTATTTTTAAAATTTAATTTCTTATATATTTTATGAGGAGCACCTATAATTATGATATCTGAATTTTTAATTGTATAGTTTAAATCATATAAGCTTTTATCCTCAGTGACATAAGGGTCTGAGCAAAATACATTCTTACATAATCTATTTAAATTATTTTTTAGCTTATAACTTAGTGATGATCTGATATCGTCACACTCTGATTTAAAAGCCATACCTAATATTCCAACATTTTTTTCTGACAGATTATAATCTGTGGATAATTTTTTTATTAAATACAGAACTAAACCTTCATTTACCAGCATTGAATTGATTCCTAAATTAAAATTATTTTGATTAGATGCCATCAATTGCATTGTATCCTTAAACAAACAGGGACCAGCAGCAAATCCAGCTGATGGCATTCCACCAGCCCTTGGATATCCATCAGTTGTTATCTTTCTTATTTTTTCAAAATTAAGTCCTGCTGAATTTGCAATCATAAAAAATTCATTAGATATAGCAAACTGAATATATCTAAAAGCATTGGAAAATAATTTTGAGAATTCAGCTTCTTTTAAATCACTGAAAATAATCTTTTTTGAAATATGTTTAAAGATATTTGCTGCTTTTTTTTTAGCATTTTGACTGGTAGCAGCAACAATTTGTGGTAAATTTTTTATTTCTTCGAAAGTTTTTCCTTGGACAACTCTTTCTAAACAAAAAGCAACCTCAGCTTTAATTTTTTTTTTTAAGAGATAACTCTTAAGCCACTCACTAGTTCCTGGAAATACTGTAGATCTTAATATAATTAAACTTTTAGAATTTAAGTACGGCAATATTGAGTTGATACATTTTTTTAATTGATTCAAATCAGGATTCATAAATTCATCGACAGGAGTACCAACTGTAATTAAAAAATCTCCATTTTTCATTTCATCACTGGGCTTATCAATAAAATATAAATTGTTTTTTTTTCTAGCTTTTTTGAATTCTGCTAGGCCGTTATCTTCTTTAAATAACATTATTCCTTTATTTGCCTTTTTTACGTTGTCAGAGTTAATATCATAACCAATAACCTTGAATCCTTTGTTAGCAAATAAGATGCTCAAGGGTAACCCAATATGACCTGTTGCACCAATAATGGTAATTTTTTTCATCAATTTTAATTAATTTACTTTTTTAGCTTGTATATCCTGTCTTCAAATAAAGCCAAGGGAAATCTAAAATTTTTTATGTTAATAAAGCCATTTTTTTCAAGATATTTTTCAATTTTTTCAAAATCATAATTCGCATACATTTTAGATAATTGTTTTTCTACCATTATATATTTTATTTTTTTATTTTTTAAAGATTCATGTGCACCTTTTAAAACTTGATATTCATATCCTTCTGTATCAATTTTTAAAAAATCTAATTTATCAATTTTATTTCGTTTCAGTAGGTTGTCTAAAGTGTCAGATAAAACAATTTTTTTTTTAGTAAATCTTTTTTTAGTTTTGAATAAAATTAATCTTTTAAACTTATACCAATTTGAATTTATATTAATTGTAGAAAGTGTTGAAGTGCTAGATAAACTGTTTATATAAATTATTTTTTTTTCAATCTTTGAACCTAAGGCAAGATTTTCTATATTTATTTTTATATAAGGAAAGTTAGACTTTAAATAGTAAAGATTTTTTAAAATTTCATCTTGTGGCTCAACTAATACAGCTGATTTAATTTTTGGACTTTTTTCGATTATGGATTTAAAAAATTCTCCTTTATGAGAGCCAACATCAACTATGTTTGTTATCTCTAATTTTTTTATAAAAAAATTAATTTTTTTAAAATAATAAAAATTATCAATAAAGTTAATTATAAATTCTATTATTATGTTCATATATTAAATAATTTTTTAAAAAAAACTTTCCATGCATAAAAATACCAGTTTAGATAATTAGTTGACCATCCTAAAACTCTAAATCTACTTTTTCCAAATTTTCTTTCTATCCAATTTGCTGGATAATCAAGACACTTAAAATTTTTTTCATAAGACTTCAGAAGATATTCAATACTATATGTAAACCCTTTAGTAGATGTAATCTGAATATTTTCTACCACTTTTCTTGAGAATAGTCGGAAGCCATTAGTTGAGTCCTTACTTGGAACTCTTGCAAGATAGTGGAGTGTAAAATTTACAATTCTAACCAATAAAAATTTAAAAAAAGGACCATTAATAATTTTACTACCTTTTGCAAACCTGCAAGGAGAAACAATTTCAGCATTATTTTTAAGAGCAACTTCAATCATTTTATCAATAATATCCTGATTATAGTCGTCATCTGCGGGCATTACTAAAATATAACTAGATGCAGAATGTTTAATTCCAGACATTACCGCTCCATGTGCGCCTTGATTATCATTTTTAACAAAAACAATATTATCTTGTTTTGGAAAATTTTTTTTAATGCAGGAAATAGTATTATCATTTTCATTATCATAACAAATCAATATGTTATGAGATGACGAAACAGATTGATTAAAAGCATTGATTGTGGAAAGAATTGACTCACCCTCATTATACACAGGTATAACTATATCTAATTGCTTTTTTAACATTGTAATTATTTGTGCTCAATATCACTAATTATTTTGTGAACTTTTATACATAAATCGATATTTTGCGACAAAAAACTTGGATTATTCTTTTTTAAGTCATTAATAAAATCTTTTATATTCAAACTAGTTGCTACACGTCTAGAGATATCAAATATATTACTATTTTTTTGAACAAATAATATTTTATCATTTTCTTTAATAGTAAAATTGTCATGATAATTTTTGCTTGTATTTTTTATCAAAAGCTTATTATTATTATTATCTAAAACCGAAATATCAAATAAATTTATATTATTTTTTTTGTTTGATAAAAAAACTTCAAAATTATTTTTATTTTTATCAATAAAATTTAATTTGTATGAATCATTATTTTTTGACACATTAATCAATTTAAGGTCATCAAAAATTTCAATTAAAATTGAAAACAAATGAAAACCAAAATTATATAAAATTCCACCCCCAATTTTATTATTATTTTTCCAAGAATCCTTATACTTTAAAGATCTAGATTGAAAAAACCACCTGACAACAATTTTTGAATTAGATAATTTTTTTTTATTGATAATTTTTTTAAATTTAATTATAGCTGCTAATTTTAAAAAATTTAAATCAAAGCTTGTAAGTAATTTATTTTTTTTTATGGTTTTTGTTATTAATTTTGCATCCCTAAAATTATAAGAAAGTGGTTTTTGTCCAAAAAAAGGAATTTTTTTTTCTATTAAATACTTAATAATTTTTGATTGAATTTTCGGAGGTACAGCAAGAACTACAAAATCTGGTTTATAGATTTTAATTGCTTTTTTCCAATTCATTAGGAAGGTAATAGTTTTATCTTTTAAATTCTTTTTTGTTTTTGAGCATATGCCAATTAAATCTATATTTTTTTGATTTTTTAAAATTGGATAAAGAATATTTAAACCATAATTAGCTCCAATTATTAATGCTGAATATTTCTTATGTTTCATTATTAAATATTATTTTTCTATAAACAAGATATCCATTAATTTATTAAATTTTGACCTTGAGTACCAATTGCCTCCATAAAATAATTTTTCATAAGCAAGGTCTTTGCATTTAAATTTACTTACATTTAATTTAAAACAATTTTCTAATTGATAATTAACCAAGGATCTTTTTGCTTGCCAGTGAACACCCAAGTAGGGAGTTAAGGTGCCAATTGAAAAAATATAGATTAGAGCACATGTTAAAAATAAATTTTTATATCTTTTATTTAAATATCTTTTCAAATCATCTCTTAAGAAGAGCAAAAATCCAATTTGGAATAATATTGATATAGTTACATATCTTGGTTGGATAAATCTTGAAATTTCTGGTCTTGAAATTGCTACTAATAAAGCTGTAAAAATGCTTATTATCAAAATAGGATTATTGCTTATAAAATAACGAATTTTAATTTTTTTGATGATAGCAAAATAAATTAAAATCAATAATTGAAAGTAACCAATGAATAAACTTGGTAATGAAAAAATTGTTGACCAAGGGAAAAAAACATTACCAAAGAATCCTGGAAAGTAAAATATCTTTATAATATTTATATAATCTATAGCTTCACCTTCTGCTAAATTATTTACTGGTATAAAAAATTTTGGCAAAATATAAGCAAAAATGAAGGATAATATTGAAAATATTATATAATTTAATCCAATTTTTTCTCTTAGGTTATATAAACCAAAAATTATTGAAAAGCCTAATATAGCAAAACCTGAACCAAAAATATTTGGTGCTAAAATAATAATCAAAAAGTTATAATAGTGAGAAAATGTTTTATTATTTAACAAATTATATGAAAAAAGTGAAATAAGTAAAAAATTTAATGTCCAGCTAATATTAATCAATTGGGTTATGCTTGGAAAAAGTTTTCCAGAAAACATGAATAATATTGCTATGGCTACTAGCGGTAAACTAAGATTTAATTTAATAAAAGTTTTAATAAAAATTATACTAGATAAATATATAAAAAATACGGAAAGATAATTAAATAATTGAAAATCTAAATTCAATATAACATTGTTCAAATAAACAAGGAATTTTATTATTGAATGATTATGAATATTTTCAAATCTAAATAACCAATTAGAAAAAGTAACGTCTTTTAAAAATAAACTATCCAATAAAGACCAATCATCTACCCAAAGAAAATTACTACTAAAAACTATAATTATAAAATAAAATAATGTTGTTAAAAAACTTAATAAAATTAAAATCTTATTTTGAATATTTCCAAGTAATTTTTTTGATATAAAATAATGAAATATGAATATTAAAAAAGTTACTAGGATTAATTTTAAAGATATATTGGAATAAAATAAATTTTCAATACTTTGAATTTCGTTAAACAAGTCACTACACTTACTTTTTTTATTGTTAGCTAAATATAAACAAAAATTAAATAAGCTATTCAAAAAAATTATTTATTATAAAGCCAGTGGAGCTTATTATGTGAATTTAATTTCTTTTTCTTCAAGGCATAACCTAAGCCACTATAGTTTCCGTTAATTGGAAGTCCACAACCAGATCCAACATAACCTGGCGCTTTTTCTTTTAAATTGTTTTTCCACCAAATATTATCAAACCAAATACTTACAACTTTTAAATCACATGCATCATCTGAATAAAAATAACTATTGTCATCTAGTTTTTTCCAAAGATATTTTATGCAATCCTCTGTAGAGGATGATAAATCAACATCAATAAAACATAGTTGAATACTCTCCTTATGTTTTTTTAAGGATTTGGAAAAAAGACCTTCTCTAAAGATACAAACATCTAACTCACCAAATGAATATATGTTTTTTTTCACTTCTTTTAAGCTACCAATATACATTCCTGCTCTATAGTAACCATATAGGTTTAAATGAGGATACAATCTTTTGCCAAGTTTTTTTTCAGATCTTGGCAAACCTTGAAATGAATCATAGACAATTAATTTGGCACCAATTATTTTGGCAGCAATAGACAATGCTATTGTTGATGAGCCTTTGTAACAACCACATTCAACAATAAATTTATTTTTTATTTTTTTTTTATTTTTAAAACTTGTTTAAAAAGAGTAATCTGAGCTTCTAGACTTGTAGCAGAGTCTACGCTGGCTAACGAGGCTTTTAATCTTTTTAAGATCCCTTTTCTATCATTGGGAGATAATCCATACTCTTTCCCATATGGAAAGTTTATAAAATCATCTATTACGCCATTATTAACGTATGATGAAAGTCTAGCAACGTAAGATTGGAAGTTAAATGGTAACTTATAAAATATTTTTTTTAATATCATTGGTTAAATTAGTTTATTTAATATTTTCTGAAGATAACTGACATTTTTCGCTAACATAAAATCACTTTTATAGAACTTAATACAATTTAATGAGATATTATCAATTTCTTTTTTAGTCATATTTTTCAATCTTAAGATATTAATATAAAGGTTATTATAATATCCTGCTCTAGATGACAAACCTAATTTTTTTTGTTTCACTAAGTTGTTGATTTCACCATTTGCTGATACTAAGATTGGTTTTGCATAAGCTAGGTATGTTTGAAATTTAGCGGGTATAGTTTTATTTAAAGCTTTTCCGTCATGTAATGTTAAGAGTAGAGCATCAGCTTTTTGATAATATTTTTTAACTTTACTCACAGATATATATCCATGAAGTTTAATAATATCATCGAGTTTATTCTTATTAATTAAATCTTTAATTAAAGAAAATTGATTTCCATTTCCGACTAAGTTTATTTGAATATTATCTGTATTTTTTTTAATTATTTTTGCTATCTTAATTACAATTTCTAAATTTTGAGCTGCACCTAAATTGCCAGCAAAAAGAATTTTAAATGTTTTGCTTTTAAATCTTGATCTTAATAAAGTATTTTTAATATCAGAAGGATTATAATAAAGGACTACTTTATTCTTATTTTTTACAATTTTTTTTATAGAATTAACAAAGGAATTTGATTGGCACAAAATTAAATCACTGGAATTATATATCCATTCAATAATTGGTCTAATTAGGAAAGAAAGTTGTTTATTAAATGGAATTTTTAAATCAACTAATACTTCAGGCCATAGATCTTGAACCCAAATAACTAATGGTTTTTTTTTAATTAGTTTATACAAAATTGCTGGTAAAACCTGAAAGATAGGAGATGTTGCGTATACAAATATTATATCAAAATTTTTTCTTAAAAAGATTTGTGAAAAAAAAGATAAACTTAAAATGTATGACACATAATTACAAAACTTAAAAAATGAATTTTTTTTTTGGTAAATTATGGGAAAACGCCATATCTTTAATTTTTTTTCATATTTTAAATAAGGTAGATAATTTTTGTATTTATTAATAACATTTTTATCAATATTGTAATGAGGCATTGATGTAAATATTGTGACATCATTTTTTTTTTTAATTCATCTACAACAAAATTTATTCTAAAATTTTCTGGAAAAAAGTGTTGGGTGAAAACGCCTATTTTCATTTTTGACATTATATAAACATATCTTTAAAATTTAGTATCTCATTTTTATAATCTAATTGTTTCTCATTAGATTTTTTTTTTAATACTTTAAAATTATTACGAATAATTTTTATCATTACGGATGCAATATCATCAGGATTGTAGGGGTTAAATTTATAATCAGGTTTATAAAATTGATAAGAATAAGGCTTATTTGCACAGGCGAGCAATAAATTTTTTTGTTTTGCCTCGATAATTGGAAGGCCAATTGTTTCGTTTAATGATGGATAAATTAATGACTTACATTTGTCATATATTTTAATAAAATTATCTGTATTTTTAGTGAAGTAAAAAAATAACTTTAAATCATATTTTTTTATTAAGTAATCAGTATTTAATAATTTCTGCTCTTCTGATGTTAGGGTTAGTAAAACAGATGGCCTTATATGTTTTTTTGCTAAAATTACTAAAGCATTTATTAGGTTTTTATGATTTTTATGAGGTTTGAATGATGCTGGATAAATAAAATCATATATTTTTTTAGTATTTGAATTTTTGTTATAAACTTTATCAAAAATATTAATCAGTTTTATTTTATATTCAGAAATATTATTATTAATTAATATCATTTTTGATATGGGTGAGAAAACTACCCAAATATCTGAATTGTTTTTAAATAAATGAAAAAAAATATATCTTATAAAATCTCTTGATATTAACCAATCTAATTTTTTAGAATTATTATAAAATTCAGGAAATATATTAGCATTTTGAAAACACGTAATAATTAAAGATTTGCTATTAAATATTGGTGGCAGGCCACCTAAATATATTACTTTCGTATTTTCATTTGCATTTTTTTTTAACTTTAATTCATTTTTAAATCTTCCATAAAAAGAATTTTCAATAAATAAAACATTATTTAATTTTTTTAATTTTATATAATCCGATCTTGAGTCAATTAAATATTTAGAAAAATTAAATTTTAAGAAATTATCGAGAATAGACATACCTCCATGCATGTGAATACCAGTTGCATTCAAAATACTTATAAACTTTTTTTTCATACTATTTTTCTTTTAAATTTTTTCATAAGAAGAATAAATTTTTCTAATAAAGTTAAGTTTATATTATCTGAATATCTTGAAAAAAGATTTTCTTTTTCTTTTAATGACTCGCTTACATTTAGTCTAGAACTTTGGTTGGAATGATTTCTCGAAATTAGTAAAACTTCATTTAAATGATAAAATTTAAACTTTTTAGATAATCTAATCCACATATCGTAATCCTGTGTATGCTTTAGTGATTCATCAAATAGGCCAATTTTATTAAAACATTTTTTTCGTAACACTAAAGAGCACCCATGAAGCTTTTCATTGGTTAACAGTGATTTTAATGTATCTTTAAAATAATTATTTTTTAAACATCTATTTAAAAAAAAATTATTTGATACATTCCATTCTATAAAATTTGATGAAACTATTTGGATTTTTTTATTTTTAAACATTAAGATTTGTTTTTCTATTTTTGAATTTATAAAAATATCATCATGACTCAGCCAAGCTATAAAGTCTCCATTAGCACTTGATATTCCTCTATTTAGCGCATGAGCAACACCTCTATTTTTTTTATATGAGATAAGTTTTATTCTCTTGGAATTATTTGATTCATATTTTTTTATTATCTTCTTTATTTTTACTTTCTGTTTAGAACCATCATCAACAATCAGTATTTCACATTTTTTATAAGTTTGCCTTACTGCACTTGATAAAGAATCATTTAATAGTTCAATATTGCCATATATTGGGATAATTATAGTAACTAACATTTCTAATCTTTTAAAATATCAAGTAATTTTTTATTTTGATACTCTCTAGAATATTTAAAAATATCTTTTATATTCATTTTATACTTTTTTCTTTTTCTCAAAATTTTTAAAAGCTCTTTAGACAAATTCTTTTTTTTTAATATTTATAGTGTATCCAAGTTTTGATTGATTTATAATTTTGTTTACTTCAGCATCACCATTTGTAATTGAAATTATAGGTTTTCTTATTGAAACATATTCATAAAATTTACCAGTTATTACCTCTTTCACAGTAGATTGCTCTGTATGAATAATTAACAGGTAATCCATTTGCTGCATCATATTTTGAGCCTCAAAGTAATCAAGATTCTTATTAAATATAAAATTTTTATAATCTCTTATATTACTTTTTGAAATATCATTGTTGCCATAAAAATAAAATTTAAATTTTTTATCTTTAAACTCATCTCCTTTCAGCGCATTAAATAAAATATTTATATCTCTATACCCCTTAGGATCATCAGAAATAAGGCCAAAATATCCGATTTTGATAGTATTGCTAATTATAATTTTTTTATCTGATGGTAAAGAATAATATCCATTAGTTATCAATACTTTGTTTTTATATTTAATTTTTTTATATATAGTTTCTGTTGCACAAACAATACTATGTGCAGATTTAATAATTCTATCCTCTAAATTTTTTTTTAATTTAGAAATTAGATAACTGTTATCTAAATCATTGAATCTACTAAACCACCCATCACGATAATCATAAATTATTTTTATATTATCATTACATTCTTTTCTAATTTTGTCACCAATATAAAAAAGGGAAAATGGTGGACAAGATATAATTATGTATTTAATTTTTTTTTTTTAATAGTTATTTTTACAGCTTTAAATAATTCATTTCTATAAGAATGAGCATAATCTAAGGCAAAAAGGTATGCCAAATTTGGAAAGAATTTTTTAAAAAATCCAAAAATTAAATAAAAAAAAAAAAAATTTTTTTTTAACATTTATTAAATTGTATGATTTAATCTTTTTTTTGAAACCAAAATACCCAAAATACTGATTACCTGTTGAAACTATGTTGATATTAAATTTTTTTTCTAGAGAATTACAAAATGACAAAATTCGAATTATTCCACCTATTGATTTAGTAAAGGGTAAAAATTGACCAGTTATAAATAATATATTTTTTTTTTTCATTAAATATTTTTTAGTAATTTTATAATCTTATCAGTAGTGTCACCTGATCCAAAAAAGCTTTTTTTTGGTTTAAATCTTTTTTTACTTATTTTAAAATTTTTAATTAAATCAATTTTTGAACCAATTAAGAAGCTCTTCTTATCCTTAACTATTTCAATCCATTCAGTTTCATCTCTTAATATAAAGCTGTATTTTCCTAGGAAAAATGCTTCTTTTTGAAGGCCACCACTATCTGTAATTACAAATTTTGAATTAATAACTAGGGATAGATTATCTTTATATGAAAGTGGATCTATTATATCTAAATTTTTTGGTAGTTTTATTTTCTTAAAATCTTTAGAATTTTTAATCTTTGGGTGTATAGGCCAAATTATTTTGGTTTTTAATTTTGATAAAGATTCAATAATTTTATTTAAATTTTTTTTTTCTGTATTTTTGTCTCTATGGAGTGTCATTAGAATGTATTCATTACTAGTTTTAATTTCTAATTCCTTGCTAGTATTAATAGCTAAATCATACATTGTGTCTCCAAACATAAATATTTTTTTTTTATCAAAATTTTCTTTTAATAAATTTCTTACTGCTGTTTTTGTTGGTGCTATCAGATAATCTGAAAAATTATCTGCAACAATTCTATTTTGTTCTTCTGGCATATTGTTATCATAAGATCTTAAGCCAGCTTCTACATGTACAGTTTTAATATCATTTTTTTTCAATGATATGGCTGCTGCTAAAGTACTATCTGTATCTCCATAAATAATTGCTATGTCTGGATTTATTTTTTTTTGACATTCACCAAGTAATTTAATCATTTGAGCTAATCTTGTAATGCGTGACAAGTTTTTTTTTATATTTAATTTTGTAATAAATGATGAGAATTTAAATTCTTTTAAAAATATATCAGACATATTTTTATCAAAATGTTGAGAAGTATCTATTACTACATTCTTAAAAAATTTACTTTTAGATAATTTTTTTATTAAGATGGATGACTTAATATATTGAGGCCTTGTTCCGATTATATGAAGTATTTTTTTCAACTTGAGTAAAAATTTGTTATTTCATTTGCTATTTTTTTCATTTCTTTTTCTGTAATATAAGCCGAAAATGGTAAAGATATTATTTTTTTTGACAATTCTTCACTAACTGGACATTCATTTTTTTTTATTTTACTAAAAATTTTTTGCTTATTTAGTGTTCTTGGATAGTAAATTGCTACTGGGATATTTTTTTTTTTTAAAAAATTAAAAAGCATGTCTCTCTTTTTTGCTATAATCGTAAATATACTGAAGACTGATGAATTATTTTTTTGTACTTCGGGCAATTCAATATGCTTTATATTTTTAAGAAATTTTTTATATTTAATAAAATTTTTACCTCTTAATTTAATCTCTTTATTCAAAATTTTTAATTTTTCTAGTAAAACTATTGCCTGTATTGTATCGAGTTTAGCATTCAGCCCTTCTAGGTCATAAACATATTTTTTTGATTGTCCATGTACTCTTAATTTTTTACATTTCTCATAAATTTTTTTTTTATTTGTAAAAATTGCTCCACCATCTCCATAACATCCCAAAACTTTAGTGGGAAAAAAACTTGTACAGCCTATATCACTCAGATTACAACTCATTTTACCATGATTTTTTGCTGCAAAACTTTGTGCAGCATCTTCTATTACATATATTTTATATTTCTTTGCAATTAAATTAATTTTTCTAAAATCTGGAGTCTGTCCAAATAAAGAAACAGCAATTATTGCTTTTGTTTTTTTAGATATTTTTTTTTTAATCAGTTCTTCATTTATGTTAAAATCAGTTCGTTTAACATCTATAAAAATTGGCTTAGCACCAACTCTTTTAATAACCTCCGCAGAAGCTATATAGCTAAGGTTAGGAACTATTACTTCATCACCTACTGTAATTCCAAGAGAAATAAGTGACAATAGAAGAGCGTCAGTACCGCTTGAAGTAGTGATGCAATATTTAGACCCTGTAAATTTTGCTAACTTTTTTTCTAATGCCTGAATCTCAGGTCCTAAAATATACTGATTATGTTTAAATAATTTATCAAATTTTTTTTTTAAATTTTTTTTTATAAGTTGATTCTGTTTAGCTATACCAAAAAAATCTATTTTCATATTCTATTTATTTTTTTATCAACTTTTTTAATAAATTTTGCTGGGTTTCCAAATACTAAAGTATTTTTTATAACATTTTTAGTAACAACTGAGCCTGCACCAATAAATGAATATTCTCCCAACGTAACCCCACAAATAATAGTCGAATTAGCTCCTATAGTAGCGCCCTTTTGAATTAATGTTTTTTTAAAGGCTTTTTTTCTTTCAATAAAGCTTCTGGGGTTAGTTACATTAGTAAATACTACTGATGGGCCTACAAAAACGTCATCTTTGATTATTAAACCTTCATAAACTGATACGTTATTTTGAATTTTAACGTTGTTACCAATCTTTACATTACTTCCTATAAAAACATTTTGACCTAAGATGCAGTTTTTACCAATTATAACATTTTTAGAAATATGGGACCAGTGCCAAATTCTTGTATTCTTGCCAATATTTACATTTTCGTCAATTATTGATGTTTCATGTAAGAAATATTTCATGCTAGTTTTTTATAATATCTATATTTTTGTAAGTTTTGTATATATCTTTTATCATTGTGCCTTTCTTATTTAAAATATTTTTATAACTCTCAACATGTAAATCTAAAAAAGATTTACTTAAATTAATTTCTTGATTTCCAATTTTAAAATTTCTATATGCAAATATTTTTTTATTCGGAAGTTTATTTCTATCGGTTGACAACATCCATTTTATTTTAGCATTTTTAAATTGAATAAATCCTGATTGAGTTTTTTTAGATACTATTATTCTTTTTCCATTAATAGCATCACCAAAAAACCAGCTTAGTAAATCAAAAAAATGAATGCCAATATTATAAATTATCCCTCCAGAAAGTTTTTCGTCACCTTTCCAAGATTTAACATACCAGTCACCTCTAGATGTTATGTAGGTTAATTTTCCAACAAATTTCTTTTTAGATTTTTTTAATTTTTTTTGTAATTTAATTAATTCCTTATCGTGTCTCAATTGAAAAATTGAATAACATTTCTTTTTATATTGTTTTTCTAATTTATCAATTTTATCCAAGTCTACTGATTTTATTACAGTTGGTTTTTCACAAATAACATTACATTTTTTTTTTAAAGATAATTCAATAAATCTAAAATGTAAATAATTTGGCAAACATAAAATAACAAAATCAATTTTATATTTTACTAAATTACTAAAAAAAGATTTTTGATCTTTAAAGAAAATACAATCTGGAAAGTAACTATCCAAATATCCAGCTGAGTCTGATTTATCCAAAACTATTTTCAGATTATGATTGAGTTTTTTTATTGCAGATACATGTTTTTTTGCAATAAAACCTGAACAACCTACTAGAGCAAAATTTAATTTTTTTTTCATTTAGTTAATTTAAATTCTTTATATGATGATGCAATCATAATTATAATACATAGTAAAAATGCTGAATTAAAATATCCAGCAGCTCTTACGAATGATGTAATAATTAATCCTAAAATAAAAATTTTAAGTATTGGGTCTATATTAGATTTGATAAATTTAAAAATAATAAAAAATATAAAAATACTAATTAATCCAAATTCAACTAATAATTTAAACAAGTTTGAAGAACCATCAGAATAATTTGCATTCATATGCCTATTCTTAAAATGTAAACCACTTAAATCTTCTATTTTGTTTGAATAATTAAAGAAAGCTGAAGTATAATTATTTAAACCCCAACCCAAAGGTTTGTCAACTAATGACATTAAGGCCATTTTTAAGTGTTTTGCATATGTCAATGAACTAACATTAGGATGGTGATCAAAAAGACCATTTCTTAATCTAGAATATTGTTTGTTGTTAATTTTATCTTGATAGTTATCTTTTTTTATCTCAACAAATATCTTATCAAGACTCTTATTTAATTTGGAAGGTTTATAATTTTTTTCTATATGCTTTTTAGTAATTAACTCAATTTCATCTCTACTTATTTTTTGAACTACACTGCTTTCTTTACTTATTTTTTCAACTACACTGCTTTCTTTTTCAACTACACCGCTTTCTTTACTTATTTTTTCAACTACACTGCTTTCTTTTTCAACTACACCGCTTTCTTTACTTATTTTTTCAACTACGCTGCTTTCTTTTTCAACTACACTGCTTTCTTTTTCAACTACACTGCTTTCTTTTTCAACTACACTGCTTTCTTTTTCAACTACACTGCTTTCTTTTTCAACTACACTGCTTTCTTTTTCAACTACACTGCTTTCTTTTTCAACTACACTGCTTTCTTTAATGGAGGTAGAGATATTTTGTTGTTCTTCAATTTGACTTAAAACTTCTATGAGTTTCTTTCCATTTTCAGTTTTATTACTAACTATCAATATACACTTATCTTCAAAGTTAAGTGGAGAATTATTGATTAATAAAATATCTACCCCTCTCAATGAAGGGGGAATTGAATTACAATTATTATATACATAAAAGCTATTAGTTTCATCATCAATAGTCATTTCCACTTTTTTTGTAATGCTAACAGAATCCTCCTTAAAAAGTAAACTATATGCAAAATCAAAAAATTTTATTTTACATCCTGAAAAAGAAGAAAGAAAAATTCCTATAAAAGTAGACAATATTAAAATAATTAATACTGAATGTTTTTTTAGCTTAACTTTTTTAAATAAAAAAAAGAAAAAATATAAAGAAATACATATTAAATATGAAACTAACATAGTTAAAGAACTAAAGAGCACTATTATGCAAAGTGAAAGAGCATTAAATAGTAGATAAACATAAATATTATGTTTGGACTTTAAAACATAAAAAAAATGTAATGCGGGAAATACCATTCCAAGATGAGAATTTTCATTAAAAATTAAATTAAAGTTATTTATGTTTAATCCATTGCAATAAATTGTAAATTTATGAACTAGGTGGTTCCAAATATCATGAATTATATTTTGAGAATCTTTAAAAACTAAGATAAATTTTACTGGTACAAAAGTAAAAAAGTAAAAAACAATAAAATAGAAAGATATAAAAATATAATTTTGAATATTTTTTAAAATTATCTCAAAATTTAAAAAAATTAAAATTATAGTTAAATAAAAAAGTAAATTTACTTTAATCCATTGATTAATATCTAAAATATAGGGCATTGAGTGTAAAGTAAGAGCAATTAACGCTATAACTAGATAGGATAAATTTTTATAATTAATTTTTTTATCTTTTAAAAAAAAACAAATTATAAAAACTAAATAAAAGTTTTTTATATTATATCCATAGACTATAAAATCCCAAAAAATTAGATTTGAGATAACAAATAAACCTATTAATATAAAATTAATCTTAGAATTAATAGAATTATACATAAGAATTAATGATTTTTTTTAATTTTTAACATGTTGTGGACTCCTTTCAAAAAATTCCACATTGGTAATTCAGATTTATAGTCTGAATGTTCAACTCTCTTTCTTTTAATATAATCTTCTAGGTCCTGATTGGTCCAATCCATTTTTTTTAAAAAATATGTCAGATCAGCTTTTTCTAAATCTTCCGAAGGATAAGGGGATTGTTTTAAGATATTTAAAGCCTTATCTCTATCTAATTGATTTGTAATAATTAAATTACTTAAATGAAGTTTTCTTTTATCAACTCCAAATTTTTTTGGTAAAATATACGCTTGATAAAACCTTGTGAATATTGACTCATAATGTTTATATCCATACGGTTTAAAATCATATTTACTCTCTAATAATTTAAGGGCATCCTCTTTTTTATAATCAAAATAATCTAAAAAAGTTACCCATTTTATTTTCTTTAAAAACTCGCAATATATATAGTCAAATGTTCCATAAGAAGGAAAAGTTTTTAATTTTTGATTCATAAATTTTTTTCCTAAATATTTGATATTTTTTGCATCATTTTTAAACCATGACCAATTCTTAGGTATTCGCATTCCTTCAGTACTTGTATTCGTGCCTGATAAAATAAATTTTGTCTTATGTTTTAAAGCTTGTGTAAAATTTACACCTAACATAGCATTATCATATAATAGCTCTACATCAATGACATCTGATTTAAAAAAAGCTAACATTAAATTTTTATATTCATCCCAATCAATTACATGTGTATACAAATCTACATTAAGTTTTTTGACTAAGTTAAAAATATTATTATTTGCAAGTTCACTATTCCAGCCATTGTCCATATGTACCGCAAGTGGTTTAAGGCCAAGCTCAACAGCCTTTACAAGCGTATATGAACTATCAACACCACCTGATAACCCTATTATGCAGTCATATTTTAATTTTGGCTTTTTAATTTTTTTAATAAAATCCTCTAAAAGTTCTTTTTTCTTGAAACTTGAAAATGTAAAAAATCTATCAAGTTTAAAAAAATCATTGCAAAAATTACATACTCCCATAGCATCGAAATTAATATTTTCAGCTGTAGTATCCATTACACATCTTTTACAAACTTGATTATGATTTGAGTGAGACATAGTTGATTAAAAAAATAGTTATATTTAAATTCTTATAGATCTTCCACACTTATTTATAATTATTCTTTGAATAAAAATTCAGTTAATTCTTTTTTTTCATCTTTATTTGGATAATTAATAAGTACTGCTTTGTGAATTCCAAAATAAACCAATAAGGACCCTAGTGCTACAGCATCTATCCTCGATTTAAATAAATCTTTAATATTTTGATGTGAATTTACTCCACCTGATATAATTATTGGAATTTCAATATTAAGATCTATTTTCAATAAGTCAGCATCATAAAGCCCTGCGCGAGTACCTTCATTATCAACAAAATTAATAACTAACTCTCCAGCACCTAAAGAAATAATTTTTTTAATATAATGATTTATATCTTCATTTATAAACTTATTATTTAAATAATCATAAACTTTTAATTTTCTAAAAAGATTTTTTTTTAAGTCTAATTTAACAACAACACTTTGTTTTCCAAAATTGTCTGAAATTTCTTGTATCAATTTAGGATTACTTAATGCTACATGCGTTAAACATATTTTTTCAAAACCCATATTTAAAATTAACTCTGCATCAGCCAATGAATTTATACCACCTCCATATGTAATGGGCATAAAACATTCCGATGCGAATTGTTTAAGCAGTTCTACTTGCAATTTATAATTTTTTTTTCTTTTTGAGATATCTAATAGTATTATTTCATCTACTTCTTTTTCATTAAAAATTTTGAGTATATTGAGAGGATCACCAACATATGAAATGTTTTTAAATTTTTCAGTTTTAACAATTTTATTTTCTGATAAAAATAATAATGGAATAATTCTTTTTTGTAACATTCTATAAGTCTAAAAAATTTTTAATTAGTGTTTCACCATCGTTATAGCTTTTTTCTGGATGAAATTGAAAACCATAAACTTTTTTTTTACACACTATAGAAGGAAATTTTTTTCCATGAATTGTACTGGCTACAATATCGTCTGAATCATCACATTGAACATAATAAGAGTGACAAAAATAAACTCTATTGTCTAAATTAAGTATATTTTTTTTATTATCAAATATTAGATTATTCCAACCCATGTGAGGAGTTTTAAAATTATTCTCGAAGTTAAATTTATTTACGTTTCCTTTAAAAAATCCCAATCCTTCTTCATTACCTTCTTCACTTGATTGAAACAATATTTGCATCCCGACACATATACCTAGGAAGAAATAATTATCTGAAAATATTTTATTTTTTAAGTCGTTGAAAAGATTTATTCTTTTTAAATTTTGAATGCATTTGTCATAATGACCAACACCAGGAAGTATAATTTTTCTTGATGAATTAAATTCACTAGGTTTTGTTACAATATTAACTTCAAAGTTTAATTTTTTTATCAAATTAATTACAGAACCTAAATTTCCAATATTGCAATCAATTACATTAACTTGTCTATCGACATTCATGTTATTTTTTAAATTATTTCTTTAATTACTTGATTAGGATCATTTTTCATCCAAATAATTTCCTTTTTCATCAATTAAATCTGAATATTTTCCTGTAAATTTTATTTTAGAGTCCTTAATTAAAATTATCTTATCAGTTTTTTTTAGACTTTTTAATCTATGAGTAACAAAAATTAAGGTTTGGTTGTTTTTTTTTACATCCTTATAAATTTTATCTAATATTTTTTCCTCTGTATATTGATCTATAGCACTTGTAGATTCATCTAAGATTAAAATTTCTGATTTTGTAAAAAAAGCTTTAGCAAGAGTAAGCCTTTGCTTTTGCCCACCACTAAGCTTTATTCCTTTATCTCCTAATTTAGTATTAATATTTTTAGGCAGTGAATTGACAAAATTCAAAAGTTCAACCTTATCGAGTGACTCTTTGACTTTTTCATCAGTAATCTTTAAGCTAATATCGTCACTTTTAATATTCCCAAAAATTACTGCTTCTTTTATTGTCAAATCGCCAATGTAATTATCTTGTGAAATATAACTTATTAAGTCCCTGTAACTATCAATAGTATTTTCACTAATAATTTTTTCATCTATTATAAGATTTCCTTTTTGAGGTTTATATATTCCACTTAGTAAATCTATAAATGTAGTTTTACCCGAACCTGAGGGACCACATACTCCTATACAGTCATTTTTATTTAATGTTAAATTCAAATTTTCGAAATTAAAATTGCCATTTTTAAATTTGAAATTAATATTTTCAAGCTTGATTGAATTTTTAAAAATTATGTGTTCTTTATTTATCTTTGTTTTATTTGCATCTTTAGTTAAATTATTAATTTCATTATTAACTTCATTTAAAGATAGCGTAGAGTGTTTTATAAGAACTATTGAAGAATATAACTGATTTATTGTTGGTAGAGCTTTGGATGCAGCAATTGCAAAAAATAAAAGTTTATCAATAACAAGTTCGTTTGCACTTCTGTCATAAAATATAATTAGTGCAACTATCGTTCCACAGTATAAAAGTATATCCAGTAAAACCCTGGGGGAAACCTCAATTAAAAATAATCTTACAGAATTTTTTACTATTTGAGCACTACTTTCATAAAATTTATTAAGGTAAATATCTTTATCCTTAAAAAATTTGATTATTTTAATATTGTTAATTGCATCAATTGTTGCTTCAGTTTTACTTCTTGAGCTACTAACTAAATCTTGAGTAAGAGAAACAAGTCTTTTTCTTAAAAAAACAAACAGAAAATAATACATAGTTCCTAGAGATGAATAAATCATTATTGATAATTCATAATCTATGAAAAGTGTAAAAATAAATATTGTTATAAGGGTAGAAGTTGCAGTAACAAAAATGCAAATTGCTGGAATTAGATTTGTTGTAACCCTTGGCAAGTGATCTTTAAAATTTGAAATTATTCTAGTATTTGACTCATTTGAAAAAAAAAATAATCGCATTTTACATAAAAAGAAAATATTTTAGCTTCCAGCTTTTGCGAGAAAGAATGCGAAAAATATGAAACAATATTATGATTTAAAAAAGTAATTAGAACACTTAAAATAACTATAATAAATAATAGAAAAATTACTATCTTTTTAAAGAAAAGAAAATCAAAAAAATTAAAAAAAATGTAAATTGTATTGAAAAAATTACCTAGTTCAGAAATTTCTTGCGCCCTAATAATCTTAAAAGCGATAAGAATAGAACTAATTCCAATAAATTGCAGCGAAGAACTCAAAAATAAAAAAATTAATATTAAGGTCACTTTTTTTTGTTGTTGACTTGTTAGCAGGGAATAAAGTTTTTTAATATTTTCCATTAGATTGATACTAAATCAAAACATTTATTTAAATTTAATTAAAGCATGATCTATTATTAAATAGTCTATTACTTTTTTTTTGAGTATTTTTAGTGCCTCGTTGACATCATTCACTATTGGCTCTTCATGTGTATTAAAACTTGTATTAACCAAACAGTGAATATTAAATCTTTTAGAAAATTCCTTAATAATCATATAGTATGCTTTATTATCTATTGAGCTATCAATGATTTGTGGTCTTGCAGTATTATCAATATGGACAACTGATGGACATGTTTTAATCATTAAATTAGTACATTTATAACATGTAGTCATATACTTTATATTTTGATCATTTTTTTTTAAGTTTATAAAAAGTTTATTTGCATTTTCTTTTAAGACAACAGGTGCAAAAGGCATAAACTCATTTCTACCTAGTTTTTTATTAACTTTATCGTTTAATTTTTTATTTGTAGGCTTGAATATAATACTTCTATTTCCTAATGCTCTAGGACCAAATTCACCTTTTCCATTATACATCCCAACAATTGCACCCTCATTAATTTTATCTAATATTTCATCTAGATTTTTTCTATTTTTTAAATCTTTGATTATTAATTTTTTTTTATCTTTTTTTTTTAATGAACTCGAAGGTCCAAGGAACATATTATCTATTTTTTTTAATCTTATTTTATTTTCGTCTAGAAATGCACAGACTGCTCCAAAAGAAATTCCACCATCTGACATTTCTGGAAAAACATAAAAATTTTTTGAATTGCATTCTTCTCTTATTTTTTGATTTAACTTAACATTGGCAAAAACTCCTCCAGCAGCTACTATATTTTCCTTTTGAGGAATATAATATCTTATAATTTTAGTAATATTTTCTTCTAAAATTTTTTGCGCTGCAAATGCAATATCTTCTTTTGAATACTCTTGAGTTATTTTTTTTAAGTACCCAAAATCTATAGGATTAATAAAAGGTAAAAAGTTTTTTGATGTATTAATTGATCCATTTTTAAAATTAATATATTTTCTTAATAATTTTACAAGATTTGTATTTTTTCCATAAGCTGCTAATCCGGTAATCTTGCCTTCGTGTCTGTCTGCTTTAAATCCTAACAAAGACGTAATGCTGCCATAAAATGCACCATAACTTCTTAGCTCTGAAAATCCTTTTATCTTTTTAATTTTATTAGAATTAAATTTCCAAATTGACAAGCTTTGTCCATCTCCTCTTCCATCAGATACTATACCATAACCATTTTTAAAACCTGAGCTTGTCTTGGCAGAATAAAAATGCGAATAATGATGGTCGTATATTTTAATTTCAGCATTAGGAAAAAGTTTTGTAGAATTTTTTATAAATTCTATTTTATAATTATGATCAGATTTAATCGAATGATAATATCTATTCCAGGGGTTCTCACATGTGTGTTTACTTTGAAAATAATCTTTAAGAACATCTGATGAAGGATAGTTCCAAGCACCACAAGTAATCACATTTATATTTTTTGGTGATAAATTGAATTTTTTAAATAAATAATCTATTGATAAAAAAGGATATCCTCTATAATTTTTTATTCTATTAAATCTTTCTTCGCTAACTGAAAATGCAATTTTTTCTCCATCATAATATGTGATTGAAGCATTTTTTCCATTATAAATACCTAGTATTTTCATTTTATTAAAATCTTATAATCTAATTAATTAGATTTACAAATAATATTAAAGAAAGTTGTTATCTAATTTTAAATATTTTAGAAAACTTAATCAGATAAATAATTGACCAAATTGTTAATCTTAAATTTTGCTCTCCATTCACATGTTTATTGAAAATCTCTAACACTTTTTTTTTATTTAAAAATTTAGGTAAATTTTTAAGTTGGGAATTTATAAAATCTATACTCTCTCCTCTAAACCATGATTTGTCTGGACCAGAAAAACCTTGTTTTCGATCATATACAATATCACTTGGTAAACTCTTATTTAATGATTTTCTTAAAATTAACTTACCTTTTGTGAACTGTTTATATTTTTTTTCTAAATTATTTTCATTGTCATTTAGCTTACTTTTTAAAAATAGCATTTTGTTGGGAATTTTAAGGGCATAATCTACTAAATCATTATCTAAAAATGGCGCTCTTACCTCGAGACCTTTTGACATTGATATTTTATCCTCAACTAAAAGTAAGCCATTTAGAAAAGTTTTTGACTCAAAATACATACAATAATTTAATGCATCATCTGGAGTTACATATTGCTGTTTATAATTTTCAAAAACCTTTTTAAACTTTTCATAATTATATTCTTCTGCATCTTTATAAGAAAGCATAGAAGACTTTTGATTTAATAATTGATTTCCAGGAAGGCGATTCATTTTTTTAAAATATATTTCTAAAAATTTATCAAAGGGTAATTTTTTTTTTAGATATACATATCTCCAAGGATAGCCTCCAAATAATTCGTCTGCACCAACTCCAGAAAATACAACCTTTCCAAACTTACTAGCAAGTTTTGCGGCATACAAGTTTGGATAAGATTGACCTACTCTTGGTTCTTCAACGTGATAAACAAGATCATCAATACATTTTTCAAAGTCTCCACTTTTTAAAACAGACTGATAGTGATCTGTTTTAAATATAGAAGATATTCTCTCTGCTTTTTTCCTTTCATCAAAAAAAAGTTCTATTCCTGAAGCACTACTTAAATCAAAACCTATGGTAAAAGTTTTTATATTTTTAATAAACTTTTTTGCACTACGAACTATGCAAGCAGAATCAATTCCACCACTTAAGTATGAGTTTATATCAACATCAGCAAAACTTTGTCTTTTAACGGCTCTATTAATATAGAAATTTAGATCTCTTTTGTTATTTTTGATAACCATATCTTTGTTAAAAAAATTAAAATCCCAATATATTTCTAAACTAGGCTTTAAGTTTGAATCAAACTCTATGTAAGTACCTTGAGGTAATAATGATATATTTTTAAATAAAGTTTTGTCAGAAATATAATTTTGAAAACTTAAATATTCACACAAACCATAATAATCTAATTGTCTTTTATAGAATTTATTTTTTATGATTGATTTTATTTCAGACGCAAAAACTAAGTTTTTGCCATCACAATAATAGTATAATGGCTTCATTCCATATCTATCTCTTGCGATTATAATTTTTTTTAATTTGTTGTCCCAAATTGCTATTGCAAACATTCCATTAAACAATTTAAAGCATTTTTTTCCCCACTCAGAAAAAGCATACAATATTACTTCTGTGTCTGAGCTTGAAGTAAATTTGTATTTATTTATCAATTTTTTTTTAATTTCTTTAAAATTATAAATTTCACCATTATAGGCTAAAACATATCTCTTATCATTTGAGACAAACGGTTGAGATGCATCATTTGTAAGATCGATTATAGATAATCTTTTATGCGCTAAACCAAAATTATTATTTATATAATGTCCATCTCCATCTTTTCCTCGATGAGCTAATAATTCTGACATTTCAAGTAAGTTTTTTTTATCTATATTATTATTTTTGCTATAAATTCCTACAAGTCCACACATGATGTCAGACGCACTCTTTTATAAATTTTTCAAAACTTAAAAATTTAAATTTTTTATTTAAAATATTTTTTTTTGACACAAGATTTTTATTTATTATTTTACTTGTAGAAATCTTAACATCTTTATTGAACTTATTTGCAATTAATTCACAAAATTTTTTTACACTATAACTAAATGGACTAGATAAATTAAATACAGAATAATGAGGTCTATAATTAAGAATTAAATATTTAATTATTTGAGGTATATCATCAACATAAATAGTAGATAATTTTATACCTTCTTTTCCTTCTAAATAAATTTTATTTTCATTTTTAATATTAAAAATTAAATTATATATAAGTCTACTTTTTTGATTTTTTCCATAAATAGTGAATGGTCTAAGAATAATTAAGTCAAATAAATTTGATTCGCTATAAATCTGACAAATTTTTTCACCAAGTATTTTAACAAAACTATAATAATCATCTAAATTTATTTTTGAATGTTCACTAAGTTTTTTTTTGCTTTTAGAGTAAACACTTCCTGATGAAAAAAAAATAAATTTTTTAATTTTGATAGTCTTTAAAAAATCCATTATTTTTATTAAACCAGTAATATTAATTTCATATAAATTTTTTTTTTTTATATTTTTATTATTACTCTGGACACACCATATTACTGTATGAATATTTTTGAATTTAGTTAATTTTTTAATAGGCAATTTATCTTTTAAGTTTAGATAAATGAAATTCTTGTTTTTAATTTTTTTTTTATTAAATGTGCCAAATATATTAAAATTTTGATCTAATCCTGAAATTAAACTTTGACCAACAAATGAACTTGCACCTATAATTAATATATTTTTCACAAATTTTTTATTGATTAATTTAAACTAGATATACTTAATTATTTGAATCATACCATTGAATAAGATCCTTTAAACCTGATTCTAAATCAACCTCATAATTAAAACTTAAATCTTTAGCTGCCTTTTCAATTGATCCAACTCTATTATTTACAAATGAGTTTTTTTGTTTATCAAAATTTATTTGTAAATTAGATTTTTTTAGATCAAGTATTTTTTTTGTTAAATCTAATAGTGAGGTTTTTTTTCCTGTGGCTACATTATAAAATCCATTATTTTGATTAGATTTCATCGCACAAATGTTTGCTTTTGCGCAATCACGAACACTAATAAAGTCATATGATTGACTTCCATCACCATAAATAGTTGGTTCAGTATTATTTTTTATATTTTGTAATATCTTTAAAATTACAGCAACATAGGCTCCTTTCGTATCTTGCCTTGGTCCATAAACATTCATGTATCTTAACCCAACATAAGGCATATTGTATCTATGATGATATGCATTTATAATTGCTTCTCCACATATTTTTGTTGCTCCATAAAAATTTTTATTATTTAAGGGATGTTCTTCAGTCATAGGTTCAAAGACTGCATCTCCATAGACAGAAGCCGATGAAGAAAATACAAATTTTTTAACATTATGTTTTATGCAAGAATTGATCACATTAAAGGTTCCTTCAATGTTAGTTTTAAAAGCTGAGGCAGGATAATCCTGACAATGTAAAAGCCATAACGCTGCATAATGGAAAACACCATCAATACCCTCCATACTTTTATCTAATAGATCTGGTTGACATATATCTCCTGCCAAATCAAAAATTTTTACTCTTTTATCGTCTATTACATTTTTTAAGTTTTCAATTTTTCCTCTTGTAAAATTGTCATATATTAACAATTCTTTAATATCTTCTTTGATTAATAGTTCGGCTGTGTGTGAACCGATAAATCCAGCTCCACCTATTAGTAAAAATTTTTTATTTGATAGTTCCATATCTAGAATAAATTAAGAATTTAAGATTTTATTTATTATTAATTTATTTTTTTCTAAATTGGCATTTGTTTGTGCCCATTTATAACCTTTTTCCGCAATAATTCTAATTTTTTCTTTTCTATTTAAATAGTAAAGTAATTGTTTCTCTAAGTTAAGATAGTTTCCAACTACCCAACTTTTAGAACTATTTTTAGGAAGTAATTTTTCAAATTTTTCAGAGGCTGAGGTTATAACCATACAGGAACTAAACATACCCTCTATAGAGAAAAGTCCAGGTGAATAACCATATAATTCATTTATCACAATATGTGCATCTTTAAGTTCTTTTAAAACTTCTGAATTTTTTAAATCAACTAACTCATGATATTCTATATTATAATTTAATTTTTTTAGTTTCTGAATTACTGCTCTAATTATTGGAGTGCCTTTGATAATAGGATTTGTTGGAGCATGAACAATTTTAACTGTTTTTAAATTATTAAATTTTTTCAAATCTAGTTGAAATTTTTTTGATTCAAAATTATAAAAAAATGGATAACATTTTTTTTTTAAATAACTTATTTGATCAGTTTCATAGTTAAAAATTATATCGGCATATTTATCAGTTATTTTACAAAACTCTTTGAGTCTCATTTCAAAATCATTAATATTTTTTTTGCCTTGTCCTAGTAACCTATATCTAATTTGATTATCTAAATTAAATTTTTTTTCTAGTTTTAGTGAACAATAATAAGATCTAATTTCTGAGCCACAAAAAAAACATGCAACTTTTTTTTTATTTTTTTTAAGAAATTTAAATTGAAACTCTCTATTTTCATCAAAACTTAAAAAACCATCATTCCAAAAAAACAGAAAGTTTTTTGATTTAATACATAGTATCGCAAATAATATTGGGCCAATAAAAAATCTAGATAATCTATTTAAAAAAAAAAATTTTTTTTTTTTATAAAGAAAATTATAAGTTAATTGTGGTGTGTAATAATCACTATTAAAGCAGGCTGTATAACTGTTTGGGATTATTTTATTAAAATAATACATGTTTTTACAATTTTCTGTTACACCCAAAGTCCAAGAGATGACATTTTTCCTAATAAATAATCTACATAAAAAAAAAGTAAAATAAAATATCAACACTTCTAATGTGTGCAAAAACTTTTTTATATATTTTATGTTCATATTTTTTATAATTACGTATTAACCAATTAAATTTTTATAACCAATTTCACTTAATTTAAATGAACCTCAATTGCATTAACAGGAAATTCATGACCTTCGCCATAATAACAAGTTAAGTTAATTAGTTTTTTAAAGAAATTACAAGTTTTATTGGACTTTGTCTCTCTCTTATATTCCTCAGATGTATCATTTACGCCCCATGAGAAAAAAAAATTTGTTTTCAGGTCACTAAAATTTTCTCTTAATATTTTTTCATTATAAATAAATTTGTTTGGGATAATGATTTGACCTCTTCCGGCAAATTCTAAGTTTTTATGATAAGCGCTTAAACCTGATGAAATAATAGAAAAGTCTGGATCTGAATAAAGAGAGTTAATAAAAGCAGCTTCACCTCCTTGTGATAGTCCTGCAACAACAATTTGGTCGTAGTTTTTTTTCAAATATTTGGAAAATGCTATTGATTGAACAATGTAAGAAAAAGAATAAGAGCCACCTTTATTAATATGCCAATTGTATATATAATCATAATTAATTTTATTATATGTGTTGTGCATAGCTAAATAATCTTCATTTGGTTTGATAAACACATAAACATCAAAATTTTTTTCAAAACTATGTTTTAATCCATAGTGATAGTTATCTTTATCATTCATATATATTTTAGAAGATTGATTGGATCCACTTCCAGGAATAATCAATATAGCTTTTTGTGACTTATTTTTTTTCCCATATGCAAATGACCAATATGTTTTACCAAGAAGTTCAAAATCTATTTTTGTAATTGGTAATTTTTCATCATCTAAAATTTCTTTTTCATCTAAAATAGAAATATCTATTTTTTTAAGTAAATCTTTATTAACTCCCATAAAAATTAAATTATTAAATCTTTCTATATCTTTTTCAGTTTCAACTGGTTTAAAAAAAAGATTACCTTCTATTAATTTCCCTGAAAATGCATTTGGTTCAATTGAGTTTTGATTTTCGATAATTTTTTCTCTATCTGAATTGATAGTATTTTTATTTGTAAAATAAATTATTAGTATTGATAGAATTATTAACAATAGAAAATATTTTTTCATTATTTTTTAAAACAATATTTCAGATAAAATGATTTCGGAACTAAATTAAATTTTTGAGCAACAAAAAACAATGGCCTCATAATTTCGAATTTTTTTTTATCATTAGGAAAGTCTTTCCAATTTTTTAATGGAGCACCCATATAATATCCATATTCATTATCAGATAAATTAAGTCTTTTTTTAAAATAAACCTCAATATCTTTTGATGCTTTATCTTCTTTATTTATTAACTCTTCTGCTTGTTTTCTACTAATTGCTTTGTTTCTAACTTTTGCTGCAATTGTATTTATTTTTAAACTTTTATTAAATCTTTTTGGCAAATAAATTAGATGGTAAAACGCTGTCATTCTATTTTCTAAATGATGACCATCATAATACTTCCAATCATAATTTTTTGACAAAAATTCAATTGCCATTTCTTTTTGATAATTAATATACCAAAAAGGTCTTATTAATTTAACTCTATCAAAAATTATTGAAGTAACAAATTTTCTAAAAGTCATTAGTGGATAATTTTGCATCTTCATTTCGCCAAACTTTTTGTGAATTGACTCAATAAATTTTCCATCAAAATAGTTATTTGTTAGTGGGGTTATTCCCTCCTCTAAAAAAGAATGTCCCTCAAAAATGTACTTAATTCCATGTTTTTTTGCCGCTGTTCTTAAAACAAAAGCCACTGCCAAGTCTGTAGGTCCATCAATTTCTGCCACTCCAGACATAAAAAAAGATTTTAAGATATCATCTGCCTCTTTGTTATCTACAACATGGGTAATTAAATCTATATTCAATTTATTAATCATTGCATAAATATTTCTGGTGGAAATCTCAGTATTCCATGTATTATCATAATGAACTGCAAGAACTCTTAATTTATACTCCTCCTTTAATAAGTGCAGCATATACGAGGAGTCTGTACCCCCACTAACACCAACTACACAATCATACTTTTTATTTTTTTGATTTACTTTTATTTCATTAATAATTTGTTGAAATTTTTTAATACCTTTCTCTCTTCCTGTTCCATATTCGTTTGCAAGACTTTCGATTTGAATACAATAATTACAAACATTATTTTTATCAAAAGTAATTTCTGGATAATTATTATCGTAATAACACTTTGAACAAATGGTCATCATTTTTAGTTTATTTAAAATTACTTAAATCATTATTTAGTAATTGCAATATCATTCTTTTATCACTCTTTTAATAAAGCTAGAGAAAAAGGGACTTTAATTAATATTGCTAAATAAGTTAATAAATCAAAAGTTTAAATAAAGCCGATTATATAGCAAATATTAAAAATGGAGAACAAAAATCAAATAAATTTAATTATAAGAGCAAAGGGTGATTGTAAGGAATTTGACTTTATTGCTTGGATGTTTATAGTTTTTAAAGTTAATGGAAAAAAAACATTGAATATCAATCAAGCAAATAAAATTAATAAAGTTGCTTTAAAAACCTTTTTAGGTGAAAAGTTGCCTAATCAAATGCTACCAAAGCGTATTAAAGTTTCAGCAATTAAGGTTGGTCATAGATTTAAACGCATATAGAAATGAAAAAAATCTATAAACAAATAAAATTTGGCACTCTTGCAAATAAAAGTGATAAGCAATTATATGGGTCAACAATAATTAGCTTCGACATTGATTGGGCGCCCGACTATGTATTGGAGGATGCGTTAACACTTGCGCATAAGCTGGGGATAAACCCCACCTTATTTTTAACACATGAGTCACCATTACTGAAGAAGATATTCAGAGAAAACAATTATGAATTTGGACTACATCCAAACTTTGAAAAACTTTTAAATGGTGATGCAAGTAATGGTAGGAACTCCGTTGAAGTATTAAAAAGATTAACACAGTGTTATTCTGGAGTTAAAATTATAAGATCTCATAGTCTCACAACAAGTTCACGTTTAAAAGCATTATTCCAAAAAAATGATTTTTTAATTGAAAGTAGTTTCATATCTCATGAGACTAAAAAAAAATTTCCAAATTTTTGGAAAGAATACTCTGGATTACTTCATGTGCCAATAACATGGGAAGATGATGTGTGGTTCACTTTGAATGATAAAGATCCAATCATTCACCTACCAAAAATACTACAATCTGAAAAACTTAACGTTTTGACATTTCACCCCATACATTTGTATCTAAACACAACTGATATCCGTCATTATGAAAAATCACGTAAGTTTTTAAATAATCCACAAGAATTAATAAAACTTCGAGATACTAAAAATATGGGTGTACGATCAATTTTTAAAAATATTGGTGAAATAATTAATGGTAAATGTGATGCTATACTCTAACTTCTCTGAGTTTAATGAAATCTGTAGAGCTTTGGGGCTCAAAGATGTCACAATTACAAAATTACAGAACGCAAAGAAACTTCAACTTCTTGATACTCCTCTTAAGAATGGTTCTGTTGCATATGTTGAAGCAAAAAAAATGTTGTCTGATATCAATATTCCTAAAAGAGCATACATTTTTGTCCGAGAGGAAGATTCGTATGAATACAAATTTTCAGCTATAATTGTAAAAAAACCATCTTTTGTATTCTGGTCATTATATGAATTCCTGGAGAGAGCCAAAAAGTTACATAGCAAATCAATAATCAACCCTAATTGTGTTATTGGCAACAATACTAGTATTTCAAAAACTGGTGTAATCATTGAGGATGATGTAATTATCGATGATAACGTCATAATTAAAGAGGGAGTGGTAATTAAGAAAGGTACAAAGATAGGTCCAGGTTGTGTTATTGGTAGTAACGGACTAGAAGTGAAAGATACTATTTTTGGTAAAATTATAATTTCTCACAAAGGTGGTGTTGTTATTAATGAAAATGTAGAAATGGGCGCTCTATGCACAATTAATCAGGGAATAGGTGAAAAGATGACTCAAATCGGTTCTGACACAAAGTTAGATTGTGGTGTTCACATAGCCCATTCATGCTCTATTGGTTCAGAAAATATTATTACAGCAAATGTTACATTTGGAGGTTCGGTATTAACTGGATCTAATGTATTTTTTGGACTAAACGCAACTATAAGAAATGGAGTTAAACTAGCAGATGGATGTTTTGTAGGTGCTGGTTCAGTTGTGACTAAAGATGTAAAAAAAAATGCATTAGTATTTGGATGTCCAGCGAAATTTATAAGAAAAGTCGAATAAATCAACAATAGCAATCATCACTTATCTATAAAAATCAAATTATCCCTATGGCTCTTCACCTGGAGGGGGGAAATTATTTAGGAAGATCACCTGTTAATGAAGAGACAAAAATGGTTGAATGGCTTGGTTGCGATATAGACCTGTACTTAAAAGCTGAAGATATATGTAAAAATATATTTGAGAAAATTTGAACAAATAATCATTAATTAAAATCTACTTTTTAGTAAATGCTCTTAAATCTGGAAAACCAGAGTCTGCTGAATTTTTACTATATGGTTTAATACCTGTTACATCTGATAGAGTCATATCTTTTCTGTAATCATAGACTCTTGCAACCAAAGCAAAGCTTGGCTTTTTTGTTTGATTTATTGTTGAGGCATGAACAAGATTTGAATGAAATATTACACCAATATTTTTTTTAATTTTCATATAAAAATTTTTAAACTCTTTTACTTCATTTGTAGGAACTTCAAATTGATGAAAAAAATGTTTTTGATTAGGATCAAATTTTTCTTTTTTATCAAATCCACTATATTCATTAAAACTATAATTTTTTACGTGTGATTTATCTTTAACGACCATTGTTCCATTCTTGATATTTTTATCAAAAAACATTGGCATCCAAAAATTCACAAAATTTTTTCTAAATGGATAATAATGTTTTTCTGAGTGAAATTTGTAAAGTCTGGATTTATTAGATGGAAGGTTAATTAATATACCATCGAAATGAATCTTGAGGAGAGATTTAGGACAATTTAAAACCTTACTAAAATTATCAACAAAATTTTCATTAACTAAATTATATATTGATGGACTTTCTCTCAATTCAGATGTTACGAAATCTAAAGATCTTTTATTTTTTTTATTAATAGCTATCACTAATTTAATTAATAAATTTAAATTAATTTTATTAGGAAACTCAATAAAATTAGCATTTTTTATTATACGCAATTTATAAGCCTGAAGTAAAATCCTATTATAAAAATCAATTTCTATTTTGTTTATGTCCTGATGTGAAGAAAGGGGTAAGCACTTGAAACCATCTTTTTGAAAGTTGTAATTCTTTAACGTTTCGATTGGCATATAAGTTTCATAACATAAAAAAGATAATATAGAAAATAAAAGCTTTAATTGAGCTATTAAATATCTTTTTTTAAAAAGATATTTTTTGATTTAATAGATAAACAAATAATTATAAATCCTATCAAAATAAAACCTGAATTAAAGTATCCAGCCCCTCTAAATAACTGGATAATAACCAATGATAAACATATTATTTTTAATTTTCTGTCTATTGATTTAGATATAAGAAAATTGAAAAAAATTAATAATGGAACTATAAGAATTAAACCAAATTCTCCCAACAACTTTATACCATTTGAAGAGCCATCATTATAATTCAAATTGATAAACCCTTTTTGCCTACCTAGTGTATTAACTTTATGTGTCTCTAATATTTTATAATTTTTTTCATAATTATTAAAACCTTTACCAAAAGGATTTTCTTTTAAATTCTTTAGAACAAGATGGACATGAAATTTAAATGCAAAAGAAGTTGGGTTAATAAACTCTTTTACACCTATAATTTCATCATACATAGAATCAACTTTAAGAAGTAAATTTAACTTTTTTTTTAAAGAAAGCTCCTCAATTTCTTTGCCTACTTTTTCTAATTCTTTATTTAATAAAGCTTTATATTCTTTAGTGTCAGCATATGCATTTCGTTTTTTTTTAACTTTAATTTTACTTTCTTGATCAGATATTATTTTTTTAGCATTATTGCGGTTATACTTTAATTTTATTTTACTAGTAAAGCTATCTGAAGTACTTTTTTCAAATAAATTTTGGAAATTTTCTTCTTTAATATTTGATTTTAATTCATAAATTTTTTCAAGACATTTTTCTGGATATAGTGAAACAAATATAGTTAATATTATTAATGGTAAAAAAATTAAAAATTTCTCTTTTAATAAATCTTTACTATAGAAAAATATAAATAATAAAGATAAAATAATATTTCCAATCCATATAGTAATTGAAAATATCATTAAACAAATTATCGAATATATTAAAGTAAAAATTATCTTTATTTTAAAATTTTTTTCATAGAATAGAAAAGACCCAAAAAGTGTAACGTAGCTTATAGCTATGTGAGAAGTTTCTGAAAAAAAAAGTTTAGATTCATTCAAAAGTAAGCCTTGGCATGATCCATAACTTAATTCAAAAAAATTTCTACCCCATCTGTCTCTATAAGAATATTGATCTACTATATTTTGGTCTAAACAAAAACCTAAAATTAAATAAATTGTTACAAAAAAAAATGAATAATAAAAAATTTTTATTAGGTTTTTTTTGAAAAAATTAATATTTTCAAATACTAGAATAAATAAAAAAAATGACAAAAATAATGAAATAATTGCAGTATTAGATGGATTTTGAATTAATAAATGAAAAATTAAAATAATAAAAATACAACTTATGAGTATATTTTTTATTATGAATTTTTTAAGATTAAATAATAAAAAAAATACTAAAGAATAAACAAGATATCTTGTAGGTATATCAAGAAAAGTAGCATAAGAGAGAGAAACTGAGTAAAAAGTTAGAAAATATAAGTATGAATTTTTAATTTTTTTTGTATTTAAATCTTTAAAATTCAACATTGCGTCAAGAACTGGATATTAATAAATTTTTATAACATAAATGAATACATTAACAACAAAGATTAAAAATAATACAGCGACAGTTGCAGTTATTGGATTGGGTTATGTGGGTCTTCCTTTGTGTAAAGCACTGTTAAATAAAAAATTCAAGGTTTTTGGTTTCGAAAAAAATCTATCAAGAATTAAAGAAATAAAATTAAATAAGATTAAAATTGCTGCTGTAAAAAGATTCAATTTTAAAAAAAAAATTGATAGTAAAAATTTATTCTTATTTAATACATTTAAAAAGATAGAAGAAACTGATATAATTGTTATTTGTGTACCGACACCTCTTAAAAACAATAATCCAGATTTATCTGATATTAAAAACGTAATTCAGAATATTTTAAAATATATTAGACCAAACCAACTAATTATTTTGGAGAGCTCGACATACCCCGGTACAACCAAGAGTCTTATTGTTGATAAAATTAAAGGTAATAAAATAATAGTTGGGAAAAATTTTTTTGTTGGTTATTCTCCTGAAAGAGAAGACCCTGGAAATAAATATTTTTCTTTAAAAAAAATCAATAAAGTGGTCTCAGGATATTCAAACCAATGTGCGTATCTTACAGATCTATTCTACAAACAATTTATAGATAACGTTTATAAAGCGAAAAATATTGAAACAGCAGAATTTTCAAAACTTTATGAAAACACATATCGAAACGTAAATATAGCTCTTGCTAATGAGGCAAAGATATTAGCAGATAAAATTGATTTAAACATATTTGACATCATTAAATGTTGTAAAACTAAACCCTTTGGTTTTCAGGCATTTTATCCTGGACCAGGTGTTGGAGGTCACTGCATACCCATTGATCCAATGTACTTATCTTGGTTAGCAAAAAAGAATAATTTTACAACTGATATAATAAATTTAGCTGTAAAGATAAATAATGACATGCCACAACGAATATTCTTACATATAAAAAAATACTTAAATAAAACTAAAATTGAAAATAAAAAAATATTTATACTGGGTGCAGCATATAAAAAAAATATTAATGATCTTAGAGAAAGTCCAATTATAAAAATAATTAATCTATTTGAAAAGAAAAAAATAAATTTTATTTATAATGATGAATATATTCCAATTTTAAAATCAAAAAATTTAAACAAAAGTTATTTTTCACAAAAAATTTCTAAAAAAAACCTAAGAGAATATAATACAATATTAATGTTAACAGATCACAATTATTATAATAAAAATTTCATTCAAAAAAATTGTAATATAATTTTTGATACAAGAAATTTTTTTAAAATTAATGAAAATGTCAAGACAGTATAAGCTTACTTCTTACTAAGCTTTTTAACATAGCTGATAACTCCATCTTGTATGCCAATAAAATTTTTATTGTATCCACTTTTTCTAATTTCTATAATATTTGCTTGGGTGTAGGACTGATAATTATCAGCGATATCTTTTGAAATTTTTACATATTTTATCTTAGTTTTGTTATTACCTAAAAATTTTTTAATTAAATTTGCAACTCTATTAAAGCTTTCTGCCTTTCCGGTACCAACATTATAAATTCCTGATTTAAAATTTTTTGTTAACCATAAATTAACTTTAATACAATCATCAATATGAACAAAATCTCTTTTCTGTTCTCCATCTTCAAAACCATCACTACCCTTAAATAATTTTATAATATTATTTTTTTTAATTTGCTTACAAAAATTATACATAACACTTGCCATATTTTTTTTTTGGCTCTCACCTGGACCATAAACATTAAAATATCTTAAGCCTATAATTTTAGATGATGGTATCTTATTTAAAATTCCCAAAACATAATAATCAACCATTGCTTTAGATATTGCATAGAAATTTTCTGGATAAAGTGGGTATGTTGACTCTTTAAAATTTTTTGTTTTTGTCCCATACACTGAGGCTGAAGATGCATAAATTATTTTAATTTTATGCTTAATGCATTTTTCAATTAATTTTTTTGAAAATAAAAAATTATTAACCATATAATCATTTATGTCTTTTCCACTTGTGCTACTATTAGCTCCTAAATGGTAAACAAATTTTATTTTAGATAAAAAATTACTATTATTTATTTTTTTTAAAAAATCTTCTCTTGAGATAAAGCTTTTATATTTAAGATCTTTTGGTGGCTTCTTTAATTTTTGATCTACAATCAAAATATTTCTAATTTTTTTTTTATTAAGCTCTCTTATTAAATTAGATCCAATAAAGCCTGAACCACCAGTACAAATAATCATTTAAAATTTTTTATTTTATTTATTATATCAGAAGTCGATTTATTTTTCGTTAGTGGTATCAATTTAAGCTTACCTCCATTTTCTAAAACATGATTTAATCCTGCTATATTACTTTTTTTATAATCCCCACCTTTTGTTATAATGTTTGGTTTTATTAATTTATATAATCTTTCTGGAGTTTTGGATTTAAAAGATATGATGTAGTCTACAAAGCTTATTGATGTAAGAACTTTTATTCTATCACTTAAATTATTTATAGGACGATTTTTACCTTTCAAATTTTTTATTGAAATGTCTGCATTAATTGCTACCAATAATACATCTCCAAGTTTTTTTGATTTTTGAAGATAATCAACATGACCAGAATGAATTATGTCAAAACATCCATTTGTCATTACAATTTTTTTAAATTTCAAATTATTTCTTAGTTTATTTTTAAAATATTTAAGCGTAATCTTTTTCATAATAATATGCTTTATTTAAAACTTTAATATTTTTACTTATTGTATTTTTTAATTTTCCTTGAGCAAATAATTTACAAAATCATTAATTTCAATTGGTTGTGTTCCAATTTTAGAAATTACACTCCCTGCACATTTATTGGAAATTTTTAGTGATTGTGTAGCACTCAAACCTAGTGCCAAACAAGTTGAAAATGTTGCAATAACAGTATCTCCAGCACCCGAAACATCAAAAACCTCCTTAGCATCTGAGTCTAAATTTTTAAAGTTGTCTTTATCAATAAAGGAAATGCCTTTGGACCCTCTTGTAACAATTATGTTTTTAATATTAAGCTTATTTAAAAGTTTTTTACAACTTTTCATAATTTCCTTATTTTCATCTTTAAGATTTGGGAAAATTGATCTCAACTCTCCAAGATTAGGGCTTATATAATCAGCATTACGATATATCGAATAATCACCAAGCTTCTTACGAGGATCAATTAAAACTTTTACTTTTTTTTTTTTACATAATTTTATTACGTATTTTACAATTTTTTTGTCACAAAAACCTTTTCCATAATCACTTATTATTAAAAAATCTAAATTAGAAATATTTTGGTCAATAAATTTTTTAATTTTATTGAAATAATGTACAGTAATATTTTCATTAATATTTTCATAATCAATTCTTACAATTTGATAATTTTTTACCATTACTCTAGTTTTTTTAATTCCATTATATCTTTTATCTTTAAAGATACCTTTAGTAGATATTTTTCGTTTATTTAAAAAATTTTCAATTTTATCTGAAATATTATCAGTACCTAAAATACTGATTGGAATTACATTTAAATTTAAATTTGATAAGTTTGCAATAACATTTCCCGCACCACCTAAATTTATTTTTGAATTTTTAAAATTCACTACTGGTACTGGAGCTTCTGGAGATATTCGATTAGTTAAACCAAAAATATATTCATCTATAAATAAATCACCCATCACAATAACTTTTTTTTTGGATAAATTTTTTAAAATATCCTGTTTGTTTGCCAAATTGTTCATAAAAAAATTTATGCTTTGTAAACCGATTTACCAATTATCATATCAATTATAGCCAACAAGATAAAATGATGAACTATTTCTATCTGGTTGTAGGCCATTGAATTTACCCATATAGAATTAGTAGGATTAATTTTTTTTAGATTATTGTCAAACTTCATCCCCGTCAAAATAAAGAAATTAAATTTTTTTCTCTTTAAATAATTAGCAGCGTTAATTACATTTTTTGAATTTCCAGAAGTAGATAATAAAATAGAAAAATCTGACTTGTTGGTATTAAATTCAAATGCTTTTTTAACCCAATTATCATGACCAAAATCATTAGCTAGACATGTTATAAAATCTGCCTCATTAAAATTCAAAGACTTTATTTTTGCATTTTTCATTAAATCTACAGAAAAATGACTTGATGTTGCGGCACTTCCACCATTTCCAAAAATTATCACTTTACCTTTTTTTTTGTCAGTTTCTTTAATAAATTTATATAAATTTAAGATTTCAGAAGAATAGTCAGTTGTAGTGTCACTCAATAAATTTTGAACTTCTGAAGTGTATTTGGTTAAAAATTTTTTATTTTTTAAAAGCATTCCTATTAGATATCAGTTGAATGCCCTTTTGAAAATTAATTATTTTATTATTGTAACATAATTAATAAAATTATTATGCATAGGGAAATATTAAAAAAAATTATTACATAGAAATCATCGTGATATATAATTATAGTGATTATTTAGGGAATCAATGTTGGAATATATGCAATAACAGATAAAAAAATATTTCCTATTCTTGATAAGCGACAACACTAAATGGCCAAAAAATTTAAATTGCCTAAATAAATTTAAGTCTTAAAATAAAAATATTGAAATTTTTACATTTTCAAAAAATATGTTTTAATTTAGCCCCAAACAGACAGTGTTATCCTAATAATTAATGGTTATTGATAAGCATATACATGTAAAAAATTACTTAAAAATAGTATTTGTGTGCTACCAAGTAATCAAAAAAAAATATAAAATATTTAAATAAAATTAAGAGTTATAGATAATGATTAAAGCAATTATATTTGATTTAGATGGTGTGTTAGTAGATACAAAAAAAATACATTTTTTTGCTTTAAATAAAGCTTTAAAAAAAAATGCTTTTAAAAAAACCATATCATTTAAAGAACATGTACACATTTATGATGGGTTACCAACTACAAAAAAACTCGAAATATTCTTTAAAGGAAACAAAGTTTCAAAAAAAATAATAAATAAAATATGTTTTGACAAAAGATCAATCACATATAATGAGCTTAAAATTCATATTAAATTCAATAATCGAATATTTAATCTAATTAAAAATTTATCAAATAATTATAAAATTTTAGTAGCCTCGAATGCTATAAAAGGAACTGTAAAATATTGTTTGGAAAAACTAAGAATATTAGATTACGTTGATTTTTTTATTACAAATGAAGATATAAAATATCCAAAACCTCACCCTGAAATATATTTAAAATGTTTTTTAAAATTTTTACTTTCACCAAAAGATTGTTTAATAGTGGAAGATTCTTATTATGGAATTACAGCTGCAAATGAATCTGGAGCTCACGTTCTTCAAGTAAATCAATTAAGAGAGGTTTCAATAAATATTATTAAAAAAAAAGTTCAAAATATTAATAATAGTTATATTAAAACTACAAAATGGGAAGACAAAAAATTAAATGTTTTAATTCCTATGGCTGGTGAAGGGTCAAGATTTAAAAAAGCGGGGTACACTTTTCCCAAACCATTAATAGAAGTAAATAGAGTTCCAATGATACAGTTAGTAATAGAAAATTTATCCATAAATGCAAATTACAAATTTATAGTGAAGAAAGATCACATTAAAAAATATAATATTGACAGCATGTTAAAAATTATTCAGCCAGGATGTGAAATTGCTGAAGTTAATAAAACAACAGAGGGTGCGGCTTGTACTGCGTTATTGGCAAAAAAATTTATTAACAATGATGATCCACTGATAATTGCAAACTCAGATCAATTTATAAAATGGGATAGTGTAAAAACACTGTATAGATTTATGACAAAAAACATTGATGGTGGAATTTTAACATTTAAAGCATCACATCCCAAATGGTCATTTGCTAAGCATAACGACGAAGGTATTGTATTGGAAGTTGCAGAAAAAAAAGTCATATCAAACACGGCTACTGTTGGGATTTATTTCTGGAAAAAAGGATCAGATTTTGTCAAATATGCAGAAAAAATGATAAAAAAAAACATCAGATACCAAAATGAATTTTATATTTGCCCAGTATACAATGAGGCAATTAAAGATGGAAAAAAAATAATAATAGAAAATATAGAAGAGATGTGGGGAATTGGAACTCCAGAGGACCTTGATGCTTTTTTAAAAAACCACTCTAAATAAATTATAAATTAAATTAAACGCAGTACATCCTCTACAGAAATATTTTCCATACATTTAAAATTTGATTTACAATCATTATAAGCTTCTTTTTCAGAAATGTAATTTTCAACAAAATTCCACCCTAATATACATGGCGAACAACTTACTTCCTTATAAATATATTGGCTTGTAGAGTTTTTTGGTTTGTTTTTTTTAATATTAGTCGGTCCAAATATAGCCAAAAGATTTGATTGTATTGCGTCAGCTAAATGCATAGTTCCACTATCAAAGCAAATATTTTTTTGTGAAAATTTTAATAAATTAGCAAGGTCGGAAAGGGAGGTTTTTCCCATTAAATCTAAAATATTTAAATTATTTAATTTTGTATTATCCAATTTTCTATCTTTAGAATTTCCAAGAATTATTACTTTAGAGAAATTTGAAATTGAATTAACTAAATGAATTGTTTTTTCTTCATCCCAAATTTTTGGTGTTAAATTTCCATGTGAAGCTCCATACTGTACACAAATATAGTCATTTTTTTTCAAACTATACTTTTTAAGTATATTTTCTGAGAAATTAATATCTAAAGAATTTGAATTATACTTTTTATCTATTGTGTAATTTTTTGGAAAAAGTTTGCTTACTAAATTTAGATTAGCGTCAATTTCATGAAAATTTTTATCAATCATATCGCCAAACAGTTCTTTTCCAGAGAAAGAAACTCTTCTAAAAAATTTTAATAATTTAAGAAAAAAATATCTTCTTGGTGAGTTCAACTCCTTATAATATATGGGAAGTAATAAAGTTGCTCTTCCAAAAATAAAGAATAAAGAAAAACTAAATAAATTGGGTGATGAAAAAGGTGTAAAAACTATATAATCATAATGACCTAAAATAACTTTAAATAAAAAATTAATTTTTTTGAATAATGAAATTTTTCTAAAGTTAATTGTTAATGATACTGCAGGATTTATATCTGATATATCTAAATCACCGTCTCTATTGTTACTTACTATGGAAATTGTAGAATCTTTTATATTTTCTTTAATTAACTTAAATGATGAATTTGATAAAATAGTATTCCCAAGTCCATTATTAAAATTAACAATAAGAAATTTCATTGAAATTCTCTTAAAAATTGATTTGTTGGTTCTGGTAAATCAAATTTAACAGCTTTTGAATTTTTGATTTTAATTTCTATATCTTGTGAAAATTCAAAGACATTTTCGTTATTTGCCCTAAAAAAATTATACCCATCCTGGCTTGCTGCTGGTAAAACAATTGGGATGCACATATTAAGGTAATTATAATAAAATGTGCTGGCGTTACATACTGCACAATAAGCACTTTCAACATGTTCATTAGAAAAATCACCTACAACTTCACTCACTATGTTGTCAAATTGTGTATAACTTTCATAAGGGTACCTCTTTTTAAGAATAATTTTAAAACCTTTTTTAAAAAAATAATTTAATATCACATTAATTTCTTTAAAGTTTGAATTTATTTCAAATGCGTGAAGTATATATTTTTTATCATCTTGTATGGTGTTAATGATTGGTCTTCTATATGATTGTTTATTAGACAACCAACCACTCACAAGAATGTCATCACAATCATACATATATGAATTTTTTATCATAAGCGCTTTAAATTCATCTAGCCAAACATACATTTTGTCATATTTTAAAATATTTGTATCTTTGAGCGTTTGACTGCCAATATTACCTTTATGAAACCTAGTCATTAAACCATGTATTACTCCTAGAGTTTTTATATTTTTATGTTTTGCTGCTAAAAGAATAGAAAAATCATTAAATAAATTATCCTGCAAGATTATTTTTTTTGGCTTTAACAGAGATATTGCAGATGTCCAAAAAAAATAATTTTTAAGTCTTTGTTGGCATTCTTGAAAGATAGAATGATCTAAATTTTTTATAAAAAATTTTATAGATTTTGTTGCTAAAAAACATTGAGGATCAATTACAATTAAATCTTTATTATTAGAATTTAAATTTTTAAAAAAATCAAAATTATTGTGGTGTGCTAAATCAGGATAAACCCAAACCTTATGAAAATTTTTTTTTAGAATATTTTTTAGCAAGAAGCGTAAAATATAAAATTTTGAAATAAAGTTTTTTATCACATTTTTTAATAACAGTTTAAAAGATGAAAATGAAAAACTTGCAGAATTAACAAAACTTGAGTATCGCTCTAAGCCCCTAGTTAAATTATCATATTTTATTTTTTGATCTTCTATTAATATACTTTTGCTATCTTGGGCTACTTTATTGTATTTTATTAGATTAAAACAATAGTGCCAAAATAAGTCTTGATAAATAATTGAAATTACATTTATATTTTTTTTATTTAATTTATGAAAATATTTACTATTTTTAAAATTTAGAATTACTTTTTCAAAAAGTTTTTCAGCATCTATTGTTGAATAAACTGGGGATATCTTAGTACCATCTTCAAAACAAATATCTTCATTTTGCTGATAAAAAAAGAATTTATTCTTCATTTATTTAAAAATATTTGTTAAGTTATCAAAATAAGCCATATTAAAAAGTATTAGAATTTTAAAATAAAAAGACTACTCTACATTTATATGAAGCAAAAGAAATTAAATATTCTAATAACTGATGTTCCTGAAGATAAAAAAATTGAAGAAAAAGTTTTTGGAAAAAATTATAATGTTCATCTAACTAATTTTGATAGATATAAATCCTTATCAAAAAAATTTAAATCAACTATAGATGCTATAATTACTGGGCACTACATCGCTTTTGATAAAAAAGAGATTAAACAATTTCCAAATTGCAAAAGTATTACTAGATACGGAATAGGATATAATAATATTGATATACAAGAAGCAAAAAAAAATAGAGTAAAAGTTTTTGTAGTTCCAGACTATGGTGTTGACGAAGTATCTGATCATGCTCTAGGGCTAATTCTTTCACTAAATAGGTCCTTACTAAGTTATGACAGCTTCATGAGAGAAGGATCTAGCGGTAAAAAAATTTCATGGGACTTTACACTAAACTTAAATCAATCGAGACTTAAAAATATGAAATTAGGAATTGTGGGTTTGGGAAGAATTGGGAGTAGTCTTGCAAGAAAAGCTGTAGCATTGAATATGAATGTAGTTTTTTATGATCCATATATAAACGATGGTTATGATAAAGTACTAAATATTGAAAGAGCTGAGAATCTAGATGAGTTGACATATGACTGTGATATAATTTCACTTCATTTACCTTATTCTAAAAAAAATCATAATATTATTAATGAAAGTTTTTTTAAAAAATTAAAAAAAAAAATTATCTTTATTAATGTTTCTAGAGGTGGACTTGTTTCATCTAAAAGTTTAGCTAAATTTTATGGTAAAAAGATAAGTAAAATTGGACTTGATGTATTTGAAAGTGAACCACCAACAATAAGTAATGAGATTATTAAATTATGGAAAAAAAAAGAAAATGTTGGAAAAATTATCATAAGTCCACACTGTGCTTTTTATTCATTAGAATCTTTAAAAGAATTAAGGTTTAAGGCTGCCACAACAACAAAAAAATTTCTTGAAAAAAATATAACCACCAACTGTGTTAACTAAAAAATTTAATTATGAATAATAAAAAAATTATTTTAGATTTTTCTACTTGCAATATTTTAGCTAATGCAGTTAAATTTACTGAATTAATCAGTTCATATCATGAGGAAAATTATGATATTTATATAATCAAAAAAAATTGGAAAAAAGATCATGAATTTCAAGGTTTAAAATTTAATAAAGATGAAAAAACATTTACACGGTCAGATGGAATCTACCTATGGGATCCATCCATCCATCCATATGATTATTTTGAAAATTTAGTTTTTTCATCTTTTGATAATTTAAAATTCATTGATGAAATAAGTTTTTTTAAAAAAATTATTTACACTTTTAAAAAGAATTATATCTCTTACATATCCTGCTCATCTATCACAGCACCTAGAGAAGAGAGACCTATGTTAAGAAAAGAATTTTTTAACTACCTCAAGGAAAACTTGAGTATTAGAGAATTAGCTAAAAGCACACTTAGAATCTTGGAATTTGAAATTGCTCCTTATTTTAAGCTAAAGCCAAAAAAATTTTATCCACTTAGATATAAACTAAGTCCGAAAATGTATACTAAAGATGTTGAAGAGATTATTAAAAAATTCACGAATGGCAGAAAAAAAATTTTATTAAGCGTGTCATGGGATGAATCGAAAAGATTTGAAGTATTGGATGACAGATTGAAAGGAGGTCCTGCTTTTAAGAATGGGTTGAACGATGATTTTAATAAATTAAAAAAAACTGTAGAGACAATAGATAAAAAGATTTTAAATGGAGAAAATTTTCAATTTTTACTTGCAAGTAAAAAAGCTGTGGATTGGGAAAAGTTCTTAAAATCTGATTTTCTAGATCTAAGATGTTTTGAAGAATTAAACTTGTCTCTTTCTCAGTCAATTTATATTTGTCAAGAGTTATCAAGTTTTACAATAAACTGGCCCTCAACATTTGGACAATGGATTACAGTTTGTTCAGACATAGAGCATATTACCTATTATGATTTCAAAGATACTGCTGTTTGGAGTAGAAAAAATATCAATAATAGTGAGTTAAAATTTTTTGAAAAATGATATTAATTTCACATAGAGGAAATGTAAGTGGCAAAGATAAGGTATTGAAAATAAACCCGAATACATATTAAATGCATTAAACTTAGGATATGAGGCTGAAGTTGATGTGTGGGAATATAAGGAAAAACTTTACTTGGGCCATGATGAGCCATCTTATTTATTAGATGAAAAATTGCTTAATAATAAATCTCAATTATGGATACATGCAAAAAATCTAAACGTGTTAGAGATTGTTAGTAAATTAAATTTACATTATTTTTGGCATCAAGAAGATGACATAACAATAACTAGTAAGGGGTATTGGTGGACTTACCCTGGAAAAAAACTTTTTCAAAATAGCATTTGTGTATTGCCAGAAAAATCAAATTTTAAAATGACTAATTGTGCTGGTATTTGTTCAGATTATATAGAAAGATATAAAAATTAAAAAAATTTTTATCGAAAAGTAAGTTTCTATTTTACATCCCTGATGCTTTTGTATAAACCATTCCGACAATGAATATAGTAATTCCAATGGCAGGTGCTGGATCTAGGTTTGAGAAAGCTGGATATACTTATCCAAAACCATTAATTAAGATTAAAAATGACCCTATGATAACCTTGGTGTTGCAAAACTTAAATTTGGTGGGCAAATTTATTTTTTTAGTACAAAAAGACCATTATGATAAATATAGCTTGGAGAACATACTAAATTTGATAGCTCCAAGATGTGAAATTATCCAATTAGATGGTTTAACTGACGGTGCGGCATGCACTGTATTAAAAGCAAGAGAATTTATTAATAATAATGAACCATTAGTCATATCAAATTCTGATCAATTTATAGGATGGGACAGTACAATAGCTATAGAAAAGTTTAAAACGCCAGAAACAGATGGGGGTATACTAACCTTTAAAAGCCACCATCCAAGTCATAGTTTTGCTAAAATTAATAGAGATGGATATGTGACAGAAGTTGCTGAAAAAAAACCGATTTCAAATGATGCTACTGTAGGAATTTATTATTGGTCAAAAGGTAACGAATTTGTAAAATATGCCGACCAAATGATTAAAAAAGATATTAGAACAAATAATGAATTTTATATATGTCCTGTATTCAACGAGGCTATAGGAGATGGAAAAAAAATTAAAACATACGAAGTTGATGAAATGTGGCCATTAGGAAATCCTGAAGAACTTAATAGATTTTTAGATAAAAAACTAATTTAAAAGATTAAAATAAAATATGTTATTTTTTAACGAAAATATTGATAAAGAAAAATATATAATAGCTGAGTATTACATTAAAAGTACCTCGAATAGCGACTTAGCTAAATGTTCTTGGAATCTGGCTATAGGACAAAGTGTTGGAAATCCCAATATAAGAAATCAGTGGGAAACTGAAGAGCTTTTTGAAAATCATAGCTGTGTAATTTTGAGTCAAAGAGAAAATTTAATTAATCAAAAAGAAGGTTGTGTAAAAATTGGCTTCCCTGTAATAAATACAGATTGGGAGGGTGATGGTGTTAGCCATTTACTATGTCAACTTATGGGTGGACAAATGGATATTGATACTTTTTTATCTTGTAGATTAAAAAATATCGAATTTCCAGATTCTGTAAGAAAATTTTTTTTAGGTCCTAAATTTGGTATTTCAGGAATAAGAAAATTTTTAAACCTTAAAGAAAAACCATTAAGTGGTGCAATTGTAAAACCAAAAACAGGAATGTCACCTAAAATACTTTTAGAGATGGTGAAAGAGCTAGTTGACGGTGGTGTAGATTTTATTAAAGAGGATGAGATACTAAGTAATCCAAATTTTTGTAAAATAGAAGAAAGAGTTGAGTTAATTTCAAACTTTATTGCTAAACAAAAAAAACCTGTAATTTATGCAGTTTGTATTAATGGTGATCATGAGCATATTTTAAAAAGAGTTGATTTGGTGAATAGCCTAGGTGGTAACGCAGTTCATGTAAATTTTTGGTCAGGTCTTGGGGTATATAATTCGATTAGAAAAAAAAATCTCCCAATTTTTTTACATTTTCAAAAATCAGGCGATAAAGTGATAACAGATAAAAGACATCACTTTGGTATTGATTGGTATGTTATATGTAAACTTGCTGGAATGATGGGGGTTGATACTATTCATGCGGGTATGTGGGGTGGTTATTTAAGTGATGATGAAAATGACTTAAGAAAAGCTATAGATGTTTTACATGATCAAAATGTTATGCCAGCATTAAGTTGTGGAATGCATCCTGGGTTAGTGCAGGCAAATATAAGACAGTTTGGAAGCAATTTTATAGCAAATGTTGGTGGAGCAATACATGGTCATCCTGGAGGAACACTATCAGGGGCGATGGCGATGAGGCAGGCTATAGATAAAAACCATGGGCCAGAGTACAATCAAGCAATTACAAAATGGGGATTAACTAAATAATAGTAAGTTATTTTTTACTTTTAAGTTTTTTCCAAGGAATTTTCGCATTTGAAAAACCTTTTTCTTTAAGAAGATTTTCCATAACTTTAAATTGCCATTCAGTGTCAACATCAAATCCATAATCAACAAATATTGCTTTTGATTTTTTTCCAAGCCATTTTAGTGGCGGCTGACCTTTGTTAATCTTTTCGATAACTCTAGGCTTCATTACCTGTATAGATAAATCACAAAAATATATGTCACCTTGGGAGCTTCTGATGGAATTTACTGCAGAAGATTTATTTAGCCTTTGATCATATTCTTTAATTAAGCCATTTTGAATTACCTTTGCTCTATTGGGTGAAAACATATTGTACTTAGCAACCGAAAAACAGCTATCTAAGCTTTTATTTTTTTCAAGAATTTTAATTGCTTTATTCAGTAGATTAACATCAATTCCAGGATTATTTGCCATTAACAAAGAAATTGTTTTTATACTATTAAATTTATTTTTAATTAATTTAAGAGCATGCTCCAAGACATCCTCAGTAAGTGAATCTGGAGTAGCTAATATTGATGGTCTATCAATTATATTTGCATTATATTTTTTAGCTATTTTTTTAATTACAGGGCAATCTGTAGAAACAAAAATTTCATCAATAATTGAATTTTCTGCAGCTATAAAAGCATATTCAACAGAAGGCCTTCCTAAAATTTTTCTTATATTTTTTTTTTTAACACCCATGCTATTTTTTTTTCCTATTATAAGAGCAATGTGTTTTTTTGAATTTGATTCCATATTAAAAAATATTATATTTTATTTATATCTTTATACCATTTATCATGGAAAAAAATTGATTTATCATCAATGTATATATCTGCTGAAGGTTTTCCAAAAAAAATTTTATGGTAATTTAGCTTCCATTTTTTTAATTGAGCTATTGTAATTTTTTTAATTTTTTTTTCAGCCATTCTTGTATTATCATTAGAGCTACCCATGCCCCTTGCTGTATAAAGTTTGATTATAAAACCCTTACTATAAAGGTCATTAATAGTTTTAATAATTATTTTTATTGGTCTACTTTTTTTATAATAATTTTTTTCTGTTTTACAAATTGTGTTATCTATGTCAAAGCAAATTGTTTTCACTTAAATATTTTTATGAGTTTTTTTAAATAAATTACTAGAAAATTTTTTATAAATTATCAGTGAGTAATTAATGTATAGTTTTAATAACACATTCATTTAATATCAGTTTATTAAATACAGATAGGTTTACAATTAAATATCAAATCTTTAAAAATTTTTTTCAGTGCATAAATCAAGCCAATTGAGCTATTAGTACTGGTCAGCTACACGCATTACTGCGCTTCCACATCCAGCCTATCAACGTGGTGGTCTACCACGGCTCTATAGGAAGAACTAGTTTTGAGGTGAGTTTCCCGCTTAGATGCTTTCAGCAGTTATCTCTTCCATACTTAGCTACCCTGCACTGCGGCTGGCGCCACAACAGGTCCACCAGTGGTATGTTCAACCCGGTCCTCTCGTACTAGGGTCAACTCCTCTCAATTCTTCTACACGCATAGCAGATAGGGACCGAACTGTCTCACGACGTTCTGAACCCAGCTCACGTACCACTTTAATTGGCGAACAGCCAAACCCTTGGGACCTGCTCCAGCCCCAGGATGTGATGAGCCGACATCGAGGTGCCAAACACTGCCGTCGATATGAGCTCTTGGGCAGTATCAGCCTGTTATCCCCGGCGTACCTTTTATCCGTTGAGCGATGCCCCTTCCACTCAGAAGCACCGGATCACTATGACCGACTTTCGTCTCTGCTCGACTTGTCAGTCTCACAGTCAGGCAGGCTTATGCCATTGCACTCTACGAACGATTTCTGACCGTTCTGAGCCTACCTTCGCACGCCTCCGTTACTATTTGGGAGGCGACCGCCCCAGTCAAACTACCCACCATACAATGTCTCGCTGCCGGATGACGGCTAGCGGTTAGATGTCAAGAAAAACAAAAGAGGTATTTCACTGGTGACTCCACAAAAGCTGACGCTTTTGCTTCAAAGTCTCCCTCCTATGCTAAATATGTTTTTCCTAACACCAATGTAAAGTTGCAGTAAAGGTGCACGGGGTCTTTCCGTCTAACTACGCGAACTCCGCATCTTCACGGAGAATTCAATTTCACTGAGTTGATGTTGGAGACAGCGGAGAAATCGTTACGCCATTCATGCAGGTCGGAACTTACCCGACAAGGAATTTCGCTACCTTAGGACCGTTATAGTTACGGCCGCCGTTTACTGGGGCTTCAGAAGTTAGCTTGCACCAACCGCATTAACCTTCCAGCACCGGGCAGGCGTCAGACCCTATACATCCACTTACGTGTTAGCAGAGCCCTGTGTTTTTGATAAACAGTCGCTTCTCCCTGGCTTGTGCCACCCTTCTATAGTTGCCTACAAAAGGGTCTTCCTTATCCCGAAGTTACGGAAGCATTTTGCCGAGTTCCTTCAACATCATTCTCTCAAGCGCCTAAATATACTCTATTAATCTACCTGTGTCGGTTTCGGGTACGGTCTTCATGATGGAGCTATTTCTTGGGACCTCTTCGCGGCAAGTTCAATCCATTAAGAACTCACAACTTACGAAATCCGTCACTACCATCAGGTCAAGGAATATTAACCTTGTTTCCATCGACTACGGCTTTCGCCCTCGCCTTAGGTGCCGACTAACTCTACGCGGATTAACCTTGCATAGAAACCCTTAGATTTTCGGCGACGAAGTTTTTCACTTCGTTTATCGTTACTTATGTCAGCATTCGCACTTCTGATACCTCCAGGATCCCTCACGGGTATCCCTTCGCAGGCTTACAGAACGTTCCGCTACCCCTTACAAAGTTCGAAAACTTTGCAAAGCCACAGATTCGGTACATGATTTTAGCCCCGTTACATCTTCGGCGCAGAAACTCTATTAGACCGGTGAGCTGTTACGCTATCTTTAAAGGATGGCTGCTTCTAAGCCAACCTCCCGGCTGTTAAGGAATTTCCACATCCTTTCACACTTAATCATGATTTTGGGACCTTATCTGGTGGTCTGGGCTCTTTCCCTCTCGACCATGGACCTTAGCACCCACAGTCTGTCTGCCGAAGAACAATGTCTAGCATTCGGAGTTTTATTAGGTTTGGTAAGAATCTCTTCCCCCTAGCCCATTTAGTGCTCTACCTCTAAACATCTATTTATTCGACGCACTACCTAAATAGTTTTCGCGGAAAACCAGCTATCTACGAATTTGGTTGGCCTTTCACCCCTTACCACAAGTCATCCAAAGACTTTTCAACGTCAACTGGTTCGGTCCTCCGGTTGGTGTTACCCAACTTTCAACCTGCTCATGGTAAGCTCATTCGTTTTCGGGTCTAATTCATTAAACTAATCGCCCTATTAAGACTTGCTTTCGCTGCGCCTACACCTAGATGGCTTAAGCTTGCTTAATAAATTAAGTCACTGACCCATTATACAAAAGGTACGCCCTCACCCTAAAAAGGGCTCGGACTGATTGTAGGCATGCAGTTTCAGGTTCTATTTCACTCCCCTAATAGGGGTTCTTTTCACCTTTCCCTCACGGTACTAGTTCACTATCGGTCACTGAAGAGTATTTAGGCTTAGAGGGTGGTCCCCCTATATTCGAGCAGGATTTCTCGTGTCCCGCTTTACTCAAGAATTTTGTTAGACATTACTCATACGGGACTATCACCCTCTATGGTTAGCATTTCCAAACTATTCAAATTTTTCTAACAAAACTACTGGCCTACTCCGCGTTCGCTCGCCACTACTAACGGAATCTCAATTGATTTCTTTTCCTCTGGTTACTTAGATGTTTCAGTTCTCCAGGTTGTCTCTTTAAACCTATGTATTCAGTTTAAAGTACCACATAAAGTGGTGGGTTTCCCCATTCGGAAATTTTCGGATCAAAGCTTACATACAGCTCCCCGAAACTTATCGCAGTATATCACGTCCTTCATCGGCTTTCAGTGCCAAGGCATCCACTACACGCCCTTAAACGCTTGATTTATGCACAGAAAAAAATTCTTTTAAAAAGAAAATTTATCTATGTTGTGATCAAATTTTTATTTTGAACATTAAATAATAACTTTTAATGTTCGGATATAGATATTGATATAAATTATTTTTATTTACAGTTTTAATAACTAAATGTTTCCTGGTGGAGGATACAGGGATCGAACCTGCTACCTCCTGAATGCAAATCAGGCGCTCTCCCAGATGAGCTAATCCCCCATTTAGGTTTTTGGTGGGCCGAGAAAGACTCGAACTTTCGACCCCACCCTTATCAAGGGTGTGCTCTAACCAACTGAGCTACCGGCCCTACAAGAAGGAAACATTACTTTAAGAAGAGAAATGAGGACGGTCAACATTACCGATGTATATTATTTAGAGTGAAATTTTACTTTCACTCATCCTTAGAAAGGAGGTAATCCAGCCGCAGGTTCCCCTACGGCTACCTTGTTACGACTTCACCCCAGTCGCTGACTATACCGTGGTCAAGGGTTTAAAACCTTGCCTTAAGGTAGAACCAACTCCCATGGTGTGACGGGCGGTGTGTACAAGACCCGGGAACGCATTCACCGTGGCACGCTGATCCACGATTACTAGTAATTCCAGCTTCATGCACTCGAGTTGCAGAGTGCAATCCGAACTGAGGCATCTTTTCGGGATTTGCTTAACGTTGCCGTTTTGCTTCCTGTTGTAGATGCCATTGTAGCACGTGTGTAGCCCAACACGTAAGGGCCATGAGGACTTGACGTCATCCCCACCTTCCTCCAGCTTATCACTGGCAGTTCTTTCAGAGTGCCCAACTTAATGATGGCAACTAAAAGTGAGGGTTGCGCTCGTTGCGGGACTTAACCCAACATCTCACGACACGAGCTGACGACAGCCATGCAGCACCTGTGTTTCGTCCGGCCGAACCGAAAACTCTAATCTCTTAGAGTCGCGACGAACATGTCAAGTGTTGGTAAGGTTCTGCGCGTATCTTCGAATTAAACCACATGCTCCACTACTTGTGCGGGTCCCCGTCAATTCATTTGAGTTTTAACCTTGCGGTCGTACTCCCCAGGCGGTGTGTTTATCGGTTTCCCTGCGACACTGAAAATAAATTTCCAACGTCTAACACACATCGTTTACGGCATGGACTACGAGGGTATCTAATCCTCTTCGCTACCCATGCTTTCGTTCCTCAGTGTCAGTAATGATCCAGAAAGCTGCCTTCGCAATTGGTATTCTTTCTAATATCTACGAATTTCACCTCTACACTAGAAATTCTGCTTTCCTCTATCATACTCTAGCTGAAAAGTTTTGATGGCAGTTCCAGAGTTAAGCTCTGGGATTTCACCACCAACTTTTTCAACCACCTACGAACTCTTTAAGCCCAGTAATTCCGAACTACGCTAGGTCCCTTCGTATTACCGCGGCTGCTGGCACGAAGTTAGCCGGACCTTCTTATTCGGGTACAGTCATTTTCTTCCCCGACGAAAGAGCTTTACAACCCAAAGGCCTTCTTCACTCACGCGGCATCGCTGCATCAGAGTTTCCTCCATTGTGCAAGATTCCCCACTGCTGCCTCCCGTAGGAGTTTGGGCCGTGTCTCAGTCCCAATGTGGCTGATCATCCTCTCAAATCAGCTATTGATCATAGTCTTGGTAGGCCATTACCCTACCAACAAACTAATCAAGTGCGGGCTCATCCAATGGTGCATAAAGCTTTCTCCGTAAAGACTTATCCGGTATTAGCACAAGTTTCCTCGTGTTATTCCAGGCCAAAGGGTAGATACCCACATGTTACTCACCCGTCTGCCACTAAGTATTGCTACTTCGTTCGACTTGCATGTGTTAGGCGTGCCGCCAGCGTACGTTCTGAGCCATGATCAAACTCTCAAGTTAAAAAACGGCGCACACTAGCTTCATATATAAATTGTAAGAATACAATCCATACGATTTTGAAGTGTGTACGACAAATTTTGGTAACCTTAACCGTCCACACTTCTCTTCTTAAATTTTTACTTTTTAAATAGCTAATTGGGTCTAAAACGCCCAATAATCCTCACTAATCTATTGATTAAACAATAATTTTACTGAGAAAGTGTGCTGCTTATAAGCTAAAATAAAAGTAAATCAAGCATTTAGCATTTAAATAAATGCTCAAATATATCAATAAACACGAGGTTTTTTTTGATTTTTAGTTATTACTGAATTAATAATTCAGAATTCAAGATGATAATTAGTTCAAATAAAATAATAAAAATAATAAAAAAAAATATTGAGATTACTTTTCTTTTTTTTTTGTTGTTATTTACGATTTCGAGCACTGCGATCTATAACGAAAAAAAAATATCAATAAATGAAAGTTACAAAAATTTAATAAATAATATTTATTTCCAAAAAAGTATTAGCCAAATTTTTGATAATCTAGTTCCAAGATATAAAAATATTGATCATAAAATTTCTAGTGGCGAAACGTTTGATAAAATCTTAAATAATTATTCAATACCAAATGAGGATGTTAATCAAATCAAAAAAAAAATAAATTCAGATTATGATATAAATAATCTTAAACCAAATCTTGAAATACAAATTACTATCGATCAATCAAATAATAAAAAGATTATTTCTTTTTTATTTCCAGTTTCTAGAACAAAAAAAATTCTATTAACCAGAAATCTAAATAATAACCTTTTTGAAAAAAAAATAATTATTACAAATTTAAATAAAAAAATTGTTTTTAAGGAAGGGAAAATCACACAAAGTTTATATAAAACAGCTATTGATTTGAATGTTCAGCCAAATGTGATTATTGAGTTTGCAAGAATTTATGGATTCCAAGTTGATTTTCAAAGAGATATTAGAAAAAATGATAATTTTCAAATTATGTATGAAGTGTTTGAAGATAATGATGGCGAAATATTTGAAACAGGTAATATAATTTTTGCAGATCTAAAACTAAGTGGGAAAAATAATGCGTTATATTATTTTGAAAAAAAAGAAGTGAGGGTCACTACGATAAAAATGGTAAGAGTGTTGAAAAAGCATTAATGAAAACTCCTATTAATGGTGCAAGACTTTCTTCTGCTTTTGGAATGAGAAAACATCCTATAGATGGTTTTAATAAAATGCATAGAGGAACCGACTTTGCAGCACCAATGGGTACTCCTATTATGGCATCTGGAAGTGGACTGATAACAAGAGCAAGATGGTGTGGTGGTGGTGGAAATTGTATTAAAATAAAACATAATTCAACTTATGAAACTATTTATGCCCATATGAAAAATTTTGCTAGAGGAATAAAAGAGGGAATAAGAGTAAAACAGGGCCAGATAATTGGTTATGTCGGGTCTACTGGAAAATCTACAGGTCCACATCTACATTATGAGGTAGTTGTAAATGGAAAAAAAGTTAACTCTCAAAAATTAAAGTTGCCTTCAGGTAAAACTCTTAAAGGAAAAGAAAGAAAAATATTTGAGGTAGAAAAAATTAAATTAGATGTTTTAAAATCAGAATTAATTATTGGATAAAATTAACTAGCAGCAACTTTCTTTTCAACTACTTTTTTATCTATACTTTTTGGAACTTTTTTAACCTCAGGTTGGGTCACTTCTTTTTTTACTGTTTCAGCTTCAATTTTAACAACTTCTTCAACTTTTTTTTCTGTATCCACTGGCTTAATAGTTCCAGTTGCAGGCGAATTTACTCTAGCCATTCTAAGGCTTTCTTGCTCATTTTGAACTCTTGTAAAGTGATCTGCATGTTGAAAATAATTTTCAGATAAAATTTTATCTTCATTGGCTAAAGCTTCTCTCGCTAAATCATTGTATTTTTCAATAAGTTTAACAGCATTATGATTATTTCTACCTGGAACTTTTCTTTGAAAATTATCATTGTTAGAGAATTTTGACCCTTCATTATTACTTCTAAATGGAGGTCTTCTATTATTATTACTTCTAAATGGGGGTCTTCTATTGTTATTACTATTATTGCTTCTAAATGTTACCATAATATTTTTTTCAATTTAAATTTTAGTGCTGATTATACAGCGATCATTATTACCATAATCTTTTATGGCTTTGTTAACGTAAAAACCTTCTTCTTTTAATATTTTTATAACTTTATTTTTTTGATTAAAACCTATCTCTAAAATAAATTTACCATTTTTCTTAATCAGAATACTTGCCTTATTGATTACTTTTCTGATTTTTGAAAAACCATCAAACCCACCACTTAAAGCTAACTTTGGCTCAAAATTAACTACATCTTTTTCCAAATATTTTAAACTTAACTGTTCAATATATGGAGGGTTTGAAACAATCATATCATATTTGCCATTATTAAAATTGTCAACACTTGAGTGAAAAAACTTTACTCGATTAGTTAAGTTTAGTTGTTTTGCGTTAAATTTGCTTACATTTATACTTTTTTTTGAAATATCTATCCCAGTTCCATAAAAATTAGATCTCTCTTTTAGTATAGATAAAAGAATACATCCAGATCCAGTTCCAATATCGAGAACTTGTAATTGAATATCTTTTGAATAAATTTTTAAAGCTTGTTCTATTATTAATTCACTATCAGGTCTTGGTATTAGCACATCTTTATTAACAAAAAATTCATCTTTCCAAAACTCTTTTTTGTTTATTAAGTAGGCAATTGGTTCACCTTTTTTTCTTCTTTCAATCAAACTTTTAAATTTTCCTAATTGTTCTAAGTTCAAAACTTCTTTAGGATTTAAAATAATATGCTTTTTATCTCTTTTAATCGAGTTGGATAATAATATCTCACTATCAAGTTGAGCATTTGCTATCTTATTTTTTTGGAGGACATCTATTCCTTCATTTAGAATATTTTCTATATTCATTTTAATTAAGATTGCTCAGTTTTTCTTCTTGTGCTTGTAGCGTTAAGCTTTCTACCATTTCATCAAAGGCTTCACCTTCTAAAAAGGCTTCAAGTTTATGCAGGGTTAGATTAATACGATGGTCTGTTACTCTTCCTTGTGGAAAATTATATGTTCTAATTCTTTCAGAGCGGTCTCCAGTTCCTATTTTGCTTTTTCTATCCTCTGATCTTTCACCTTCTATTCTTGATCTTTCTAATTCATAAAGTCTTGATCTTAAAATTAACATCCCTTTTGCTTTATTTTTGTGTTGCGATTTTTGATCTTGTTGAGATACGGATAATCCTGTTGGAATATGAGTAATTCTCACAGCACTATCAGTTGTATTAACAGATTGTCCACCTGGGCCACCAGCTCTAAACACATCAATTCTTAAGTCTGAATCATTTATCTTTATATCAACCTCTTCTGCTTCCGGTAGTACGGCCACTGTTGCAGCAGAAGTGTGAACTCTTCCCTGAGTTTCTGTATCTGGAACCCTCTGAACACGATGAACTCCACTTTCATACTTCAATGTTGAATAAATATTTTTTCCTCTAATTGATGCAATAACTTCTTTAAGCCCTCCAGCCTCACTCTGGGACATGCTTATTAATTCTAATTCCCATTTTTTTTGATGACTAACTTTTTCATACATCTTAAAAAGATCTGCAGCAAATAAACTTGCCTCTAGCCCTCCCGTACCTGCTCTAATTTCTATAATTGCATTTTTTTTATCTGCTTCATCTTTTGGTAATAAAAATAGTTTTAACTTTTTTTCTATGGATTCATTTTCTAATTTTAAATCTTTTAACTCTACTTCAGCCATTTCTTTAAACTCATTATCACCACTAGAATCGCCTATTATTTTTTCCAGATCCCCTTTTTCCCCCTCATAAGAAAAATATTTTCTAGCGTCATCAATTACATCATTTAAATCTGAGTATTCTTTTGATTTTTCCGCAAAAAGTTTTTTATCCACTTCACCTGATGATAGTTCTTTCTCCAAAATAGAGTGTTTAGATATTAAATCTTCAATAGTTTTTAGAGGTATCATTATATTTATAATTTTTTATCAAGTTCAGCAGCTTTTTTTTCAACTTCACTTACAACTCTTGATATTATGTCTTCTGATAAAACTTTTTCACTTTGAATACCAGACAAATAAAGCATATTGTTACCCTTACCACCTCCAGTTATTCCTATGTCTGTCATTGCGGCTTCTCCAGGTCCATTAACTACACAGCCAATAATTGATAATGTTAAAGGAGTTTTGATGTGAGAAAGTTTATCTTCTAATATTTTTACTGTATCAATTACTTGGAATGCTTGTCTTGCACATGATGGACAAGATATAATTTTTACACCTCTATTTCTTAAGTTAAGTGACTTTAATATCTCATTACCAATTTTAATTTCTTTAACGGGATCATCAGATAAAGAAATTCTTATAGTATCTCCTATTCCATCCATTAAAAGTGACCCAAGACCTATTGATGACTTAACACTACCTGACACAAAACCTCCAGCTTCTGTAATTCCTAAATGTAGTGGATAATCTGTAACTTTTGATAGTTGACGATACGCTGCAATAGATAAAAAAATATCTGAAGATTTTACACTTATCTTGAAATTAAAAAAATCTTGATCTTCTAAAATCTTAATGTTTCTCTGTGCACTTTCAACTAAAGCTTCTGGGCATGGCTCCTTATATTTTTCTAAAATATCTTTTTCAAGAGAACCGGCGTTAACACCTATTCTAATAGAACAATCATTATTTTTAGCAGCACTAAGTACATCATGTATTTTTAATTTATCACCTATGTTGCCTGGATTAATTCTTAAACATTTTGCTCCATTTTCAGCTGCTTCTATTGCTCTTTTATAATGAAAATGAATATCGGCAATTATTGGAACAGATACATGTTTTGTAATCTCCTTAAGAGCTAACGAGGATTCTCTATCTGGGCATGAAACCCTAACCAGGTCAGCACCCTCTTCATGAATATCATTAATTTGTTTTATTGTGGCCTGAATATCAGTTGTTAAGGTGTTGGTCATAGATTGAACAGAAATAGGATTATCTCCACCTATTTTTACATCACCAACATTTATAACTTTTGTTTTTTTTCTATGAATGTCTCTAAATGGTCTTAAACTCATAAATTAATCTAACTTAAATTCTTTGTGAAGCACTGCTACTGCTTTTTTTATCTGTTTATTTGAAATTAAAACTGAAATTTTAATTTCAGAAGTTGAAATAACCATTATGTTAATCTTTTTTGATGCCAATGCTTGGAACATTCTATAGGTAATTCCTGGTGTTGTAATCATACCAACACCAATAATAGATACTTTCGAAACATTATTATCATATGTAAATTTTCTAAATGAAATTTTTTTATTTTGTTTAATTATTTTTTCTGTTTTTTTTACATCCTCAGATTTAATTGTAAAAGTTAAGTCTGTTTCTTTTCCATTTAAAGAAATATTTTGAACTACCATATCAACATTAATTTGATTAAGTGATAATGGTTTAAAAACAGCAGCTGCTACTCCTGGTTTGTCTTTAACACCCACAATCGTAACTTTAGAGTCATTTTTTGTAGAAGTAATTCCAGTTATTATTTGATTACTGAAAGTTTTTTTTGCACCAGTTATTAATGTACCTTTCTTTTTTTGAAATGAAGATTTAACTGAAAAATTAATATTATTTAGTTTTGCATCTTGCACAGATGTAGGTTGCATAACCTTTGCACCTAATGATGCCATCTCTAACATTTCGTCATAGGAAATTTTATGAATTTTTTTAGCTTTTGAATGATTTCTTGGATCTGTAGTATAAACACCATCTACATCAGTGAAGATATCACACGCATCAGTATTAAAAAATTTTGCCAGCATTATCGCTGACGCATCAGTTCCACCTCTTCCCAGTGTTGTAATCCTGTTTTCAAAATTAATCCCTTGAAAACCAGTTATGATAGGTATTCCACCTGATTTCATGAAACTAAGTATTTTTCCTTTATTGATTTTGCTAATTCTGGAAGAGCTATAAGGTCCTTCTGTAATAATTGGTAGCTGCCACGACATCCATGATCTAGCTTTAAAACCAAGATGTTTTAACCTACCAGCAATTAATGCACAAGTTGCCTGCTCTCCTGTTGCTAATAAAACATCATATTCTGCTGCATCAAAGCTATTACTCAATTCTTTTGTTTTTTTTATTAATTCATTAGTTGTGCCACTCATCGCAGAAGAAACCACAATAACACCCATTTTCTTCTTTTTATAAGAAGAAATAATTTTTGCTACGTTCTTTATTCTATCTATGCTTCCAACGGAGGTTCCACCGAACTTTAATACAACAGTTTTCATTGATAATTATGTAATTTATATTTGATAAAATACATCTTAATTGTTATGTCCACAAGTCATCTATTATGAATTCAATAAATAAAAAAGAAATTGAGAAATTTTCCAAAATCGCTGAAGAATGGTGGGATCCTAATGGTAAATTCAAACCATTGCATAATTTTAATCCAATAAGAATTAGATATATTAAAGAAAATATTATCAAAGATTTTAAGATTAGATCATCTGGTAAGCCCTTAAAGAATATTAAATTACTAGATATTGGTTGTGGTGGAGGATTATTATCTGAACCAATGTGCAGACTAGGAGCAAGTGTTGTTGGCATTGATGCATCAAAGAAAAATATTGAGGTTGCAAAATTTCATGCAAAAAAAAATAAACTTAAGATTGACTATAAGGTTGCATCTCCAGAGATGTTAAAAAGTAAAACAAGATTTGATGTAATTTTAAATATGGAAATAGTTGAACATGTTAATGATATAGACTTTTTCATTAAGGAAAGTTCAAAATTATTAAAAAAAAATGGAATAATGTTTATTGCAACACTTAACAAAACATTAAAATCTTATGTATTTGCAATAGTGGGTGCTGAATATATTTTAAAATGGCTTCCAATTGGAACACATGATTGGGAAAAATTTGTTAAACCTAGTGAGCTAATAAGTATAACTAAAAAAAACAGTCTATCTCTTAAAAAATTAGATGGAATGAATTTTAATATATTAGATAATAGCTGGAAAATAACAAGTGATACTTCTGTTAATTATATTACAAAATTTATAAAAAATTAATTTGTAGTGTTTTTTATCCAAGGTAGTATTTCTGCTTTTATACCCTCTTCCTTTAACTCGTTAAGATCTTCTTTTGTTGCAGTGCCATAAATACCTTTGGCTTTTTTTTTATCCTTATAATGCAGAGACCTTGCCTCATAAGCAAAATTTTCTCCAACATATTCAAAATTTTTTTTTATAAATTCTTGATATTTATAAATTGTTTTTTTTATTTCTTTATATTTTTCACTAGATGAATCAATGTCTTTCAAATTATTTTTTGATGTGTTCACACTAGGAGACATCAAGCCTTTCCCAACATTTAAGGAATTGCAAAAATGACAATTTAAGAATTTTTTCTTTTTAAGTTTTTCATATTCTTTAGACGATGAAAACCAACTATCAAAAGTAGTTTCACAATCTTTACATATGAGCTTGTATTTGATCATGGGTTATAGTTAATAATTAATAAAGTTAATTCAATATCAAATTAGCTTCTATAATCAGCATTAATCTCAATATATTTTTTTGTTAAATCCATTGTGTAGGCAGTAAAGCTTTTTGAACCCATATTTAGATTTACCAAAATATCTATTGATTGATCCTTCATATAGCTAGCTACTTCATTTTCTTTGTAATTTTTAAAAATTTGTCCTTTTTCTATAATCTTAATACTACCAAAGCTTATTGATAATTTTTTTAAATCTATTTTCACTCCAGATTTTCCTATGGCCATTATTATTCTACCCCAATTTGGATCTTCTCCTGCGATAGCTGTTTTAACAAGATTTGAATTAGCAATAGAAAAGGCTACGACTCTTGCTTCTTTCTCACTTTTTGATTTAGCTATATTGATTGTAATAAATTTAGTAGCTCCTTCGCCATCCTTAACTATTCTTTTTGACAAATTTAATAAAACTAAATGTAGAGCTTTATCAAAACTAGATATCTTTTTATCATTAATATTTTTAATGATTGGGTTTTTTACTTTTCCTGTTGAAAAAATAGAAACCATATCGTTGGTACTAGTGTCACCATCGCAAGTAATTGCATTAAAGGTTGTATCGATATTTTTTTTTAATAGTTTTTTTAAAACATCGTTTGAAAGATATGCATCTGTAAAAACATAACCTAATGTAGTTGCCATGTTAGGAAAAATCATTCCTGATCCTTTGGCAATTCCATAGATCTTAATTTTTTTATCTCCTATTTTACATTCTTCCATGGTAATTTTTGGCTGTAGGTCAGTTGTCATTATGCCTAATGCAGCTTTCATCCACGTAAATTTATTTTGTGTATATTTAATTTTTTTGATTAATTCTGGAATATTCTTTTTAATTTTTTCAGTTGGATATTTTTCTCCAATCGTTCCTGTACATCCAAAAAGGACTTGATTTGATGATATCTTCTTTGGAAAATCTTCGTCTTCAGTTTGTTTTTTTGTTAATTGTAATGCTGCTTCTTCTGCTATTTCTTTTAATCCTTTGTACCCATCTGGTCCTGTAAATGCATTGGCATTTCTAGTGTTAATAATTAGAGAACTTATTTTTTTACTTTTTATATTTAAATTCCATTTAATATTCTCTGAAACTATTTTTGATTGTGTGTAAACAGACGCATAGTTTGCCCCGTCTCTAAAATAAAACATAACCAAGTCATCCCTAGGTTTGCTGTATAAGTTTGCACAAACTGTGGATATTGAAACTCCATCTAGATGTTCTAAATCTTGAAAGTCGCTATTTTTTGACTTTAAATTTAGTGAGTTTATAAAGTTTTTAACGTTTATTGGCATGTGTTTAAAATATTTATTTAATACTTATATTAAAAGTTGTAATTAATTATATACCAGAAAATCAAATGCTTAATCCCTTAAATTTTATCACAAAGTTCATTAAATCTAGCAATCAAAAAGAACTCGATAGAATTAAAAAAATAGTTGTAAAAGTTAACTCCTTAGAGGCTACCATTAAAAACCTTAGTGACGAAGACTTCCCTAAAAAAACTATAGAATTGAAAGATAAACTTAATAAAGGTGAAAATATAGATGATCTATTGCCTGAGGCTTTTGCACTTGTGAGAGAGGCTTCCAAGAGAACAAGAAATGAGAGACATCATGACGTTCAAATACTTGGAGGTGTTGTGCTTCACGAGGGTAAAATCGCTGAAATGAGAACTGGTGAAGGTAAAACTTTAACAATAAGTCTTGCAGCTTACTTGAATGCCTTGTCTGAAAAAGGTGTGCATATAGTAACTGTAAATGACTATCTTGCAAAAAGAGACTCTCAAGAAATGGGGGAGATATATAAATTTTTAGGATTAACTTTTGGCTTTATAAATAACGACCAAGATGATCTTGAAAGAAAAAAAAATTATAATTTTGATGTTACATATGCAACTAATAGTGAATTAGGGTTTGATTATCTTAGAGATAATATGAAATTTTCAAAAGAGCAAATGGTTCAAAGAAGTCATGTTTATACTATTGTTGATGAAATAGATTCTTGTTTAATTGATGAGGCTAGAACTCCACTTGTAATATCAGGAGCTGCCGAAGACAAAACAGAACAATACCTTGCGATAGACAAACTTATAAAAAGATTATTACCAGAGCATTATGAGATCGATGAAAAAGATAAAAATATATTACTTACAAATGAAGGAATAAATAGGGTAGAAAAAATATTTTCTGATGCAGGAATCCTAAAAAATAATAATTTTTATGATCCTGAAAACTTAAGTTTAGTTCACCATGTAAATCAATCTTTAAGAGCTCATCATTTATTTGAAAAAGGAAGGGATTATATTGTTAAAGATGGAACATTAAAAATTATTGACGAACTTACAGGTAGAATATTAGAAGGAAGAAGATTTGGAGATGGCTTACACCAAGCACTTGAAGCTAAAGAAAGAATAGATGTTCAAGCTGAAAATCAAACTCTAGCATCGATAACTTATCAAAATTATTTCAAACTCTATAATAAAATTTCAGGATGTACTGGAACTGCAGCAACTGAGTCTCAGGAATTTTATGAAATATATAACTTAATTGTAGTTATCATTCCTACAAATAAAGAAATGATTAGAAAAGATTGGAATGATCAAATTTTTAGAACTGAAGAAGAAAAAAATAAAGCCATCATTGAAAAAATTCTTGAGTGTCACAAACAAAATCAGCCAATATTAATTTTTACTTCTAGCATCAATAAATCGGAAATTTATTCAAAATTACTAAATAATGAAAAAATTAAACATGTGGTTTTAAATGCAAAAAATCATGAAAATGAGGCTGAAATCATTGCAAGTGCTGGAAAAATGAATTCAGTTATAATCACAACAAGTATCTCGGGTAGAGGTGTTGATATTCAATTGGGTGGAAAAAAAGGAAGTCAACCTGATGATAAACTTTTAGAAAATAAAAATAAAATAAAATCACTTGGTGGACTATTTGTTATTGGCACAGAAAGAATGGAATCCAGAAGAGTTGACAACCAAGCGAGAGGGAGAGCTGGTAGACAGGGAGATGAAGGAAGTTCAATTTTTTATGTTAGTTTAGAAGATGACTTAATGAGAATTTTTGGTTCCGAGTCTATGAATAATATTCTTCAAAAATTAGGCTTAAAAGATGGAGAAAGTATTGATCACCCCTGGATTAATAAAGCACTTGAGAGAGCACAACAGAAAGTTGAGGCCAGAAACTTTGATATAAGAAAAAATTTATTAAAATTTGATGACGTTTTAAATGACCAAAGACATGTAATATTTTCTCAAAGAAATGGCGTAATGAATAGTGAAAAAGTTTTTGATTATTCAGATGAATTTTTATCTGAAATTATTAGTCATTTGATCGCTCTAAAAACACAAAAACTATCAACAACTAAAAATAATGAATTTAATAATCAGCTAAAAACTTTACTAGGAAAAAGTGTTGACGATAATGAATTTAAAAATGTTACTGAATTAAAAGATGAAGAATTCAAAAATAAAATTAATTCTAAATTTTTAGAAGCAAGAAATGAAAGAATTAAAATGCTGGATGAAGAAAAAGCAAAAGAAGTTGAAAAAAGAATTTTTCTTCAGTGTATAGATTTAAACTGGAAGTCACATATTCAATATCTTGAACAACTGAGACAAGTTATTGGCCTAAGATCTTATGGTCAAAGAGATCCATTGGTTGAGTATAAAAAAGAAGCTTTTTTTCTTTTCGAAAACTTATTGAATAAATTAAAAATGGATTTTGTTACGATTTTAATCAATTTAAAAATAGTTCAAGAACCTACTCAAGAAAAAGAGTCTCCTGAAACAACCAAAATTGATCCAAAATATATTGGGAAAAAAATAAGTAGAAATGAACCCTGTCCATGTGGCTCTGGGAAAAAATATAAAAAATGCTGTGGTGCTTTATAAAGAAAATACTAAATAGCCCAATAAAACTATTAATCCAATTACAGCTACTAAATTTAACTTAGATCGAAAGAAATTTTTAACAAACATATTAACCTTGTTTTCTTTCATACTAAGTGTGCTAAAATCATCTAATTGATTTACGAATCCTTTAGATCTTCCAATAGTCAAGAATTTATTTTTTCTATGATTAAAAATTTCTTCTCCACTCATATTAAAAAATTCACTCAAATTTTTTTCAATTGATTTTCTTACGTTATCTAATATTAAGTCTCTATCTCTATGAGCGCCACCAATTGGTTCTGGAATAATTTCATCAATTACTTTTAGTTCTAAGAGGTCTTTTGAAGATAATTTCATAGCTTTTGCTGCCTCTAAAGTTCTTTTGGGGTCTCTCCATAAAATAGTGGCACAGCCTTCTGGAGATATTACTGAGTAAATTGCATTTTCTAACATGATTACTTTGTTAGACGAAGCAAGTGCTATTGCACCTCCTGATCCACCTTCTCCAATAACAATTGCAAGAGTTGGAACATTTAACGACATGCAGCACTCAATTGATTTAGCAATTGCCTCTGCTTGACCTCTCTCTTCTGCACCTACACCAGGGTAGGCTCCGGGTGTGTCTATAAAAGAAATTATCGGAATGTTAAATTTATTTGCTAATTTCATTAATCTAATTGTTTTTCTATAACCCTCGGGCCTCATCATTCCAAAATTTCTTTCAATTCTACTTTCAAGGCTATCCCCTTTTTCTTGACCAATAACTAAGACTGATTTTTCATTAAATTTTGCAAATCCTGCTAATACTGATTTATCTTCTCCATAAAATCTATCACCTGACAATGGAATAAAATCCTCAAATAAATTATCGATAAAAAATTTTGCTTTAGGTCTGTCTTCATGTCTTGCAACTAAGGTAGTTTGCCAAGGGTCTAAATTAGAGTAAATCTCTTGTAGCTTATTATCTATCTCTTTTTGAGACTCAGAAATTTTTTTTGTATCCACTTCCGAAAGACCATCTTGATTATAAGGGTCTTTAAGTTTGTCTATTTCTATCTCTAAATTTTTAATATCTGTTTCAAAATTTAAATAATTTTTCATGTGATTGTTTAATTATTAATTAATTAAGAAAAAAGGCAATAAAATGTTTTAAATAATTTATATTTGACATAATTCTATTAAGAGGTAGTCTTAATTAATATTGGGAGAGACTATTCGATAATAGCGCCGAAGGAGCAACCACCCCGGAAACTCTCAGGCAAAAGGACCGATAATAAACATAACACTCTGGAAAGAGATTTATCTCGCCGATGGAGCAAAACTCTCAGGCAAAAATACAGATGGGGTAAAATGAGTGCTATGAAAGAACAATATACAAAAATACACAATCTATCAGTTTCTAATAAATTGCTTAACTTCGTTAATGAAGAATTGCTTAAAGATACGAATATTTCTTCAGAGAAATTCTGGGAAGGCTTTGACAGAGTAGTTCATGAATTAGCTCCAAAAAATAAAGACCTATTAGAAGTAAGAGAAGACTTACAAAAAAAAATAGACGATTGGCATATTGCAAATAAGGACAATGAAATAAACTTAGAGGAATATAAAAAATTTTTAAAAGAAATTGATTATTTAAAAGAAGTAGGTCCTGATTTTAAGATCAAAACAGATAATGTTGATGAAGAAATAACTAGTATTGCTGGTCCACAATTAGTTGTTCCTATTATGAATGATAGATATGCATTAAATGCTGCTAATGCAAGATGGATGAGTTTGTATGATAGTTTGTATGGTACTGATGTAATAGAGCAATCTGAGGATAGTGCATCACAAAGATATGACCCTCTAAGAGGAGAAATGGTTATAAAATATGGAAGAAATTTTTTAGAAAGATATTTTCCTTTAGAGAATATAATTATGGGATGGGCAAATATAACTGGCTTTAAAATAGAAGATGGTTCACTTATAATTTGTAAAGATAACCAAGAAACAAAGCTAAAAGATAAAAATAAATTTATAGGCCACAGAGGTGAAGCTAATAATCCTTCTGCAATAATTCTAAAAAATAACAATCTTCATATAGAGATAATTATAGATCCAAAGGCATTTAGCGCAACACAAGATCCTGCTAAAATTAGTGATATTATTGTTGAAGCAGCAGTTTCAACTATTTGTGACAATGAAGATAGTGTTGCTGCAGTTGATGCTGATGACAAAATAATTTGTTATCGTAATTGGCTTGGTCTTATGAAGGGAGATCTAAAATCAATATTTGAAAAAAATGGTAAAACCTATGAACGTAAATTAAATCCTGATAGGAGCTATATTTCTAAAGATGGAAAGGGATTAAAATTACATGGAAGAAGTTTATTGTTAATAAGAAATGTTGGGCATCTTATGACCAATTCTGCAATTCTTTTAAAAGATGGTTCTGAAATACCAGAAGGTATTATGGATGCTTTTATAACTTCAGCGGCTTGCCTTCATGATATTAAAAAGAAGGGTAATTCTAGAAGTGGCTCTATTTATATTGTTAAACCAAAAATGCATGGTCCTGATGAAACTTCATTTACAGATTTAATTTTCACTAAAGTTGAAGAAGTTTTAAGATTGGAAAAATATACATGCAAAATTGGAATTATGGATGAAGAGAGAAGAACCTCTTCAAACTTAAAAGAGTGTATTAGGACACTTGAAAATAGAGTATTTTTTATTAATACAGGTTTTTTAGATAGAACTGGGGATGAAATGCACACTTCAATGGAGGCTGGTCCCATGATTAAAAAAGGAGATATGAAATCTTCTAAATGGATTGGTGCTTATGAAAATAATAATGTTGATATTGGTCTTCAATGTGGTTTTTCAGGCAAAGCTCAAATTGGTAAAGGAATGTGGGCTATGCCTGATAAAATGACAGAAATGATGGAACAAAAAACTGGTCATTTAAAAGCTGGTGCAAATTGTGCTTGGGTTCCCTCACCTACTGCGGCAGCTCTTCATGCCCTTCATTATCATGAAATAAATATTTTTGAGAAACAAAAAGAAATTCAAAAAAGAGAATCTGCAAAACTTGATGATTTATTAACAGTACCAATAGCGAATAGGCCAAACTGGTCAATGGAAGAAATTAATTCTGAAATTTCCAATTCTGCACAAACTCTTTTAGGGTACGTTGTAAGATGGGTAGATCATGGAGTTGGTTGTTCAAAAGTACCTGATATTAATAATGTTGGTTTGATGGAGGATAGAGCCACCTTAAGAATTTCCTCTCAACATATTGCTAATTGGATACATCACGATATTTGTACAAAATCACAAGTTATGGAAGTGATGAAAAAAATGGCAAAAATTGTTGATGATCAAAATAAGAATGATGGTGCTTATACTCGCTCTGGAAGAGGCAGTTATGAAATAATGTCTGAAAATTTTGAAAACTCAGTAGCTTTTAAAACAGCCTGTGATTTGATCTTTAAAGGAAAAGAACAACCTTCTGGTTACACAGAACCATTATTACATCTAAATCGATTATTAAAGAAATCTAGTCAGAATTAGTTTTAATTCCAGTTCTATTTTTAAAAGCAGAATATAAAGTTCCATCATCAAGACTTTCTATTTCGCCACCAACAGGTAGTCCTTGAGCAAGTTTTGTAACCTTAGTATTAGTTTTTTTTAAACTATCCTCTATGTAATAAGCTGTAGTTTGACCTTCAACTGTTGCACTTGTTGCAAGTATAACTTCTTCAATATTTTCTCTTGAAACTCTTTCTACTAATGAATTGATTAAAAGATCTTCTTTTCTCTGACCAGCAGAGGAAATGGTTCCACCAAGAATATGAAAGTAACCTTTATAAATATTTGAATTTTCAATTGACCATTGATCCGCAATGTCTTCAACTACACATATTTTATTATATTTTTCCTTTGAATTTTCACAGTTATTGCAGCCTAAGGAATTAGATTTTAAAGTACCACAAGCTTGGCACCTAATAACATTTTTATAAACTTGCGCCAGGGTATTTGCCATTGGCTTTACAAGTTCATCTCTATTATTAATAAGTTTTAATACAATTCTTTTTGCAGATTTAGGACCTAAGCCAGGTAGTTTAGAAATTAATTTAATTAACTCTTCTATCTCATTAATATTTTGCATATTCTTAAAGTGGCCATTTAAAACCAGGAATACCAAATCCACTTGCTGACTTAGAAATTTCTTCAGATGTCTTGGATTTTAATTCTGATTTTGCATTGTTATGCGCAGCCACTATCAAATCTTCGATTATAATCTTATTTTCCTTCAATATTTCATCCGAAAGATTAATTTTTATCATTTCATTTTCACCATTTAAAGTAACCTTTACAGAATTTGAACCAGATGTTCCTTCTACTTGAATGTTTTTTATTTTTTCTTGGCTCTCCTTCATTTTAGCCTCTAATTCTTTTGCTTTATCTAAAATTTTTGTAAAATCAGTCATTCATTAATCTTCTTTTCTAGGTTTAACGTCAATAAGTTCTGCGTCAGGGAAATTTTTTAAAACATCTTTATAAATTGAAGAATTTTTTACACTTTCTATCAGTTCTTTTTTTTGATTAATTTCTTCCTCTTTTTTAGATGGCTGCCCTTTGGTTTTGCTGAGACTTATTATCCACCTTTCATTAGTCCATTCAAAAAGTTTTGTTGAAAGGTCTTTGATAAAATCTTTATCTAAATCTTCATTAAATGAAATTTCAATTCTTTTATTTTCAAAACTTACAAGGTTAACATTTTTTTCTAATTCATATTTTAATTTAATCTCTTTTTTAGAAGAGCATGCTTTTAATAGATCATCAAATGAATTTATAAGACTGGGGTTTGTTTCAATGTTATTATTTTCTTTTTCTTTGATATCTTTTTCTTGAACAATATTTTTCATTTGACCTATTGTTTCTGCTTTATCTTTTATTCCAAATATATCTTCGTTTGTTTTCTTTTGTGAAAAAGATGTTTGGTTTTCACTTTCAGCTAACGGTCTACTGTCTTTGTTGTATTCGTCACTACCTAGTTTAATGCCTTTTAAATGAATTAATCTAATTAAGAACATTTCCATTGATAAATGTTGATTAGAAACAATATCAAGTTCCTCAAGCGTTTTAATAGTAAATTGCCAAAATAATATTAAAGTTTCATCATTAACTTTTTCTGAAAGATCCTTAATTCTATTAAATTCTTCATCATTCAATAAAAAGTTATTACCATCTAAATTTAGTGACTCGATATTTTTAAAATAATACAAGAGTTCTAAAAAATCATTAATAAAAATTTTTGGTTCAACACCCTGATTATATATTTCTCTATAAGTGTTGAGAGCTTCAGTTTCTTTACCTTCAAATATTAATTCAAACAAATCAATTAATTGAGACTTATCAAAATAACCAAATATTTTTTGTGCGGCTGCGAGATCTAATTCTTTATCTTTATCTAAAGTAAGTAGAGCTCTATCAAGTAACGATAGTGCGTCTCTAACTGAACCTTCGGAAATTTTAACAATTAATTTAAGAGCATCATCTGATGCATTACCATTTTCTTTTTCTTTAATTTTTTTAATAAAATCAAACAATTCTAAAGATTTAATTCTAGATAAATCAAATCTTTGACAACGTGAGACTACTGTAATTGGAATCTTTTTTATTTCCGTTGTTGCAAAGATAAATTTTAAATATTCTGGTGGCTCCTCTAAAGTTTTTAACAATGCATTAAATGCTTGTTTACTAAGCATGTGCACTTCATCAATTATAAATATCTTATATTTAGCAGTAGTTGGGCCATATCTAGAAAACTCAATAAGATCTCTTACATCGTCCACCCCTGTTTTGCTTGCTGCATCCATCTCCAATACATCAATATGATTTGAGTTAGAAATAGCATTACAATTTTCACAAAGTTCTTCTTTACACAAACTGTCTATTCCATTTGAACAATTTAAAGATTTTGCAACAATCCTTGCAGTAGTAGTTTTTCCAATTCCTCTAATTCCAGTAAAAAGATAGGCATTAGGCACTTTATTAGCCTTAATAGAATTATAAATTGTTTCAGCAACAACATCTTGTCCTATAAGGTCACTAAATGTCTGAGGTCTGTACTTTAAAGCTAAAACTTTTTTATTTTTATTCATTTTATATAAAGGAGACTAGAACCTGAATAACTGTCTCTACGACTGCTTCCGTTAAGATCTGGTCGGGTTCAAGCAGTATCCACCTCTAGCCTCCAGAACTATTATAACAGTAATGTTTTCTATTCTACAAGAAAAGTTTCTGGGTTATTTTTCTCTAAACTTATCAGCTTCAAAAACACCTAGTACGTGAAAATCTTGACAATGAAGTCCTAATTCTTCCAAAGATTTTTGAACTTTTGGATCATCTATGTGACCATCTAAATCACATAAGAAAAAGTATGACTCGAATGAATTTTGTTCTGGATAACTTTGAAGCTTTGTAAGATTAACTCCATTAATAGCAAAACCACCTAATGATTGATATAGAGCTGCAGGCTTACTTTTCAGTTTAAATAGAAAAGAAGTTATATATTTCTTGTCACCAAAATCAGGCTGTAAAACTTCATTGCCCATTACCAAAAACCTTGTGGCATTACCCTCTTCATTTTCAATATTTTTTGAAAGTATTTTTAGATCATAAATTTCCGCACTCAAAGAAGAGGCAATTGCTGCTTCAGTTTTAATTTTTGTTTTTGAAATTGTCTCAGCTGAACCAGCAGTATCAGCACGAATATGTTCAACTAAATTATTTTTTTTAATAAATTTAGAGCATTGTGATAAGCCTTGAGAGTGAGAATAGACATCTTTTATATCACTTAAATTACTATCTGGTTGTCCTAATAAATTATGTTCAATTTTATGAAAATGCTCAGCATAAATATTCAGCCTATACTTAAAAATAAGATATTCGATTCCAATATTTCCTGTAATTCTATTTGATTCAGGAATTACCATTCTCGAGTTTTTATCTTGAGATGTTTTTAAAAAACATTCATCAAATGTTTTACATGGAATTACCTCTGCCTTAGGATCTATTTCTAATGCTGCTAGATGTGAATATGCACCAAATGTACCTTGAAAATAAATTTTACTCATTTTTATGATTTATATTCCATAATTTTTTTTATAGCCAGATAATCTTCTTTTGTATCTACGCCTATAGGAGAAAAATTTGCCAAAGCAACACTGATTTTCAAATTATTATCTAATGCTCTTAGCTGCTCTAATCTGTTTTGCTTTTCACTTAATGTTTGATCCAGACTAACAAATTTTTTCAATATACTTGTTTTGTATGAATAGATTCCAATATGATGATAAATATTTTGATTATTTTTTGAAAAACTATCTCTAGTAAAATTTAATGCTTTTGGAAAATTATCTTTTTTTAGTTTTGACTCCGTAATAACCTTAACTACATTTTGATCATTTAACATTTTATCACTTTTAATCTCAGCTGCTAGCGTTCCAATTTCTGAACTACTATTAATCATAAAGTTATTTAAATTTATAATATCATTTTTGTCAATATTTGGTTCATCTCCTTGTAGGTTTAGTATAAAATCAATATCCTTGATGTTGAGTTTTTCATAAGCCTCAAAAATTCTATCTGTACCAGTCTTGTGAGTACTACCAGTTAAAATGGCTCTGCCTCCATTTTTTTCAACATCATCAAGTATTTCTTTATCTTCTGTTGCTACTACGACTTCACCAATTTTTGCTTCCTCTGCTTTTTTAAAAACATGAGAAATCATTGATAAATTATTTATTTTTAAAAGTGGTTTACCTGGCAATCTATTTGCCGACATTCTTGATGGAATTAATATTAATGTTTTAGCCATTATAAATTTACTATTTTGTGCGTCTAACAGACGCAAAATTAAAAATTAAAAATTAAGTATTTTTTTAATTATCATGTTATATCTGCAAAATAATAATAATTATATGGATTCGTTCGAAATTAATAAAATTATTGCAGCAGTTTTAATGGTTGCACTACTTGTAATCGGTTTAGGAAAGATTGCAGATGGTGTCTTTCATGTAAATAAACCAGAAAATCCTGGATATAAAGTTGAAGTAGAGGGACAACTAGCCTCTACAATATCTCAAGTTTCTGAAGTTGAACAAAAAGTAGATATTGCAGCTATAATGGCTCTAGGCGATGTAGCTTCTGGTGAAAAAATTTTTAAAAAATGTGCGGCATGCCACTCAATAAATAAAGGTGGAAAAAATAAGATTGGCCCCGCATTATACAATGTTGTTGGTAGAGCAGTTGGCGGAGTAGATGATTATAAATACTCTAAAGCTTTAGCTTCATATGGTAAAGAATGGTCATTTGAAGAATTAAATGGATTTTTAAAAAAACCTGCTTCTTATTTAAAGGGAACTAAAATGTCATATGCTGGTTTAAGAAAAGAGAAAGACAGAGCTTCTGTAATTAAATATTTAAATCAAAGCAGTGATAGCCCTAAACAGCTACCTTAATTTCCCAAAACAATACAATAAAATACTTTTTTGAACATGCACTCTATTCAGGGCCTGTAACCATACTTCAGAATTTTTTCCCAAAAAAACATCTCCTGTAACTTCACCTCCTCTTGGAAGACAGTGTAAAAAAGTTGTGTCTTTTTTGGCAAAACTCATCAATTTTGAATTAATTTGGAAGTTTTTAAAATCTTTAATTTTTTTATTTTTATTAACTTTATCATTCAATGAAATCACCTTGTCTGAAAAAATTACATCAGCATTTTTAACTGCTTTTTTAGCATCATTAAAAATATTAATTTTTCTTTTATTTTTTTTAACCCAATCTAATACAAATTTTTTAGGCTCATAGCTCTTAGGACAGCCAATGTTTAGATTGAAAGAAAATTTAACTGAAGCAGCAATCAAACTATTTAAAACATTATTTGAATCTCCAATCCAACAAATATTTAATTTAGAAATAGATTTTTTTTTAATTTCTTCAACTGTAAAAATATCTGATAGCACTTGAGTTGGATGAGATGATGGGCTTAAACCATTTATTACAGGTATCTTTAAATATTTACTAAATTCTGCTATTTTTTCATCACTATCACTTCTCAGCATAAAACCGTCTCCATAAGTTGATAAGATTTTTGCTGTATCTGCTAGACTTTCTCCACCTTTTCCTAAATGCAATTCGTTAGCTCTAAGAGTTATAGTTCCTCCACCTAATTGTTTTATTGCAAGATAAAAACTCAATCGCGTTCTCAAACTTGCCTTTTCAAACATTTGAATAAGTAATTTACCTTTTAAAGGTTTGTCTTTATCGATTTCTAGAGTGTTATAATTTTTTCTTTTTTGTTTTCTTTTTTTTGCATCAGTGACAATCTTTTTTAAGTCTACTGAAGATATGTCTTTAAGGTTGATGAAATGTTTCATTTTTATTTATAAGTAGAGCATACTTTTTTAATGGTGTTTATTGCTATATTTATTTCTTCTTTTTTGACATTTAGAGGAGGTAATATTCTAACAACATTCTCAGCTGCTCTAATCGTTAATAATTTATTATTCATTAGTTTCTGTATAAATTTTGTTTGATCATTATGAAGTTGTAGTCCTATTAGTAAACCAACACCTCTTACTTCTTTAATTACTTTAGGAAAATCTTTTCTCAATTTATTTAATTCTGAATGAAAGTATTTTGATAATTTTTTAACATTTGAAAGAAACCCTTTTTTTAATATTTGATCTAAAACAGCATTTCCAACAGACATAGCCAGTGGGTTACCACCAAATGTTGACCCATGAGTTCCAGCTGTCATTCCTGATGCTACTTTTTTATTCATTAAGACCGCACCCAATGGAAACCCACCTCCAATACCTTTTGCTATTGGTACAATATCAGGCTTAATCTTTGAATGTTCGAATGCAAAAAAATTTCCACTTCTGCCAATTCCACACTGCACCTCATCTAAAATCAATAAAATTTTTTTCTTATCACAAATTTTTCTTAATTCTTTTAAACACCAATTGGGAATAGTTTTAATTCCCCCTTCTCCCATCACGGTTTCAACCATAATTGCAGCTGTTCTTTTTGTTATTTTTTTCTTAAAATCCTTATGGTTTCCAAATTCAAAATGATCAAACCCATCCACTTTTGGTCCAAAACCTTCCGTCATCTTCTTAGATCCGCTAGCATAAATTGTAGCTAACGTTCTTCCATGAAATGAATTTTTAACACAAAGAATTCTATTCTTTGAAGGTTGTCCTATCGAATAAAAATATCTTCTGGCAACTTTAATTGCAGCTTCTGTAGCTTCTGCTCCACTATTTTGAAAAATAATAAAATCTGCAAAAGTTTTTTTGGCTAATCTTTTAGCTAATTTTTCTCCCTCCGGAATGATAAAAGCATTAGAAACGTGCCAAAGTTTTTTTGATTGTTTATTAACTGCTTTTATTAAATATGGGTTTGCATGCCCCAAGGAATTAACTGCTATTCCCTGAACAAAGTCTAAATATTTTTTTCCATTAGTAGAATATAAAAAACTTCCCTTTCCATATTTAAAGGAAATTGGTCTTCTATTATAATTTTTTGCTAAAGCGCTCATTAACTAAGATTTAATTTTATAACCTTTTTTGTAAAGAAGAAAAGCAACATACCAAATTAAAACACTTAGTATTGATAAATATATCAATCCTATATTTATTGAACCATCTGACTTACCTAAAAAGCCATATCTAAAACCATCAATCATATAAAAAAATGGATTAATATGACTTATCGTTTGAAAAAATTGTGGAAGTTTATCTATTGAATAAAATACTCCAGATAAAAAACTTAGGGGTGTAATAACAAAATTAGTGACTGTTGCCGTATGATCAAACTTTTCAGCCCAAAGACCAGTAATAAAACCTAAGCTTCCCAAAATAAATGCTCCTAAAAAACCAAAGACAAAAATATATAAAATATTATATATTGGTATTTCAACTATTAGAGAAAAAACACCTATTGAAATTGTAGCTATTAAAAAACTTCTTGTTAAGGCTGCTAGTATTATTGCCATTGAAACTTCAAGTGCTGATAATGGTGCATAAAGCATATCAACAATATTCCCTTGAATTTTTCCAATCATTAGTGAAGAAACTGAATGACTGAATGATTGGCCCAAAATACTCATTGCAACTAGTCCCGGTGCTAAAAAACTTATAAAAGAATAACCAAGTACATCCCCTCTATTACTGCCCAAAGCTAGGGATAAAACTGATAAAAATAATAAACTTGATACAAGTGGAGATAGCAATGTTTGTTGCCAAACTACCATGAACCTATTGCACTCTTTAAGCCATAGACTTTTAAAGCCAATCCAATTTACAAAGCCAAACTTTTTAACTCCAATATGATATTTTTTATTCAATTCAACCATAAGTAATCATATATAAATTTTAAAAAAAGATGTGTATAAAATAGAAAAATCCATTGTCTTTTTTTTAATCTTGTGTGATCTGTATATAGTTATAAAATTAATTAGCATACTAAATATAGATTATGAGCTGGAACGAAGAAAAAGTAGAAAAGTTAAAAGAACTTTGGGGTAAAGGAAGCACTGCAAGCCAAATCGCTGAAATAATTGGTGGTATTAGTAGAAATGCAGTAATTGGCAAAGCTCACAGATTAAATTTATCATCAAAAATTAAAACTAGAAATGCATCTTCAAGTCAAAACTTTGATAATAGTTCGGAGGAAAATTCTTCCAAACAAAGAAGAGGCAGAAAAAGTAAGTTTCAATCCTTAATTATTGAAAAAGATTTTGAACCAGAAAATCCTAAGAAATTAGAGGAACTAGATGAGAGCTCTTGTAAATGGCCTGTAGGACATCCTGAAGAACAATCATTTTATTTTTGTGGACGATCGTCTCTAAAAGATTTTTCATATTGCAAACTTCATTTATTATACGCCTATCAGCCAAAAGGAAGAAAAGAAGAGCCTACAACTGACAAAGATGAAGAGACACCTCAGTATAATGACAAGAAAATTAACACTGCTTAATAATTTTTAAATTTAGTTAATCTTATTTTTTATTTCTTATTCTTTCCATTAAACCCTCTGATTAGAGATTTTATGATTAGATAAATTAGGAAAGAGAAAATTGAAAATATTAAAAAATAAATGATATTAATTATCATAAATAATTATACAATTTTAGTATAAGAAATTCTATTAAGAATTAGTAGGGTTATATTTTTTTGTAGAAAATTGTCCACCTTCTCTCCACATATAGCTATATTTTTCCACTTCACTATCAAATACTCTCATACTTGGAACTCCAATATCAGCATTAGTTTGATATTTACCCGAAGGAACATTGTCATATTTTAAAAGTGTAAGCTGATCCATTGTTAGAAGTGGCTTTGGAAACAATTGAAATATTTTAGCAGACATAGTTGCTGCAAAAAGAGGTAATGGAACTAATAATCTTTTTTTACCTATTAAATGTAATAATTTTTTTAAAATTTCCTTTAAAGATAAGATGTCAGGTCCAACACACTCTACAATTTTAGAGTAAATATTTTTAGAAATAACATGATAAATAGTATCTGTTAAATCTGAACAATGTATTGGAGCAAATTTAGTCGATCCATTATAATAAAGTGGAAAAAACGGAAGCCTACTTAGTAAAGTCATAAAAGACGTAGTAAAATTATCATCAACTGAATAAACTACAGAAGGCCTTAATATTGTTGCTAAAGGAAAATTTTTTTGAATACTAAGTTCACCATCTAATTTACTTTTTGCATACTCTGAATCTATTGCATTATTTATCCCCAATGCTGACAAATGAATAAATTGCTGAACTTTATATTCTTTACATAATTTAGCTAAAATAGACGGAAAAATAGAGTGAATATTTTTGAAAGTATTACCCTTGCCACTTTCATACAAAATACCAATTAAATTAATACAAATATCAGTTTGAGAGAAAAGCTTTCTAATTTTTTTTTCGTCAAAGATATTAGCTTCAACAATATCTATGTAGCCTGCATTAGCTTGGGTCTTTATTGCATATCCTTTTTGATGAAGGTTTCTAGTAACCACAGTTACTTTATAATTATTTTTAGTAAGCTTTCTTATTAAATGACGACCTATTTGACCACTACCGCCAAAAATTAGACAATTTTTTGCTTTCATATATATATAATTAAAAATGAATATTGATATTAAACTTCACAAGAGTGATCTACCAGAAGATTTAGATTTAGGCAATATTATAGCAGTTGATGGAGAGTTTATGGGTCTCAATGTTAAGCGTGATCCTTTATGTCTTATTCAAATATCGACTGGTAAATCTGATGCTCATATTGTCCAGCTTGATAGGGAAAAATATGATGCTCCGAACTTAAATAAAGTTCTTACTGACAAATCAATCACCAAAATATTTCATTATGGTAGGGCGGACATGGCTCACATAAAGCATTACCTTAAGACAGAGACTAATAATATTCTTGATACAAAAATTGCTTCAAAATTAGCTAGATCCTATTCAGATAGTCACTCCCTAAAAACGTTAATTAAAGAATTTATGAACGTCGATGTAAGCAAACAATTTCAAAGTTCAGATTTTGGAGGAGAGCTATCTCCAGCACAATTAAAATATTGTGCCAATGATGTTATTTATTTACATAAAATTCACGAAGAATTAAATAAAATTCTTGTAAGAGAAAAAAGAATTGATTTATATAAAAGATGTTTAACATTTCTAAAAACTAGAGTTGATCTTGATCTGGCTTTATTTAAAGACGATATATGGTCTCATTAGATGAACAAAGAAAATTATAAAAAAATTGCAAAAAGTGTAATTGATCTTGAAATCAAAGCTCTACAAAAATTAAAGAATTCAATTAATAATTCCTTTAATGAAGCAGTAGAATCATTAGCAAACTGTCAATCTAAAGTGATATTATGTGGAGTTGGTAAAAGTGGATTAATAGCAGCAAAAATTTCAGCAACACTTTCTTCTGTTGGAACACCTTCATTTTCACTATCTGCAAACGACTGTTCTCATGGTGATCTTGGCAGCATTTCAAAAAAAGATATTTTAATTTTAATAAGTTATTCCGGTTCTACGGAAGAACTAAAAAATATTATAAAATATGCAAATCGAAATAAAATTACACTAATAGGAATAATGTCTAAAAAAAATTCGATATTATATAAAGCTTCTGATATCAAACTCCTTATACCAGAGGTAACTGAGGCTGGTCTAGGTATTGTTCCAACTTCAAGTACGATTAATCAATTGAGTATAGGTGATGCGTTAGCAGTTGCTGTATTGAATAAAAAAAATATTAATAAAAAAGATTTTAAAAAATTTCATCCTTCTGGAAATCTTGGTGCACAACTTAGAACTGTTGAAGAGTTAATGATCATAGGAAATAAAATTCCATTCGTAAATGAAAACTTAAATATGAAAAAAGCTTTACAAATTATTTCAAACAAAAAACTTGGTACTTTAATTGTTCAAAACAATAAGAAAATCACCACGGGAATAATTACAGATGGCCAAATTAGAAGATTTAATGAAATGAGCAATAATCTCCAAGATCTATCTGTCAAAAAGGTTATGACTAAAAATCCTATCAGCATCAATCAGGACACTCTTGCTGAAAAAGCTTTATCTATAATGAATGCAAAGAAAATCACCTCTCTATGTGTTCACAAAAATAAGAACAAAAAAAAACTGTTGGAATTTTACATATTCACAACATACTTCGGTCAAACATTCATTAAATGAACAAAAAGACAGGCCTACAAGTTATAATGGTTCTTGTTATTGCCATCATTTCATTATGGTTTTATTTAAAATACTTCAATAAGAGTTTTAAAGATGTAAAGAAAACTCCAATTATAGAAAAAATTGATGAAAATCAAAATAGCACATCAACTTATATTGATGATATTAATTATGTTTCTACTGACGCTAAAGGCAATAAATATCAAATCACTGCAAAACAAGCTGAAATTAAAATTGAAAATTCTGATGTGATGTTTTTAAGAGAAGTTGTGGCTTTTATTTTTATAAAAGATAAAGATGCGGTCAAAATTACTTCTAATTTTGGGAAATATAATTTAAAAAATTATGATACTATTTTTTCTGAAAATGTAATAGTTATTTACCCAGGACATAAAATAACTGGGGAATACTTAGATCTTTCTTTTTTAACTAACCTTGGAATTTTTACTACAAACGTTATTTATACTGGGGAGAAAACAAATTTATTTGCTGATAAACTTGAAATGAATCTTACCACTAAAGATACTAAAATTTTTATGAATGATGCTAAAGAAAAAGTTTTAATTGAAGGAACTAAATAATATGGGTGTAATTAAAAAATTTAGAATTAAATCTTTTAAAAACCCTCAGCCCTTGATAACTATAGAAAATATATCATTATCATTTGGCAAGAGAAAAATTTTAGACAATGTAAGCTTTAAGATTAATCATGGACAAATTTTAGGAATGTTGGGACCTAATGGAGTTGGAAAATCAACGATTTTTAATTTAATCACAGGTCTAATTAAGCCTGACCACGGCAAAATAAAGTTTGAAGGGATAGATGTTATTGATTACCCAATATACTTGAGAACAACAAAATTTAAAATTGGGTATGTTCCTCAATATGGAGGTTATTTTAGTGATCTTACTTTATTAGAAAATTTAAAAGCAATAGCAGAAATTGTAATTGAGGATAAAAATTTAATTTACCATAAAATTGGTCAGCTTATAGCTAAATTTGAATTAGACGCTATCAGAGATATAAAAGCAAAATTTCTATCCGGTGGGCAGAAAAAGAAACTAGTAATTGCTCTGGCTTTATTAAGCGACCCAAAAGTACTTTTACTTGATGAGTGTTTTGCGGCGCTAGATGTTCTGACTATTAAAATGCTACAAGAAATTATTGTTAATTTGCAAACAGAAAATAATATAACTATTTGTATTTGTGATCACCAAGCGCGTGATCTACTTTCTTGTGTAGACGTTGCAGTGATTTTATCTAACTGTAAAATTATAGCGCAAGGATCTCCTAATGAATTAATTAATAATACTGAAGCTAAAAATGCCTATTTTGGTGACTCTTTTAAGTTTAATTAAAGTATGCCGAAAACACTCATAATTAAAAATAAGATAAAAAAATTTAATAAACAGATACAAGTTGCTGGGGACAAGAGTTTAAGCATAAGATGGGTTCTTTTAGCATCTCAAGCAATTGGAAAATCTAAAGGTTACAACCTTTTAATGTCAGAAGATGTGTTGGCTGCAATTGATAGCATCAAAAAACTTGGCATAAAAGTGAGGATAAAAAAAAATTACTGTGAAATAGTCGGTAATGGAATTAATGGCTTTAAATATAAAAAAAACTTAACAATAGATGCTAAAAACTCTGGAACACTTGGTAGATTAATTCTAGGCCTTTTAATTAAATCTCCTAAAAAAATAAAGATAATTGGAGATAAAAGTTTATCTAAAAGAGACTTTTCAAGAGTAACCATACCTTTAGAGAAATTTGGGGTTAAATTTTCTTATAAAATAAAAAATAAACTACCTTTAACAATTCTTGGTACACAATCAGCAGAGGGTATTGAGTATTTGGAGAACAAGGGCTCAGCTCAATGCAAAAGTAGCATAATGCTTGCAGCACTAAATGCATCAGGAACAACTTCCATTAAAGCAAAAAAATCTAGAAACCATTCAGAGTTACTTTTTAAATATTTAAAGATTCCAATCAAAGTAAGAAATACTAAAAAATTTGATTTCATAGATATTAAAAAACCAAAAAAAATTAATGCTTTTAATTATCAAATTCCAGGAGACATAAGTTCAAGTGCTTTTTTTATGGTACTAACAACACTTGCTAATGATTCAAAACTTTTAATAAAGAATGTAAATATCAATCCATCTAGAGTAGGAGTTATTACAATCTTAAAAAAAATGGGAGCCCAAATAACAATTAAAAACCAAAAAAAATATAGAGGAGAAAAAATCTCTGATATTTTAGTAAAAAGTTCAAAAAAACTTAAAGCCATTAATTGTCCGGCAGAGTTAAATAGTAGTGCCATAGATGAATTTTTAGTTATTTTTTTAATTGCAGCAAAAGCAAAGGGTGTTTCTTATTTTAAAGATCTTTCAGAACTAAACCAAAAAGAAAGTCCAAGGTTAATTTGGGGTTCTAAAATTTTAAATATGATGGGCATAAAAACAGATTTAACAGAAGATTCTATTAAGATTTATGGGCAACCTAATTTGGAAATAAAAAAACCAATAACTATTAAAAACTATCTAAAGGATCATAGAGTTTTTATGATGAGTACAATTGCTGCCTTAACCCTTGGGGGAAAATGGAAAATTTATGATAAAGATTCTATAAATACTTCCTTTCCATCTTTTTTGAAAATAGTTAAAGATATAAATCATTCACCAATATGAAATTAAAAAAAAAAATAAAAATTGCGATAGACTCGCCTGCTGCTGCTGGTGCTGGCACTCAAGCAAAATTAATTTCTAAACATTTTAACTTATTTTATTTGGATACAGGAAAAATTTATAGATTAATTGCAAATATTAAACTTGCTCAACCAAATAAATATAGTCATGGTTTGATAAAAAAAAAGATGCTCAAATTAACTATGAAAGATTTACAAAATAAAAAATTATTATCAGATGAAGTTGGAACAATGGCATCAATTATATCAAAAGATAAAAAAATAAGAAAACTTGTTCATGCATTCCAAATTAAAAGTGCTTATCACCCTCTCAAAAAGTATAATGGATCTTGTTTAGATGGAAGAGACATAACTTATAAGATAATTCCCGATGCTGATTTTAAATTTTTTATAACGGCAAATACTAAGACTAGAGCTTTAAGGAGATATAAAGAGTTAAAAGGACTAAATAAGAAAATATCATTTAATGAAGTCCTAAAAAGTATCAAAAACCGTGACAAAAGTGACTATAACAGAAAAGTTTCACCTCTTATGAGAACTCGAGATTCGATCTTGATTAATACTACAAATTTAACTAAAAGATCATGCTTTTTAAAAATTAAACAAATTATAGATAGGAAACTAAAAGCTTAATGGAAATTTATAAAGACCTTTCAAACCCAGCCTCTAAAGAGTTCGAACAACTACTAAATTCACAATTTACTAAAACAGCAAATCTTGAAGAAGGAAAAATCATTACTGGTGTAGTAAATAAAGTTACTGATAACTTTGTATTTCTTGAAGTACCAGGTTTAAAATCAGAGCCTATCTTGGATATCAATGAACTAAAAAGTATGGGTATGCTTGATAAAGCAAAAATAGGTGAAAAAATTTCTGTTCTTCTGGAAAGATTAGAAGATAAAAAAGGTGAAGTATTAGTATCAGCTTCAAAAGCTCAAAAAATTCAAGGTTGGGATAAGCTTGTTGAAGCTTATGAAAAAAATGAACCTATCATGGGTAAAATTACTGGACGTGTCAAAGGTGGATGTATAGTTGAACACATCGATACTGGTTCTTTAATGTTTTTACCTGGATCTCAAATTTCAGACAAACCATTAAAAGACATCAGTCATTTAATGAATGAGCCTCAAAAATTTGCACTAATAAAATTAGACAAAGTCAGAGGAAACGCATGTGTTTCTAGAAGAGAAATAATTTCTTCATTTAAAAAAGAAGATAAGATTAAAATTGTTGAAAAATTCAAAGTTGGAGATTTAATTAAAGATGCTGAAGTAAAAGGCTACAGTTCATTTGGTTGTTTCTTTAGTGTTAACGGTGAGATTGATGTTTTGGTTCACTTGCAAGAAATTTCTTATTCAAGAGTTAATCACCCTGATGAAGTTTTTACAATCGGTGAGAAGCATGATCTTAAAGTAATTAGTGTTGATCTTGAAAAGCTTCAAGTTGGTTGTTCAGTAAAACAACTTACACCAGACCCTTTTGAAAATATTTCAAATTATGAACTAAATAAAATTTACAAAGTAAAAGTAGTTAAGCTTATGGACTTTGGAGCTTTTTGTGAGCTTGAAAAAGGATTATCAACTTTATTGCACTCAAGTGAATTAAGTTGGACTAAAAAAAATGTTTCTGCAAAAAAAATGTTTAAAATTGGTGACGAAATTAATTGTGTAATCACTGAAATTGATAAAGAAAAAAGAAGAGTAGCAATATCTCACCGTTTAACAACTGATAACCCTTTTGAAACGTTTGAAAAAACTTACCCAATTGGATCTGAAGTTGATGGAGAAGTTGCAAGTAAAAATGAATATTCTATTTTCTTAAAAGTTGATGGTTTAGATATCGATGCTTTCTTGCATTGTAATGATTTAACTTACCTAAATAATGGTGAAGAAGAATTGGCTAAATATAAAATTGGCGATAAATTAAAAGTTAAAGTTTTAGAAGTAAAAGCTGCAGAACAAAAAGTTAGAGTTGGCTTACGTCAAACTCAACCAGACCCTTTTGACTGGTTTAATGATAAAAAAATTAAACAAACTATTACAGTTAAAATTATCTCAACAGACAACAAAGGCCTTGTTGTAAGACCAGAAGGTTGTGAAATGGATTTCATTATTAAAAAATCTGCAATAGCTATTAATGCTGCTGATGCAAGACCTGCTAGATTTACTGGTGGAGAAAGAATTGACTGTGCTATTCAAGAGTTAGATTTAGATAAGAGAAAAGCAACATTAAGTATTAAGCTTTTAGAAGAAATTGAGCGTAAAGTTGCATTAGATACTTATGGTTCTGAAGCAAGTGGTAAAAACTTACCTTTCTCATCATTATCTGATGATTTAGAGAAAAAGAAAAAAAAAGACGAATAAAAATTGGCTATTGTAAAATCAAAGCTTCTAAAACAACTCGCTAATAACTATCCAAATTTTTTAAAAAAAGACCTAGAAAAGTTTACTGATATTATTCTTACTGAAATAAAGCAGGCTCTTAAACGTGGAGATCGTGTTGAATTAAGAGGTTTTGGAATGTTTTCAACCAATATTCAAAAAGCAAGAATATCAAGAAATCCCAAAACTGGAGAGAAAGTAAATACACCTGAAAAAAAAACAATTCACTTTAAAATGTCTAAGGAAATGTTTAAAAAATTAAACAATGACGAATAAAAAAATTTTTATTGCTTGTGATACATCAAGCTTAAAAGAAATAAAAAAAATAATTAACCATACAAAAACTAATAAACTTCAAATAATTCCAAAATTTGGCTTACAGTTTTTTTATTCAAAAAATGGGAGAACCTTTCTTCAAAATTTTAAAAAAGATTATTTCTTAGATTTAAAAATAAATGACATTCCACAAACTGCTTTATCAGCAATGGATAGTTTAAAAGATTTAAAAAAGTGCAGATATATTACAGTTCATGCAAATGGTGGTCTTGAAATGCTTAAGGCTATTACAAACAAAGCTAAAATAATTAACAAAAACTTAAAAGTATTAGGAGTTACAATCTTAACAAGCCTTAACAACAAATCACTAAAAGAAATTGGTCATACCAGAACAGTAGAGCAATTAGTATTAAAACAAGCTGGTCTTATAAAAAAATCAGGTGCGGCTGGAATTGTTTGCTCTGCACAAGAGGCAAAAATAGTTAGGAAAAAATATAAAAACTTATTTATTATTACACCAGGAATAAGATTACCTGGAGATGATGCGAATGATCAGTCTAGAGTAATGACTCCCAATGATGCTTTTAAAAATAAAGTTTCTGGTATTGTAATGGGTAGATCATTAGTAAAGGGTAATATCAAAAATAATATTAAAAGATTAATTAATCATTTAAATCAATGATCCAACCCTGCAAGATTTGTGGGATTTCTGACTCTAAAACTTTAGAATTTTTAACTTCCCATCCTACTCCACCTAAGATGATAGGGTTTATTTGTAATTGGCCTAAATCAAAAAGATTTGTTGAACATGATAAGCTTAAAGAGCTATTAAAGGTTGATAAAAAGAAATCAGAATATGTTGCTGTATTAGTTAAGCCCACTCAAAATATTTTAGAAAAAATAAAAAATTTACCATTCGACTATTATCAACTTTATGATTGCACACCTGCTGAAGTTAAATCAATCAAGGAAAAATATAATAAAAAGATTATTGTTGCGATAACTGTAAAGAATCAAAACGATACAGTTAAATATTTGGAATATAATGAACTTGCAGACATAGTGCTATTTGATAGTAAAGGTTATGAAAAAAGTATGTCCTTTGATCATCAATTAATTAAGAATATTAAAATTAATAAAGAATTAATGCTAGCTGGGAATATTCAAATTGAAGATAGCCTTGAAAATTACAAAGAAATAGCAGACATTATAGATATTTCTGGAGGTCTAGAAACATCTGGATTAAAAGATATTTCAAAAATTAATATTTTTTTAAAAAGAATTAAACTAATTAACAATGAAGCTTAAAAAAAAAATTCCTTTAATTGATCAACACAATAAAAGTGGATTTTGGGGCAGTAAGTTTGGTGGTAATTTTATACCTGAAACTTTAAAAAAGCCTATTGAGGACTTAACTGAACTTTTTGAAAAGCTTAGATATGATAAGAAATTCCTTAAAAAAAGAAACTATTATTTTAAAAACTATATAGGCTCTCCTACTTCATTTATTAAACTTCAAAACCTATCAGATCAACTAGGTGGAGCCCAAATATATGCCAAAATGGTGTCAGAGGCGAACGGAGGAGCTCATAAAATCTACAATGCAACAGTTCATTGCCTTATTGCTCAAAAGGCAGGCAAAAAATATGTCGTTGGTGATACAGGCGCAGGCTACGCTGGGAAGATGCTGAGTATGGCTGCTAAAAAGTTTGGCCTTAAATGTAAAATATTCATGGGTGCAAAAGATATAAAAAGACAAAAGCCTAATGTAGACGCGATGAAAAAGAATGGTGCAGAAGTTGTGCCTGTTTATTCAGGGAGCCAAACATTAGTAGATGCTGTTAGTGAGTGCATGCGTTACTGGGTTTCAAATTGTGATAACACCCATATGTGTGTTGGATCAACAGTTGGTCCTAACATATTTGTTAAAATTTGTGGCTGGAGTACAGCTCAAATTTCAAGAGAGTTAAAAATTCAAATACAGTTTGAGTTTAAAAAGATACCTAAAAAAATTAAACTTATTAATTGTGTGGGTGGTGGAAGTTCAGCTTATGGTTTTTGGAGTGAGTTTATTGATTATGATAAAAAACAAATTGAATTAATCGGTGTTGAAGCTGGTGGACCAAAAAATTCAAAACTACATGCGGCACCTCTAACTAATGGTGCTAAACTTGGAATATTGCACGGAGCTGCAGCCTATGTTTGTCAAAATAGTGAAGGACAAATTAATGATACCGCTTCTATTTCTGCTGGATTAGATTATCCTGGAGTATCACCTATTCACTGTTTCTTAAAAGATGTTAAGAGAGCAAGATATACGTCCGCAACTGATGAGGATGCTTTAAATGCTTACAAACTAGTTACAAAACTTGAAAAAATAAACCCAAGTCTTGAACCAAGTCATGCTTTTGCAGAAGCTATAAAAATTGCACCAAAATTAAATAAAGATACTATCATTATAGTAAACTCGTGTGGTGATGCTAAAAAAGATCGTGATATTTTAAAAGAAAGATTGGGAAAAATTAACTAAGATGTCATTAATTAATTTAGCATTTAAAAAAGTAAAAACTGAAAAAAGACCTGCATTACTAACTTACACAGTAGCTGGTGATAATAGTAAAAAAAAATCTCTTGAAATATTAAAATCAATTGCAAAATATGCTGATATTTGTGAAATAGGATTTCCTCATAATACTCCAATTGCAGATGGTGGCCAGATTCAATCAAGTGCTTATAGAGCTTTAAAAAATGGTATTAAAATTAAAGATGTTTTTTCAATAGTTAAAGATTTTAAAAAATCAAAACAATCAAAGCCCGTAATATTGATGGGTTATTATAATATGATTTATCAATATGGAGATAATAACTTTATAAATATTTGTAAAAAAGTAGGAGTAGATGGTTTAATTGTTGTTGATCTTCCTTATCCAGAAAATAAAGAATTTGCAAAAAAATGTAAGAAAAAAGGTATTAGTTTTATTCAATTAGTATCTCCCACTACCTCTCCAAGTAGAATGAAAAAAATTATAAAAGACTCTCATGATATGGTTTATTATATCAGTATGCTCTCAACGACTGGCGGCAAGCTAAAGGTTTCACCTAAAAAAATATTAGAGCGTTACAATAAGATTAAAAGCCTTAACAAGAATAAGAATATTGTAATAGGCTTTGGGATCACTGAAAAAACTATAGCATCTTTAAGAAAGGCTGATGGATTGGTGGTTGGTAGTGCTTTGTGTAAAGAAATATCAAATTCTATTAAAAAACGCCAAAATCCTGTCACAAATGTAACTAATATTGTGTTAAAGTTAAGAAAAAAAATAGCATGAATTGGATTAAAAAAACTTTAAGATTTGGTGAGAAGATAAAAACTATCATTAAAGAACGTGCAACTAAAACTGAAATAGCTAATAGTGATTGGACCTCATGTTGTAAAGGGCCTATCTTAAAAAAAGATTTAGAAGAAAACTTATGGGTTTGCCCATCTTGTAACAAACACCACAGAATAAGCCCACGTCAAAGATTTGATATTATATTTGGCAAAAACAATTATGAAGTTTTAAAAACACCCATTCCTCAAGATGATCCTTTAAATTGGAATGATGCAAAACCTTATAAAGATAGATTAAAAGCTGCTAGAAAAAAAACTGGTATGGATTGTGGAATGATGGTTGTTAATACCAATATTCTAAATTTAAAAATTACAGCTATTGCATCTGATTTTGATTTTGTAGGTGGCTCAATTGGTGCTGCAGAAGGTGAAGCTTTTTTATACGGAATTCAACATGCAATAGAAAATGAACAACCTTTTGTAGTGTTTACTTCTGGTGGTGGAATGAGGATGATGGAAAGTCTTATATCATTAAGCCAAATGACAAGAACGACACTGGCAATTAACGAACTAAAGAAAAATAATTTACCCTACATTGTTGTGTTAACTGATCCTACAGCAGGTGGTATTACAGCTTCATATGCAATGTTGGGTGATCTACACTTAGCAGAACCGGGAGCTCTTATAGCTTTTGCAGGAGCTAGAGTAATTCAAGGAACTGTAAGAGAAGAGTTACCAGAAGGCTTTCAAAGAAGTGAGTACGTTCAGAAATCAGGATTTATCGATATGATTGTCGAGAGAAAAGATCTAAGAGAAAAAATTGGATCATTATTATCAATATTGTTAAAGAAAAATTCTGCTATAAATTCATCAGAAAATGAAACTTCAGAAGATAGTAGAACGCTTACAAAAGCTGCATCCTAAAGAGATTGATCTAAGCCTAGATCGAACTAGAAATCTTTTAGAGAAATTAGGTAATCCTCAAGACAAAATTAATTGTATTTCAATTGTTGGGACAAATGGAAAGTTTTCAACAATCCAAGCACTTTATGCAATTTTAAAAGAAGCAAATTATAAATGTAATATTTATACTAGCCCTCACATTCAAAAAATTAACGAAAGATTTGTCTTTAACAACAAACCATTAACAGATGATGAATTGGCCAATCTTTTTTCTGAAATAGAAGAGGCTAATAATCAAACACAAATTACTTTCTTTGAAATTTTAACTGTTGCTTACCTTCATTATGCAAAGAAATACCCTGGAAACATTAACTTAATTGAGTCAGGTCTATTTCATAGATTTGATGCTACCAATATTTTAAAGAAAAACTTAGCTAGCATTGTAACGGCTATTGGTCTTGATCACTTAGATTGGCTTCCAAAAGAAGAGCAAACAGTTGACAAAATAATATTTGAGAAAACATCCACTTTATTAAACTCTAAAATCATTGTTGCAAAACAAAGCTCAAATGAAATTAGTAAAAGTATTGAAGATACAATTAAAGATAATTCTTCTAAAAAAATAATCTTTAATAAAAATTATAATTTTACATTAAAAGAAAATAATTTTTTTTATTTTGAAGATGAATTTGGTGCTCTTAAACTTCCAAAACCTAATCTACCAGGAGAATTTCAATTGGAAAATGTCTCTACTGCAATTGCAACCGCTAGACAATTAATAGATTATAAAATAACTGACGAACATATTAAGAGTGGTATCACTAAAATAGAAAGTATCGCACGGCTTCAAGAGTTAAAATCTGGAAAATTAAAAGATTTAACTAGCAATAATTTATTATTTATAGATGGGTCTCATAACCCACTTGGGGCAAAGGTATTAAATGAATATCTTCAAAGTTTAAATTGTAACAAACATGTTATTTTAGGAATGATGGCTAATAAAGACCACAATGAATATATGAGTTACTTTAAAAATATTAAATCATTAACAACAATTGATATTCCCAATCAACCTAATGCTATTAAGGGGAATGAACTTAAGAAGAAAATTAAAAATTTCGAAAATATTAATTACAAAAATTCTGTTGAACAAGCAATTAATTCAATTGATCTTCAAGAAAATGATATTATTTTAATTACAGGGTCTTTGTATCTTGCGGGAGAAGTTTTAAACTTAAACTAGATATTCTTATCTAGAAATTCTTTCATTTGGCTCTCGGCAACTCCACCAACTTTTCTGTCTACTTCAACACCTTTTTTGTAAACAATAACAGTTGGTACACCTCTTACACCAGCGGCTGAACCAGTATTAATTCCACCGTTTTCAATGTCAGCATAATAAAAGCTAGCTTTATCTTTGTAGCTATCTGAAAACTTATCCATGATGGGTTTAAGACTCTTACATGGAGCACACCATTCTGCAGAAAATTGAACTACAGAGATATCTTCATTCTTAATTTTTGTTTCAAATTCTTCGTCTTTAAAATCTATAAGCATGCTTCTTATATAAATTTTTATTCTATTTATTCAATATGTAAAAAGGGATTTTTTTAGTTAATTAACAAAGGTCAATTATGCCTGCTCGTATTTTTTCTGAATACCTTCAACAAACTCATTAATTTCGTCTAAAAACTTGAGCTTTTTCTCATCTTTTTCGTTGGTATATCTGTCTCTTAAATTATCACACTCAAAATAAAATTCTTTGCATGTCCACCATTTTTCCTTCTCATCGCTTAATATTCTTTCAGCTATTCCACGTTTAATAGTCTTAAACATATCAGCAGGCAGTGTATCTGGTGATTCTTGATATATTATCTTTTTTCCAAAGCTTACCATTCTCTCATCTTCAAATTTATCTAATAATATTAATTTATCTTTCCAAGAAGCTGCATGCCATTTTGGAAATAAAGCTGTATCTTTTTGAGGGGTAAATTTTTTATAAATTGTCTCCTCTGCTAATAAATCAACTTGTGAATCAAATTGAGCTTTTTCTTCAGCAGTTTCTCGCAATGCCGTTAAAACATTTTGAGAAAATTTCTCATTACTATTTACTAATTTTGCACGCTCTTTAATTAAATCAGGATCAAGTTTGCTATATGGTTCAACTTGTAGTCCATAACTTGCATCTAAAATTATAGGAGCTTTGTTTGATCGTATAGTTCTTAAAAACTTTAATTTTTTAATAGCACTTTTAAGTTCAGAAATTGACATATCAAATAATGGGATCGGATCAATTTTAAGATCAAAAGCTTGGCCCCACTGGTAGATTGGGTGAATACAATGTTTTGGGTGAAGTGGTGCAACTACAAATCTATAATTTTTACCAAAATGATATTCAGCTAAAGTAAACATTTTCTCTGTTTTAAATATTGTCTCAGTATCACTCTTGTTTGCTGTTCTTAAAAATGTATCCCAAGTTTGAGGTTGATTCTTTTTAATTAAACCTAAAACCTTAACTGTTAACTCTGCATCAAATAAAGCTGAGTGAGCTCCACTAGATTCAAATCCATTCATTCTAGCTAACGATTCTAGTTTCATGACTGCATTACCTTTTGCATTTATTTCTGTTTTTACAACACTTTCATCGACTGCATGAGCGCCTCTTGCAATGTTTAAACCATCATGTCTTTTATTAGGAGTTGCATTTGTAATATATGGATATCTAATTCCTCTAAAGAATTCGTTTCTTATCATCTCGTCATCAAAACCAATATTTGACCAACCCATGAACATTGCTGGGCTCCATTTTTTAAATGTTGCTTCTAATTGAGATAACATTTGGTAGTGACTTAAATTTCCTTTAGTTAATAAATCAACACTAGTTTTGTTAACTATTAAAGCCATTGCTTGAGGAACTTCTCCTTCTGGCAATCTACATCTAAAATTAAAACGATCTAATTCTTTAAAATTTGGATCAACTAAAATACCTCCTACTTCAATAATGCTTCCCCATGAAGTATTGGCGCTACTAGATTCAATGTCCCATATTGCTAAATTCATATTAATTGGTATTCCTTTGTTGATAGTATTGTTCTACTTTTTCTAAAAACTTATTTTGAAATTCTTCTAGTTTAACACCTTGAATTCTAAAATCTTGAAATAAATTATCAACCGTACATAACAGGACAATTCCTTGGGTAATATTTGAGTTATAAACAACGTTATGAGCTAATGAATAAGCCCCTAATTGAAGATAATAGTCCTCAATCCACTCTTCTTTTTTCGGTTTGTTGGACTGTTTAAAATCAATGATAGTTTCTTGTCCCTCATACACTCCACAAGCATCACACGTTCCAGCATATTTCCCTGGATAGTACAATGTGGCTTCTGTTCCCCAAATCTCTGACAATTTGTTTTTAATACCTTGTTCAATAATTTCATCTGCCATTTTTTTAGATTTATTTTCTTCTTCTAATAATTCTAGATTTAATTGACCTAATAGATATTTTTCTAAATGAGAATGCATTGATGTGCCTCTACTTGAAGCGTCATTTTTAATTCGATTTGCTTCGGCAGCTCCCACTCTTGCTTTCCAATTTGCAAGAGATGCTTTTTTTTCTTCACTTTGTGTTGCTTGTAATATGGATGTTACTGATGGAAGTTTTTGTTGATTTACAGCATACATTCTTGAGCCACTCACTATTGATCTCATGGATTTTGGATAAGTAAATTTATTATTCCACTGCATATGGTTTTTATAAACGTTATTTAACAAAAAAAGAAATTAATTATTTGCTTGTTTTGAATGGTCAACAAATTTTTCTACGTTTTCTGTTTGAACAGCTTTATCAACTTGTTCAGGATCTTTAATGTTTTCTAGGCTTCTGCTGATCGATCTTGCATCTGTTCCAAACTTATCAACAACAATCATTGCTTCTTCTAATTTTTTTCTAAGAGAAACAATATTATCAAAGTGTTTTCCAAATCTTGAACTAATTATTTTTAAATGATCATAGATCTCTGTTGCACCCTTTTGAACTTTTAATGATTGAAAGCCCATGTGCAAAGATTGTAAATAAGCTGAAAGAGTATTAGGACCACAAATTACAATTTTATGTTTTTTCATTAATTCTTGAGTTAACAATTCTTTAGTAGTTGGATCTTGGTATTCAGTTAATTCTTTATACAAGCTTTCAGTTGGTGCATAAACTATTGCAAAATCTGTAGTTTTTGGTGGAACAATATATTTTTCATTAACACTTTTAGCTTTAGCTTTAAATGCAGTAGCTAATTTTGCTCTTGCATCTGCAACAGCCTTTTTATCATCCGCGTCATAACCATCGGTAATTGCTTTAAATTTTTCTACTGGAAAATGCGAGTCTACTGGTACTAAGACATCACCTTGAAGCTTAATTGCAAATTCCACATTTTCACTTGTGTCCTCTTTCATCTTAACGTTAGTCATGAATTGAGAAGCAGGTAATAAGTCTTTAATCAGTGCATCTAATGAAAACTCTGCAAGAGTTCCATATTTTTTAACTCCAGCCAAAATTTTTGTTATACCTTCTTGGCTTTTATTTAGTAATTCTACTTGGTTATTGAAGTTACCAACTTTTTCATCAACTTTTGTTAAGGCCTCTGTCATATCTTTAGTCACCCCGGTTGATAGGTTGTTAAATGACGTCGACATTGAGCCGAGTGAAGTATTAATAGTAGTATTTAAAGTATCTTTTAATGAAGTAATTTCTGTCTTTAAATTAGCCATCTCTTCAGCTTCTTTATTTTTACTCTCATCTTTTGGCTTAGATTTTAAGTTTAGATAAAGAATTGCTAAAGCAACTCCTAGTAATAAGACTAATACTGTTAATAAAATTATGTCCATGATTCTAGGAGATATTTTATAGTAAAAATTTGATTTATATATGTAATTATTTAAAACTGTCTCTATGGAATTAATCTTAATACTAAAAATACTACTTATTATTGGAGCTATAGTTACAGCTTATGCAGTACTTAGAAACCTTGATATTATTAGGATTATTTTAATTTACGTAAAAGATACTTTACTTAGAAAGTAGCTTAACTAATTTTTTAACCAGACTACTTTTTAAAGAAGATTTTGAAGCCATCATACAAGCTTCTGACTTTAAAATTTCACCATCTTTGAGAATTCGAAGATTATTTGCTCTTAGAGTTTCACCAGATGAAGTAATGTCAGTTATAATTTCAGATGAACCAGTAAAAGGGTAAGCTTCAGTTGCACCTAAACTACTAACTAATTTAAATTGCGTAACTCCTTTTGAAAATAAAAACTCTCTTGTTAAATTGGGATATTTTGTTGCTACTCTTAATCTTTTTTTCTTTTTATCTTTAAATTCAAAAGCAATTTCTTCTAAATCAGCAACTGTTTGAACATCAATCCAAGGGTCTGGGATAGCAACAACCAATGTTGCTTTGCCAAAGCCATAATTCTTAACAACACTTATCTTCTTTTGAATATTAATTTCACTCTCTTTTAATAAATCATATCCAGAAAAGCCAAGATCTAAAGAGCCATCTCCAAGTCTTTCAACTATCTCCCTTGCATGAAGATATAATACTTTAACATTCTTTAAGTTTTTAATAGATCCTAATAAATCTCTCTCACCTCTTTCTGAGACTAAATTTAATTTATTCTTTTTAAATATTTTTAAGATATCGGCTCTTAATCTGCCTTTACTTGGAATTCCGATATTAATAATATTTTTTGTCATTAGTAATTTAAATTTAAAGCAGCTCCTACTGCTGGAACTTGTTTTTTAGATCCAAGGTCTGAAATTAGTTTGTCGTATCGTCCACCGTTGATGACATTAATATTTTTTGATTTAGATTTAATATCAATTTTAAACACCATGCCTGTATAATATTCTAATTGACGCCCAAAAGACGCCGAGAACTCTACATTTAATTTTTGAATTTTGTTTAATGAGGTTGGGAAATATTTTTGATCCACAACTAAGTTAATTTTATTTTTTTTAAAAAAAATATTAAGTTTTTCAGCAGCTTGTCCTATTGGGCAATTAATTTTTAAAAACTCTTTAATAATTTTTGAAACATTTTTACCTCTACTGGCTCTTCTTGGATCTTTAATCTTATTATCAAATCTCTTCAAGATTTCTTCAATTGATCTACCCGCAACTACTGTTTGCTGATTATCTTTTAACATTTTTTGATATCTCTTTTTATCAACTTCAACAATTGTTGGGTCTACATCAGAGTTTGTCTCCAACCTTTTTAATAAGTCATTGAAGTATTCCTCTCTCCAAAAATGTCTTGAAAGTCTTAATTTCCATCTTTTTGGGATATCTAGTTTTGAAATTAATAAATTGAAAATCTCAACGTTACCAATTTTTAAAGTTCCTGATGAATATTGTAAATTAGACAGAGATTTTAAGGCTGTATTAATAATTTCCTTATCATCTTTTTTTTCATCTTTAGAGCCAATGATCTCAAAGCCAACTTGGTCTCTAATAATAGAATCTTTTTTATTATTTGATTTTCTATAAGCCTGACCACTATAAAATATTTTCTCTTTTCCTTTAAGATTATTTTCTAAATATCTCAAGCAAGATCCAATAGTTAGATCAGGTCTTAGACAAAGCTCGCTACCATTTTGATCAGTGAATGAAAAAATAAACTTTCTAAAATTCTCTCCAGATCGTTGAACGATATGATTAGCTTCAATTACTGAAGGTAAATCAATATATTTAAATCCTTTAGATTTAACTGATCTAAGGATTTTTTCAGATAAATTTTTTGATTTCATCAATTAAATTTTCTTTTGGGAACGTTATTTGATTGTTTTCACCTTTAACCCCTAAAAGGTTTTTTAAAGTAATCGTATTATCTTTGAATTCATTTTCACCACAAATAACAGCTACTGGGCATTGTTTTTTATTCGCGTACATTAACTGTTTGCCTAGATTTTTCTTACTGTCTAAAAATATTTCAGAGTTAATATTATTGTCTCTTAAAACTTTTAAAATCTCATAATAATTTTTTAAATACTTTTCGTCCATTACACAAATAATAGCTGGTTTTTTCTCATCAACTTCAATTTGATCAAGTTGCATCATTGCAAATAATAATCGGTCAACACCTATACTCATTCCAGTTCCAGGGATATCAACTCCCTTAAATCTTGAAATTAATTTATTATATTGTCCACCTGAACAAATACTTCCTATATCGACTTCTTTACCTTTATTGTTTGTTGTCTTAAAATTTAAATTTGTTTCAACACAAAATCCGTCATAATAAGCAAGCCCTCTAACAATTGTAAAGTTTGTCTTTATTTGATCTAAATAATCTCCATAACTTGCTATTTCCAACAAGTCTTCTAATTCTTTAATTCCTTCTTGAGATAAAGGGTTTTTTAAATTTTCTTTTAATTCTTTTAAATCTTTTACTTTTAAGAAGTTGATTATTTGTGAAGCTTGATCATCAGTTAAGTCAGCACCCTTTGTAATAGCTCCACTTACATCTACTCTTTCTTTTTTTAATAAATCTTCAACTCCTCTTAAACCAAAGCCAGGCTTATCAAGTTTATCTATTGCCCTCATAACTTTTATCTTTTTGTCTTCAGATATTTTAAGGTCTTCAATTAAACCTTGAACAATTTTTCTATTACTAATGTTAACAACGAACTGATCTTTTTTTAAACCACAGGCAAGAAGAGTACTTGCAATTAAATTACAAAGTTCAGCATTTGCTTGAGCAGGATTAACGTTACCAACTATATCAGCGTCACATTGCAAAAAGCTTCTATAACGAGCATTACCCGCTTTTTCATTTCTCCAGACATCGCCCATTTGATATCTTTTATAAGGTAAAGGTAATTCTTGATTGTTTTGAGCAACAAACCTAGCTAACGGACTTGATAAATCATATCTAAGAGTAATATTTTTTTCACCATCTTTAAATGAGAATACGTCAGACATAGAATTACTATCATCATCTGCAAGAAATGATCCAATATTTTCTGAAATTTCAAATGAAGGAGTTTCAAGAGCAGCAAAACCAAATTTTATAAAATTAGTTTCAATAATACTAATTAACTTTTTCTTGAGAATTAATTTCTTGCCCCATCGGTCTTCAAATCCTGAGGGTAATCCAGGAATTAGTTTATTTTCTTTATTCATTTTTTTTGGTACCCGCGCTTGGAATCGAACCAAATCCTATAGTTCCACAAACTATCGTACTAACCGTTATACTACGCAGGCATTCCTTGTTTTTATATTATTTTTGTGTGGATTTAAAATTATATTATAAATAAATAGCCTAAAGGCTATGGAAACAAAGTCTATGAGTACTTCTTGAAGTCTCTCTATATGTAATATTTATAATCATGAGCAGTCTTTTAGACAATTAAGAATAATTTTCAATACATAAATATAAAAAGACGTTGACCTTATTTTTAAATTTTTAAGAGAGGTGGTGGTGGCCCCAACTGGACTCGAACCAGTGACACACGGATTTTCAATCCGATGCTCTACCAACTGAGCTACAGGGCCCCATATTAACCTCTAAAAGTGATACGACCTTTGGTCAAATCGTAAGGTGTCATTTCGACTTGAACCTTATCACCTTGAAGTACTCGAATTCTGTTCTTACGTAATTTGCCTGCAGCATGAGCTGTAACAATGTGGCCGTTTTCTAATTTAACTCTGAACATTGCATTCGGTAATAAATCCTCAACAATTCCTGAGAACGACAGCATTTCTTGTTTTGACAAATTTATTTTCTCCTAATTCTTTTTTCTACCGACTTAGCGTGTCCCGCTAAACCCTCGTAGTTTGCAAGTGTTATAACTGATGGACCAAGGGTTTCAATCCCTTTTTTTGATAGGTTTATATATGAAATTCTTTTATAAAATTCATTAACACTAACTCCACTTGAATATCTTGCAGAAGAATTAGTTGGTAATACGTGATTAGGGCCAACATTATAATCTGTCATTGCCATTACAGCATATTTTCCTAAACAGATAGATCCTGCATTTTTAATTTTACCCACTACTTTTTTATAATTCTTGATATTAAGCTCTAAGTGCTCAGGAGCAATTTTATTTATTGTATTAATAATTTTTTGATCAGACTGCATATGAATTAAAATTCCATTATTAAATAAACTATTTTTTGCAATTGCAGCTCTAGGTATTTCTTTTAATTGATTAATAATTTCGTCATTAACTTTTTTAATAATTGATTTGTCCTTTGAAATTAAAATACATTGAGCAAGATTATCGTGTTCTGCTTGACCTATTAGATCACTTGCTATCCATTCAGGGTTTGAAAATTTATCACAAACAATTGTTACTTCAGAAGGGCCTGCTATCATTCCTTCAATTCCAACATCTCCAAAAACTTCTTTTTTTGCTGCAGCTACGTAAGAATTTCCGGGGCCAACAATTTTATCAACTTTTTTAATTTTCTTAGTACCATACGCTACAGCTGCTATAGCAGATGGTCCTCCAATTGAATAAATTTCTTTAATTTTACATTTTTTTGCAGCATATAATACGGCAGGATTTTGTTTACCTTTCTGACCTGGATTAACCATAACTAGTCTTTTCACTCCAGCAACAATTGCAGGTATTGCATTCATTAAAACACTAGAAGGGTATGAGGCTGTTGAGCCAGGCACATAAATTGCAACCGATTCAATAGGCACGTATTTATACTCTAATTTATTTTTTAGTGTATCCGTATAAGAAATATTTTTGAATTTTTGTAACAAGTGGAATTTATAAATTCTATCATAAGCAAGATCGATTGCTTTTTTAACCTTTAGATCTAAAGACTGAATAGTTTTATTTATTTGTTTTATACTTGGTGCAATAACACTATTTTTATTAAATCTCTTTTCATACTTTAAGATGGCTTTATCTCCATTTTTCTTAACATCTTTAGTAATTTTAATAACCGAAACTGAATTAAGTTGGACTTTATTTTTTCGTTTAGACAGTAATGCATCTAAAGTTTTGTCAAAGTTTTTTTTTTTACTATCTAATATCTTAATCATTAATCAGCTTTGTTTTGGTCATCTAAGGTTACTTCAATTATTTCTGTTGATAATGTAATGTATGCGTTGTTTGTAAACATTAAGTTTATCTCATAATTGTCATTATTCTTTAAATAATCCATCCCAATTAAATCTAATTTTTCCTCAGGATCATTTTGTTTAATATTTTTAGATTTAACTCTATCCACAAATTCGAATTTGCAAATGCTAGTAACTTTTTTATCTTTCTCATCCGTTTCTACTTTAGATCTATTTAATGATAATAAAAAAACTTTGTTTGACTGAAGATATTTAATATCATTAACCTTAACTTCAGCTCCAGAGCAACATGCTGAGATTACTTGCAATCCCTCATTGTCTGTAGCTATAATTTTTGATAAATATTTTTTATCCATTAGTTAATTCTCTTAATTTTAGCCCCTACTTTTTTTAATTTCTTCTCTATATCCTCATAACCTCTATCAAGGTGATATATCCTATTAATTACTGATTTTCCTTTAGCTGCAAGTGCTGCAAGAATTAAAGATACAGAAGCTCTTAAATCTGTGGCCATTAATTCTGCTGCTTCAAATTTGATATTTCCTTCTATGGTTGCTTTATTTCCACTAATAGAAATCTTAGCTCCCATTCTATTTAACTCCGCAACGTGCATGAATCTATTTTCAAATATTTCTTCTTTAATATGAGATTTTTTATTAGCCTTACACAATAATACCATCATTTGTGCCTGTAAATCTGTTGGAAACCCTGGATAAGGAGATGTTTTAATATTTATGCTTTTAATCTTTTTACTTCCCTGAATAAGTATTTCATTTTTTCTTAAAATAATTTTTGATCCTACTTTTTTTAAGATATTAATTTCTGTACTTATTATCTTAGGATCAATTCCAGTAATCTTCAAATTTCCTTCTGTTAATGCTGCAGCTATTAAATAAGTTCCAGCCTCTATTCTATCTGGCATTACTGAATAATTTAATTCTTTAAGGTTATTCACTCCTTCAATCCTAACTGTTCTCTTTGCAGTCCACTTAATATTGCAGCCCATATTAATTAAAAAATTAACTAGATCTTTAATTTCGGGTTCAATGGCACAATTTGATAAGGTTGTTTTTCCTTTAGCTAAACATGAGGCTATAATTAAATTTTCTGTAGCACCAACTGAAACTTTAGGAAATTTTATATTCGCTCCTATTAATCCTTTGGGTGCATTAGCGTGAACATATCCCTGAATAATTTTATATTTAACTCCAAGTTTTGATAGAGCTTGCAAATGAATATCGACAGGTCTTGTTCCTATCGCACAACCGCCAGGTAATGAAACTTTTGCTTTACCAAATTTAGCAAGCAATGGTCCTAAAACTAATATTCCTGCCCTCATAGTTTTAACCAAACTATAAGCTGCAAAAGTTTTTGTTTGCCTAGTATGTTTGATAATTAATTCTTTTTTATTATCATCAATAACTGAACCTAATGACTTTAATAAAAGTATCATTGTTTCTATATCTTTTACTCTTGGAAGGTTTGCTAAAGATATCTTTTTATTTGATAGTAATGTTGCAGCTAGAATAGGAAGAGATGCATTCTTAGATCCTGAAATTCTAATGTGTCCCTTGAGCTTTGCCGCTCCAAAGACTTCCAATTTTTTCATGATTATACTTTTGGTAAAGTTACTCCAGTTTGACCCATGTATTTTCCTTTACGATCAGCGTATGAAGTTTCGGGAGACCGATCTCCTTTTAGAAATAAAAATTGAGCAACACCTTCATTTGCATAAATTTTTGCTGGTAGTGGTGTGGTATTAGAAAACTCAAGAGTAACTGTTCCAAAGAATTCAGATTCGATTGGAGTTACGTTAACTATAATCCCCGTTCTTGCATATGTACTCTTACCAACAACAATACACATAATATCTCTTGGTATTTTAAAGACCTCAATAGTAGTGCCAAGGGCGAAGGAATTAGGAGGAATAATAATATATTCAGAGCTTTTTTTAGTCACAAAATTATCTGAACTAAACTCCTTAGGGTCAACGATAGAAGAATTAACATTATGAAATATCTTAAATTCATCTCCTACTCTTGCATCATAGCCAAATGAACTAAGTCCATAAGAAATTTTACCATCTCTTACTTGCTTATCTATAAAAGGAGAAATCATTGATTCCTCAACTGCTAACCTCCTTATAGATTTATCGGAAAGTACTGACATTATTTACTTTTCTTCTTATTTTTTTTTTGAAAAATTTTTCTTTTTTTTAAATTTTTTTTAAGAGCCAGACTTAACTTCTCATTTTTTTCTTTATCATTCATTATTTATCTGGATTAGTTAAAAAATCTAAAGTGATAGGCTTTGATGCATCTAAAGTTTTCTCTGGTTCTTCTTGAACTTTTGGTCCCTCTTTAGCTTCACGTTTTGCTTTTTTTTCGGCAAGCTTTTTTTCTCTCTTAGCTTGCTTCTCCATAAGCTTATTGCCTTTAGTAGATTTATAATCGTAATGAATGCCCATAAAATTTCCTCCGTAGGTATAAATCATTATATGAAAAAAATTAAGGCAATTTTTTGAAAAAATGATTTATTATAGAAATACTTGAATAAAATAACAAATTAGCCCCTATAGTTAAATGGCATAACATGTCCATGGTAAGGATAAATTTCAAGTTCGATTCTTGGTGGGGGCACCAGATTATTTTTTATAAAATATTTTTCTAGCAACAATTGCAACTATTAATAAAGCTCCAAAAGCAATCATTGGGATGTAGATATCTGGTGAATATATCAAATCAATGATTCTAGGAGCTTCTAAATTTTGCTCTATAATTTTTTCAAGTCCACTTCCAATTGAAACAACTAAAAATAGTGGTGGAGTTAATCCTATTAATGTTGCCCAAAAAAAATTACTTACTCTGACATTAAAAATACAAGGCAATACATTTGATAATGCAAAAGGAATGCCTCCGATAAACCTGTAAGCTAAAAGGTAAATAAATTCTGATTTTTTAAATTTAGCTTCTAAATTTTTAAATTTATTTAAAAACTTTTCTTTAATAATTTCTTTAAAAAAATAATTTCCAATGATGTATAAAATTGTTGCTCCAATAGTCATTCCAATTATTAGAATAAAAGTTCCAAGCCACTTACCAAAAATAAACCCTGCTAGAAGTGCAACCGGTAAACCAAATCCAGCCATAACAACCCAGACAATTGTGGCTATTAAAAATATTAGAGAAATTAAAAGTAAATTAGTTTGCTTTAATCCGAAAAAATAATCTCTATTATTTTTAATAAATTCATAGCTAGTTAATTCTTCGAGGGTGAATTTTGATAAAAAAAAGTATAAAAATGATGAAACAACTAGAAGATAAAATAAACCTAAAGTTATCTTAACTTTTTTTGATTTTTCCATAATTTACTGGTCGTATTATAAAATCTTCTATTTGCTATTTATACATATAATTACTATAAAGGGCGAAATTTTAAAAACTTAAATAAATCCTATGAAAAGAACATATCAACCCAAAGTTGGAAAACGTCTTAAGAAGCATGGCTTCAGATCAAAGATGGCAACTAAAGGTGGGAAAAAACTTATTAAGAGAAGACGTGATAAGGGACGTAAAAACCTTACGGTGTCATCCACTCAAAAAAAGCCTCAAGGTAAATAAACCATACTAAATGAAAAGCAAAATTGTTGCTCTTTCTAAAAACGAAGATTTCAAAGATTTACTTAAGAAGAAAAAAATCTCAAATAAATATATCACCCTTTTTTTTGGCCCTCTTGCAGATAAAGATAATAAAAAACTAAATATTAGCTTTGTAGCTAAAAAAAAACTAATCCGTGGTGCCGTAAAGAGAAATAAAGTTAAAAGAAGATTAAGAAATATAATGAATGAAGCGGTAAAAAAATTGTCAATAAACTTTAATTATTCTTACCTTGTGATTGCGAAAATGACTATGCTAAACAATGAATATGCGATAATAAAAGATACTTTATTCCAAGACATAGAAAAGATTAAGTAATGAATATTATATCAAAAATTTTAATTGGCCTGATCAAATTTTATAAAATGGTTATTAGCCCCTACTTAACTCCTTCGTGTAGATATCTTCCAACTTGCTCAGAATATACAATTGAATGTTTAAGAACATATGGGCTCATTAAAGGGATCTCAAAGAGCACTAAAAGAATATTTTCATGTCATCCTATTAAGATGTTGGGTGGTGGTGAAGGATTTGACCCAGTAAACAAAGAATTAAAGGCTAAGAAATAATGGATACTAGAAACGTAATTGCAGCAATATCCTTATCAGCAGCTGTTATTATTTTATACTCTCTTTTTTTTCAGCCTGATCCTACAACTATTAAAAAAAATCTAGCTGAACAAAATAAAATTGAAAATAATGAAGACACTCCTAGCTTGGATAAAAATGAAAACTTTGCGAAACTTTCAAGAACAGATGCTTTAAAAGAAAATGATAGAATTCAATTTGAAAATGGAAGTGTTATTGGGTCAATTTCTTTAAAGGGTGCAGCAATAGATGACCTTACTTTCAAAGAATATAATATTGAACTTAATGGAAGTGATAAAATAACCTTATTAAACCCAAGAAATGTTGAAGATGGTTATTTAATTGAAAGTGGTTTTGTAAGTGCTAATAAAAATATAGATATACCTGATGCTTCTACGGTCTGGGAAGTTTCTGGAAATAAAAAATTAACCAATAATAGTCCAGTGAAACTAACGTGGAGTAATACTCAAGGTATTACATTTGAGAAACATATAAGTTTAGATGATCAATTTTTGTTTACTGTAAAAGAAAAAATAATTAACAGATCAGATAAATCTTATAATTTTTACTCATACGGACAAATAATTAGAAATAAATTACCAGAAATATCTGGCTTTTATATTTTGCATGAAGGGTTTTTATCTGTACTTGATGATCAATTAATTGAAGAAGATTACGACGATATTCAGGAAAAAAAGTTTACTCAAATTGCACAAGAAGGATTTGTTGCTATTTCAGATAAGTTTTGGGTTACATCAGTTATACCACCTAAGGGTAAAGAGTTTAAAACAACTTTTGACTATAAAAATAAATTCAGAGCGAACTACATATCAACCAAAGGTATTGAGGTTAAAGCAAACAGTTCAGTTGAAGAAAAAATTCAGATTATAGTTGCCGCTAAAAGAGTAAATGTCATTGATGGTTATGCTGAAAATTTAAATATCAATAAATTTGATCTAGCGATTGATTGGGGCTTTATGTATTTCATCACAAAACCTTTATTCTTTGTATTAGATTACTTCTTTAAATTACTTGGTAATTACGGTTTAGCAATTATTGCTGTCACTATTTGTATTAGATTGGCTTTCTTTCCTCTTGCCAACTTTAGTTTTAAGTCCATGGGAAAAATGAAGTTATTAGCACCTGAAATGGCTCGTCTGAAAGAGTTGCACAAGGATGATAAAATGAAATTACAACAAGCAATGATGGCTCTTTATAAAAAAGAAAAAGTTAATCCTATGAGTGGTTGTCTTCCTATTCTGGTTCAAATTCCAGTTTTCTTTGCGCTATATAAAGTATTATTTGTAACTATTGAAATGAGACACATGCCATTTTATGGATGGATAAATGACTTAAGTGATAGAGATCCAACATCTTTATTTAATGTTTTTGGTTTACTCCCTTGGGATCCACCTTCTTTCTTGTTAATAGGTGCATGGCCAATCATTATGGGTATCACGATGTTTATACAACAAAAGCTTAATCCTACTCCGCCAGATCCTATACAGGCTAAAATATTTATGTTCTTTCCAGTATTTTTAACTGTGATTCTTGCACCATTTCCTGCAGGTCTTGTTATCTACTGGAGCTTCAACAACATCTTCACAATGATTCAACAATATATTGTTCAAAGAAAAATGACTATCAAAACAACATAAATGTCATCGTTAAGAGAAGAAGAATTAATAAACATCCTACCTAAAGATGGCCCAACAGTTGAAGAAGTAAAAAAATACTTAGAAAAATATAATGATGAATTTATTATCATCAAGTGTGGTGGCAGTGTTTTAGTTGATCCAAAATTATTTGGAATTTTTATTGAAGATGTAGTCATTTTGAAAAAACTTGGTTTTAATCCTATAGTTGTTCATGGAGGTGGAAAAAGAATTAATAGTAAACTTTCTGAAGTTAATATTAAAAGTAACTTTATTAATGGATTAAGAGTTACCGATAAAGATACTATCAATATAGTTGAGGATGTATTAATTGAATTTAATAAAGAGATTGTTGAAGCTTTAAATGAGTTAGCCTGCAAAGCAAAAAGAATTACTTCAAAAGAAAATAATATAATTACTGCCGTACAAGAAAACAAAGACCTTGGATTTGTGGGAACACCTACTGAAATTAATAAAGATCTATTAACTGAAACAATAAAAGTAAACGAAGTACCTGTCGTTGCACCCTTAGGTTTAAATAAAGATAATCAGACTTTCAATATAAATGCCGATACAGCTGCAGGATCGATCGCAATTGAGCTAAAAGCTAGAAGATTAATGATTATTAGTGATGTTGAGGGCGTATTAGATAGTGAAAAAAAACTAATCCCTGAAATTAACTCAAAAAAAGCTAATGAATTAATTGATCAAGAGGTAATTTCTGGTGGAATGATACCTAAAATTAAGAATTGTCTAAATGTTGCAAGTAATGGGGTCAAGGCGGTTGTGATAATTGATGGAAGAAAAAATCACTCACTCCTTTTTGAACTATTATCTGATAAAGGTTCGGGAACTTTAATAAGAGAATGAAAAATTTAATTGATACTAAATACTGGCTATTCGACTTAGATAATACTTTGTATTCTGGACAAACAAAGGTTTTTTCTGAAGTTGATAAAAAGATGTCTTCTTTTATTTCAAAGAAATTTAACGTGGATTTAATTAAAGCAAGAGAAATTCAAAAAGAATACTTCTATGAGTATGGAACGACATTATCAGGATTAATGAATCACGATAAAATTGATCCACATGAATTTCTTGAATTTGTTCATGATATTGATATCAGCTGGCTTCCTAAAGATGAGTTGTTGCGAGAAGAATTAATTAAAATTAAAGAAAAAAAATATATTTTTACCAATGGCTCTCATGCTCATGTTGAAAATGTAACCAAACAACTGGGTATAGATGGTTTGTTTGATGGAGCGTTTGATATTGTTGATGCAAATTTTATTCCAAAACCAAAAATTGAACCTTATAAAAAAATAGTAGAAAAATTTGATCTAGATCCAACAAAATCAATATTGATTGAAGATATTGCTCATAATTTAGAACAAGCTAAAAACTTAGGAATGAAAACTTGCTGGCTTGAGAATGATGAGGTATTTGCAAAAAAAGATGCAGATAAACCATATATTGATTATAAGATTAGGAACTTGCCTTCTTTTCTACAAGAAATTAATATATTAAAAGCACAATAAAACTAACCTACTAACAATAAAATAAAACTATGAAAGAATTTGAAAACATTATCAATACAGCTTGGGACAATAAAGACTCCATCAACGGTCAATCTGATAAGTCTATATTAGATGCCATCAACCAAACGATTGAACTTGTTGATAAAGGTGAACTAAGAGTTGCTGAAAAAAATGGTAATGAGTGGGTAGTTAATCAGTGGGTTAAAAAAGCAATAATGTTAAGTTTTAGAACTCATGATATGGATTCATTGAGTGGCCCATATAGTAGTTGGTATGACAAGTCTCATTTACTAAAAGGTAAAACAGCAGATTGGACTAAGGAAGATCATATAAAAGCTGGTTTTAGAATGGTTCCAAATTCTCCAGTTAGAAAAGGATCTTTTATTGGAAAGAACGCAGTGCTAATGCCTTGCTTTGTAAATATTGGAGCTTATGTGGATGAAGGAACTATGGTGGACACTTGGGCTTCTGTAGGATCTTGTGCACAAATAGGAAAGAACTGTCACATATCAGGTGGTGCTGGAATTGGAGGTGTATTAGAGCCAATGCAAGCTAACCCTACTATCATCGAAGATAACTGTTTTATTGGAGCTCGTTCAGAAATAGTTGAAGGAGTAATTGTTGGAGAAGGATCTGTATTATCTATGGGTGTATTTATTGGTCAATCTACAAAAATTGTTTATCGAGAAACTGGTGAAGTAATCTATGGAAAAATTCCACCGTATTCAGTAATAGTACCAGGCAGCCTTCCAAGTAAAGATGGTAAAGGACCTGCTTTATATTGTGCAGTAATTATTAAACAAGTTGATGAAAAAACTAGATCTAAAACTTCTATTAACGACTTATTAAGAGACTAAATGCCAACTTACAATGAAATCACATTAGCTAAAGAGCTAATAAGATTTCCAAGCATTACACCAATTGATGCTGGAGTAATGAAATTTCTAGCTAAAAAATTAACTGCTATTGGATTTAAATGTAAGATTTTAGAGTTTAAAGATAAAAACTCTAAACCAGTTAAAAATCTATATGCAAGATTAGGTAATTCTCAACCAAACTTTATGTTTGCTGGTCATTTGGATGTAGTACCTCCAGGAAATATAAAAGATTGGACGATTAAACCTTTTAGTCCAGCTATTAAAAAAAATCATCTTATTGGTAGAGGTGCTAATGACATGAAAAGTGCAATTGCAAGCTGGGTTGTTGCTGTAAATAGCTTTGTATCAAATAATAAAAAAATTAACGGATCAATTAGTTTATTAATTACCGGTGATGAAGAAGGTGTTGCAATTAATGGTACTAAAAAAGTAGTTGATTACTTAAAAAAGAAAAAAGAAAAAATAGACTTTTGCTTAGTTGGTGAACCAACAAACCCTAATAAACTTGGTGAAATGATTAAAATTGGTAGAAGAGGAAGTATCAATGCTGAATTAACTATAATTGGAACTCAAGGTCATGTTGCATATCCTCATCGTGCTAAAAATCCATCGACTTCATTGATCAAAATACTGAATGAAATAAAAGAAATAAAATTTGATAAAGGAACAAAAGACTTTCAACCAACAAATTTAGAAGTAACTAAAATTAATATCTATAATACAGCTGATAATGTTATTCCAGGACTTGCAAGAGCCACATTCAACATAAGATTTAACAATAAACACTCATCTTCTAGCTTAAAGAATAGATTAAATAAAATTTTCAAAAAAATTACTAAAAAAGATAAATCTAATTTTGAAGTAGAATATCGTGTATCAGGCGAAGCTTTTTTAACCAAGCCTAATAAAACAACTTATATGATTCAAGATGTAATAAAAAAAATTACAAAAATTAAACCTCAATTATCTACAACAGGTGGAACTTCAGATGCAAGATTTATTAGAAAAATTGCTCCATGTTTAGAATTTGGTCTAGTAGGTAAAACAATGCACAAAGTAGATGAGGCAGTATCTATTTCAGACTTAAAAAAGTTAACAAAAATATACTCTGAAATTCTTAAAAATTACTTTTAATGATCTGCATTAAAGCAGATATCCCTAAAGAGCTTAATGATATTGATGATGAATTAAAAGCTATTTATCACTCTAAAGATAGCGTTTGTTTTTTTGTTTTTAAGAATAGAGAACAGCGTGATAAGTTTGTAGAAAGAACTAAAGGAATGCTAAAAGTAGAACGAGAAACTATTTATCAAGAATATCTATCTTAAATGAAAACTGGTTTAATAACTTCAGATACTTATCAAAATCATAATACAGGCGACGGTCATCCAGAGAAAATTGATAGAGTTACAGTAGTTATTGATAATTTCAAAAAGTTAGATAATAAAGATTTAATTTGGAAAAAACCTTCAAAATTTGACCGATCACTTTTAGAAATAACTCACAATTCTGATTATATAAATTTTGTAGAAAAATCTTTTCCTGAAAAAGGATTATCTTTTTTAGATGGAGATACGATTGTCTCCCCAGGAAGTAAGGATGCCACGTCAGATGCCGTAGGTTCAATCATTACAGCTATAGATGGTGTTCAAAATAAAAATTTTAACAATGCGTTTTGTGCTGTCAGACCTCCTGGACATCATGCAGAGAAAAATAAAGCTATGGGTTTTTGCATCTACAACAATGTAGCTGTTGGAGCCAATTATCTTATAAATAAATATAAACTTAAAAAAGTAGCAATTATTGATTTTGATGTTCATCATGGAAATGGCACTCAAGATATTTTTTACGATAATGAAAAAGTTCTATATATTTCTACTCATCAATACCCTTATTACCCTGGGTCAGGCACTAATGATGAAAAAGGAAAACATAACAATATATTAAATATTCCTTTGCCAGCAGGAACAACCTCGGAAGAATACTTAAATGCCTATGAATTTGTACTTAAGAAAATTAAAGAATTTAAACCTGAATTTATCTTACTTTCAGCAGGGTTTGACGCCCATAAAGATGATCCATTGGCACAACTTCAATTAGAGTCAAGAGACTTTTATAATATTACTAAAAGAACACTCGAGCTATCAAGACAATATTGTGATGGAAAAATAGTGTCAATTTTAGAAGGTGGATACGATCTATTAGCACTTCAAGAAAGCACTGAGATGCATGTAAAAGCTTTACTAGAATTTAATTGATAATTTCTCAATACGCATTAAAGAACTCATAATGAAACTTTATAAAATTCAAAAATCTAACATCGACAAAAAGGGACGTGGCCTTCATGCTGCAAAAGATATTAAAGAAGGTACTAGAATTGTTGATTATGTTGGTAAAGTTATCACCAAGAAACAAACTGAAGCGACTGAAAGGTTTGATAACGCAAAACCTATCTACTTATTTAACTTAAATAAGAAATATGACATGGATGGAGACGTGTCTTGGAACCCTGCACGTTTAATAAATCACTCTTGCTCTAATAACTGTGATTATAACGGGACAGGTTTAAAATTATGGGTGATTGCTATAAAAGATATTAAAAAAGGTGAAGAGATAACAGCCGATTATGGCTTTGGCTACGATGAAGATTATAAACAATTCAAGTGCAAGTGTAAGTCAAAAAATTGTTGTGGCTATATTGTTCGAGCAGAGTCTAGATGGAGAATTAATAAAAAATTTAGTATCGGCCAACAAAAAGCTAGTAAATAACTTTTTCTAAAAATAATCCTTCAGCAGGTGCAGGTGGTGCACAAAGAATTCTTTTTTTTGATTTAACAACAAATTCAAATTTTTTTAAATTCCATTTATTTTCAGCCAAGTATTTTAAACTACCTACCATTGATCGTACTTGTTGTTGTAAAAATGATTGTGATTTAAATTGTATTTCAATTCTTTCACCATTTGATTTAATCAAAACAGATTTCATAGTTTTAATTGGACTGTTTGCATTACAGCTTGATGCCCTAAAAGTAGAAAAATCTTTAGTGCCTAAAAGTTTTTTTGCCCCTTTTTTCATTAACTCAATATCTAATTTTTTAATTATGTGCCAACCTCTTTCTTTTTCTAGAGAAGGCCTACTTAATCTATTAAAAATTATATATTTATAAATTCTTTGTTTAGCTGAATATCTTGCATGAAATTTTAGACTTCTTTTTTTAATTACTAAAATAGAAATACCTTTATCATTTATAAAATGATTAATTGATTTCAATAACTTATCTAGATTTTGAATTTCTTTTTTGCAGTCAAAATGAGCTGACTGCTCTATTGCATGGACACCAGTGTCTGTTCTTCCAGATCCTATCAAGACCACTTTTTCTTTTAAAAGTTTTGATAAATTAACTTGTATCTCTTTTTGAATTGATTTTCCCTTAGATTGTATTTGCCATCCAACAAAACTAGTTCCTATATATTCTATTAAAACTTGATATCTAAACATTTGTTAATCTTGACCCCTTTGTTATTTGAGAACCAAGAACAAATTCATTAATATTTTGAGGCTTTTTTCCTTGTCTCTGAATTTCAATAACTTTTATAGATTTTTCATTTCCACAACTAATTTCCAAATCACTAGTCATTACTTCACCTATCTCACCAATTTTAGTGCCTAATTCTGCTTTTAAAATTTTATATCTTTCTTCTTTAAAAATAAAATAGGCCCCAGGGCTTGGGTATAATCCATTTATTTTTCCAATAATACTTTCTGCATTATCATTCCATTGAATTTCACCCTCTGACTTTTCAATTTTAGAGGCGTAAGTTGCTTTTGAGTCATCTTGTTCTTTAAATGTTAGTTTATCTTCAAATATATTATTTACATTTTCTATAATTTTTTCTGAAGCTAAAATTGAGAGTTTATTTGATATAATTTCTGCATTATCACTATCTTTAATTTCTACTCTATAGCTATTGCAAACTGGACCAGTATCAAGTTTTTCTCCTATTCTCATAATACTAATTCCTGTTTCTTTTTCTAAATTCATAATAGATCTTTGAATGGGTGCTGCTCCTCTCCACTTTGGTAGAAGGGAGGCGTGAATATTTATAAAACCTTTTTTAGCAAGATTCAAAAATTCTTTAGGTATTATTTGACCGTAAGCCACAACAATTACCAAGTCTAGATCTAGTTGTTTTAAATATTCATATTCCTCTTTATTTTCTTTTAATGTATTTGGTGTTCTACAATTTATATTGCAGTCTTCAGCTGCAGTTTGTATTAGTGACTTATTTATTTTTTGACCTCTTTGAGATTTTTTTGGTGGCTGTGTGTATACAGTAGGTATTATATAATTTTTTTCATACAAAGATTTTAAAATCGGTACAGCAAATAATGGTGTACCCATAAAGACAATTTTTTTTGCCATTTTAAACGATTATTCTATTCGACTTAATTTTAGAAAGTTTTTTAATTATCATAGATTTTTTTAATTTAGATAAATAATCTATAAATAAAATTCCTTCTAAATGATCCATTTCATGCTGAATACAGGTTGCTAATAATCCATCTGTTTTCAATAATTGTTTTTTTCCATTGTAATCTAAATATTCAACTTCACATTCATTTGGTCTTTCTATTTCAGCAAACTGGTCTGGGACAGATAAACAGCCCTCTTCATATTTTGATGTTTTATCATTTTTCTTTTTAATTACTGGATTAACAAAATATCTTGGTTCTTTTTTATCTTCATCTCTACTTATATCCATCACTATAATTCTTTTTGGTATACCTATTTGAATTGCTGCTAGACCTATTCCAGGTGCCGCATACATAGTATCCAGCATATCATCCATAAGCTTTCTTTCGTCGTCACCAACACTTTCAACTGGTTTAGAAATCTGTCTTAATAGCTTGTTTGGTTCTGTTAAAATTGGTTTAACTGTCATAATCACTGATTATTTTAGTATAAATTTTAAACTTTTAAAGGAAGAACTTTAAAGAGTATCCTATTTCTTAGTGGATCTGCATTTAACTGATTAAGTGTGCTTATAATAAAGTATAATGTGTCCTCATCAATATTGTTTAAATTGTCTTGCCCTATAATCTCAACAATTCTAAGCAATGCGGCAGCCATATCACCGCTGTTAATAAATATTTGAATATCAGATGGTATTTCTGATTCATTTATTTGGTATAAATCATTATACTTCTCTAAAATCTTGATACCATCAGACTTAAAAGCTTCAACTAAAATTACATCTTTTTTAGAAAAGAAATATTTTTTGTTTTTTTTTATTTTTTTTAAGAAATCATTTATATCTTTTGTAGGATCTTTTTTTGATTTTTCTAATTTTAAATAATTTATCAATTTTGATTGATGTAAAATCTTATTATTTATTTTAATATTTGCTTGTTCTATTTCTTCATCATCTGAATTGTTTAGATAAAACGTTGTAAAATTCGCAGGAATTTTATCTTCCTCTATATCTTTTAAAAAAGCTTTTAATTCTATGTTAAATGCATTCTCAATACCGTCATTCTTAAAAGAATTTTTAAGAGCATTCATTAACTGTAATTTATTCTCAATTTCAGTAGTAATTAAAATTCCTTGGTAAATTAGTGCTCTTGTCTCTATTGTTGAGAGCACTTTGGTTGACTCTTTAATATTTAATAATTGATTAATATTAAATTGAAATCTCTTATAAAGTTCAAATAATTCTTTTTCTGTATAATTTCCCTCATGTGTTGCTTTTTCAATACTGGTGATTTTATCTATATCTGTAAGCTCAATATCTCTGATGTTATCTAATAGATTTGAAGTTGATAAATATTTCCATATTTGTCTGGATGTTGTATTTTTTGGATCAAATTTAAATTCTGGATTTGTTCTGTGAGATAAGTGAAAATCTAAAATTGTTTTTTCTGAAACTTCTATTTCAGGTTCCGTATTATACCCCATCAAATAATCAATTTTTTTGTTAAAAAACTTATCAGTAATACCTAATTCTGATTGAAGGTCGACGAGCAATTGAGCTTCTTCCCTTTTATTATTATTAATTAAACAATAAATATTAAATTTAGATAAATATAGGTCTTGTATTGGTTCTTTAATTTCAGAAAAAATCTCACAAGCTTTTTTAACGTCTGACTGAGATAGATAATGATCTACTAAATGCTGGGTAAGTTTTGGGTGCTCGTTAATAATCTGATTATTTAATAAATATTTTTCAATTAAGTTAAATTTTGAATGTTTAATGAGCCACTTTGATTTAATTTCTAAAAACTGCTCTTTTGAAATATTCATTTCTGGATAATGTGCATTTGTTAATAATAAAATATCCAAAATCTCCACAGCATCTCTTGAAAGTTCCAATTTATCTATTCTTTTAAAGATATTTAAAATTTGATCTCCATTAGAATTAGACCACATATTAATATCTAAACCGTTTTCCGCAGGATCATAAATTCCAACTAACTTTGTTTCTTTTGAAATTAAAGTTTGTGTTTCCTCTATACTTAATTCTCCTTCTTTTTGGGATTGCATTTCATAAATGCCATTCTGTGGAATATTTTTTTCAGCTTCAACTTCAATTGTGGTTGTGTTTTCTTCGGGCTTTTTTTCACCTACTGCCCAGATATCTACTGGCTCTTGAGAATTGGCTACAAACCCAAAAAATAAAGAAAATAATATTACTAAAAAATAGTTCTTACTTAACAATTTTAAGTTTTTCATTGGGGATAATTTTTTCAATATCTTTATTTGGAGATGGAAATTCAATTTTCCCAAGTAGCACGATGGCTCCAATAAAAATAATTAATACTAATACTGTTTTGATTAATAGACTTTTGCTACTACCACTGCTTGTGTTTTTAGAAAATTGCATATATTCTTTAATAATTTCAAATTAAGACATATTTGTGTTTTTTCAATAAAGAAAGCTTATGAATTCAAATAAAAACCTCGTTTTTTTAGGCATGATGGGGTCAGGTAAATCCTCTATTGGAGCTATGGTTTCAAAAAAATTAAACATTCCGTTCATTGATATAGATGATTTAATAGAAGAGCACGCTGGAATGACTGTCTCAGAAATATTTGAAGTAAATGGAGAGGACTACTTTAGAAATTTAGAGGAGAAGATAACAATTAAATCTTTAAAACAAAAAAATGTTGTTGTTTCGTTGGGTGGTGGTGGTTTTATTAATGACAAGATCAGAAAAGATGTCTTAACAAATCATTTTTCGTTTTGGCTAAATTGGGATGATTTAGTTTTAATTAAAAGAATTAAAGATAGCAAAAAAAGACCCTTAGCCTCGAAGTCAACTGAACAAGAAATTAAGGCCATTATTAACAAAAGAAAAAAAGTATATTCAAAAGCTTCTTTTAAAATAAACTGTAATAAATTAACAAAAAGTGAAATAGTTAAAACAATAATAAAAACATATGAGTTTAATTAAACTAAAAGTTAGTACTAAAAGTCAAAAATATTCAATTATTATTGGAAACAATATCTTAAACAGAATAAATAAATTTTTGAAAGAAAGTTCTATTAGCTTTAATCAATGCCTCCTTGTAGTTGATAAAAATGTTCCAAAAAATTTAGTAAAAAGTGCTTTAAAATCTTTACCAAAAGGATCAGCTACAATTCATTACTTTAATGCAAGCGAAAAAAATAAGAATCAAAAAAGTGTCAATGAAATCATATCAATTCTTTTAAAAAAAAATTTTAATAGAAATGACTGTTTAATTTCTATTGGTGGGGGTATTACTGGTGATGTGTCGGGCTTTGCAGCAAGTATGTATAAACGAGGCCTGAGGTTTGTTAATATACCAACAACACTGCTTTCACAGGTTGACTCATCTATCGGAGGAAAAACTGGGGTAAACACCAAGTATGGTAAAAACTTAATTGGCTCATTTTACCAACCTAGTCTTGTTATATCAGATATTAATTTTTTAAACTCTTTGCCAAAAAGAGAAGTTGTGTGTGGATATGGTGAAATTTTAAAACATTCCCTTATTGATGGAAAAAAGTTCTTTGATTTTTTAAATCAGAATGGAGAAAAAATTTTAAAATTAAAACGTCCTTTTATACAAAAAGCTATTCATCAAAGTTGCTTGATTAAAAAAAAAGTAGTTGAGGCTGACGAAAAAGAATTGGGAATAAGAAAAATACTAAATTTTGGACATACCTTTGCCCATGCTTTTGAAGCAACACTGGGCTATTCAGCAAGGTTAAATCATGGTGAGGCAGTTATCCTTGGTATTAAAACTGCTGCAAAATTTAGTTTATTAAATAAAATTTTGAATAAAAAGGAATTTGAATTAATTAATGATCACTTGAATAATCTAAGCCTTCCAAGGAATATTAATAAATTCTTTTCAATAAAGAATTTAAATACAATTTTATTTTTTATGAAAAAAGATAAAAAAAATAATACAAATAAAATTAGTCTAGTTTTACTTAAAAAAATAGGTTCTCTTGTTTACAAATTACAGTTTAATGAAAAAACTATTAATCTCTTTTTGAAAAAGGAATTAACTAAGTAGTATTTGAATAGAATGTATATGTTCCTTCAACTCAGTATCTAAAGCACTATAGACTTTCTTAGTTGATTCTATTTTATTTAATTTTTTCAACTCTTCAGATTTAATAATTATTTTTAAATGAAACATTCCTTCTTGGTTTCCTTTATGATTTTTATGTAAAAAACTTTTATCTTCAATTTGAACATCCTGTATAACAATTTCTGCTTCAATTTTACTTTTAACAATTTCAATTAATTCGTTTATATTCATAAATAATAATTTATTACTATATAGCATGAAAAATATTTGTGATTGGAATAATTGCTTTGATACTGGTGAATATAAGGCACCAATTGAGAAAGATAATAGCAAACGCTACAGGCTTCTTTGCTTGGCTCATGTTAAGGAATTTAATAAAAATTGGAATTATTTTAAGGGAATGGATGATGAGCAAGTATTTGATTTTTTAAAGTCAGATATGACTTGGCACAAACCTACTCAAAGCTTTAGCTCTTCAGATAACTTTTTTAAGGTTCTGTGGAATAATACTTTAAAAGATGAGTTTGATAAGACTAAACTTAGAGGTGAATATAATCATATGAATCAATTCAAGTTTGATGCTAATGATATTAAAGCTTTTAGTATTCTGGGCGTTTCAGTTGGCCAAAAATGGGAGCAAATACAAGATAAGTTCAAAACTCTTGTCAAAAAATTTCACCCTGATATTAATTTGGGAAATAAAGAATACGAAGAAAAACTTAAATTAATTACTTTGGCTTATACTCAGCTAAAAAATACATATAAGGAAAAAATTGACACCTAATTTAAACATACAGCCAGACATTAAGATGTCTTTAAAACAAAGTTTTGGAATTGACTCAGATATGGAAGTTGACGCTTTCTCTAAAAGAAGCGAATACGTTCCTGAAATAGACAAAAATTATAAATTTGATAGAGATACTACTCTTGCAATTATATCGGGCTTTGCTTTCAATAAGCGTGTCTTGGTTCAGGGTTATCATGGTACTGGAAAGTCTACCCATATTGAACAAATTGCAGCTAGATTAAACTGGCCTTGTATTAGAGTTAACTTAGACAGTCATGTAAGCAGGATTGATCTTATTGGAAAAGATGCAATCGTTGTAAAAGATGGAAAACAAATTACAGAGTTTAAAGAAGGTATTTTGCCTTGGTCTATTCAAAACCCAGTTGCACTTGTTTTTGACGAGTATGATGCAGGAAGACCAGATGTGATGTTTGTTATTCAGAGGGTATTAGAGGCTGAAGGAAATTTTACTCTTTTAGACAAAAATAAAGTCATAAAACAAAATAAATTTTTTAGATTATTTGCAACTTCAAATACTGTTGGTTTAGGGGATACAACTGGATTGTACCATGGTACTCAACAAATAAATCAAGGACAAATGGATAGATGGAATATTGTAACATCTCTAAACTATCTTAGCCTCGATAGAGAAATGGAAATTGTTCTTGCTAAAAATAAAAATTTAAACAATCCAAAAGGTAAAGAAAAAGTATCTAACATGATTAAAGTTGCATCTTTGACTAGAAAAGGCTTTATAGCAGGAGATATATCAACAGTAATGAGTCCAAGGACTGTACTTCACTGGGCTGAAAATGCTGAAATTTTCAAAGACACAGGTTATGCTTTTAGGGTTACTTTTTTAAATAAATGTGACGATATAGAGAAAAATACAATAGCTGAATATTATCAGAGATGTTTTGGGGAAGAGTTGCCAGAGTCGATGGTCAATATTCAGATCTAAATGAGCGCAAAAGAGGATAATTTTAAAGAGCAATTTAAAAAAGCTTTAATTTCTACTGCTAAAGTAATTTCTGAAGATTATAAATTAGATGTTAAAAAATTAGATAAAGATTTAAGTAATAAGAAAACTGGTTTTTTTGATGTAATTAATTTATCAAATAAGAGCGATTTTGTTAGACTAAGAGCAGAAACTGACTCTGGTGCATTGAAGAAAAAATTTTCAAATAAAGAAATATTTAACAAAAACATGCCTAATAATCCTTCTTGTAAATCTTTATATGATATTGCTGAAAAAATTAGATATGAACTTCTGGGTGGCAAAATGCTCAAAGGAGTTGGAAAAAATCTGACTGAAAACTATAGCCAAAAAATATTCTCTAATCGTAAAGAACAATTAAAAAATAAAGAAGATGTTCCTGTGACTGAAGCTTTTGAACTATATATGTTAAATAAGTTCTTTAAATTAAAGCTTAATGACGTGTCTACAAAAATGTTAGATTTTTGGAAGAAAGAGTTTGACGAATCTATTGATAAACATTTTGATTTTTTGAGTAAAAATTTAGAGGATCAAAATAATTATAGTTTGAAATTTTCAGAAATTTTAGAAAACATGGATGTCTTTGCTTCAAATAATGAGGAGAATAACGAAGAAAACGATGAACAAGAAAATGAGCAAGATAATAAATCTGAAAACGATAATGATAGTCAGTCTGATGATAAAGAGGAAGAAAACAAACAGGGTGATAGTCAGACAAGTTTAGATGTTGGCTTTGACCTTAGTGATCAGCAAATGGAAGACCAATTAGAAGATTCAGATTCTTTAAAAGAGAGTACACAAAATGTTTTACAAAAAACAAATATAAATAATATTGATCAAGATTATAAGGTATTTACCACAGAATTTGATGAAATTGCAAAAGCTGAAATACTAGAAGATATAAAGGAAACACAAAAATTACGAAAAAATTTAGACCAACAGCTTGTTGGCTTTCAAGATCTAATTACTAAGCTTGCTAATAAATTACAAAGACAACTTCTTGCAAAACAAAATAGAGCGTGGGAATTTGATTTAGAAGAAGGTTTGTTGGACAGCTCAAAATTAACTAGAATAATTATGGATCCTTATAATTCTTTATCTTTTATGAAAGAAAAAGATCTTGATTTTAAAGACACAATAGTAACCCTATTAATAGACAATTCTGGGTCCATGAGAGGTCGACCAATAACGATTGCAGCACTTTGTGCAGATATATTATCTAGAACCTTAGAAAGATGCTCAGTAAAAGTAGAGGTTTTAGGTTTTACTACAAAAAATTGGAAAGGTGGCAAGAGCAGAGAAGCTTGGACTAAAAATGATAAGCCAAAAAATCCTGGAAGATTAAATGATTTAAGACATATAATTTATAAAAGTGCTGACACACAGTGGAGACAGGCTAAAAACAATATAGGTTTAATGCTTAAAGAAGGATTATTAAAAGAAAATATTGATGGGGAAGCTATTTCGTGGGCCTATAATAGAATTAAAAAAAGAAAAGAAGAGAGAAAAATACTCATGGTTATTTCAGATGGTGCCCCAGTTGACGACTCAACACTATCAGTTAATTCAGGAGATTTTTTAGAAAAACATTTAAAGAAGATGGTTAAATTTATAGAAACTAAGAGTAACGTTGAAATTTTAGCTATTGGTATTGGACATGATGTTTCTAGATATTACGATAAAGCTATTAAGATAACAGATGTGCATGAACTTGGAGATGTTATGGTTTCACAATTGAGTGGCTTATTTGAAAATAAAAAGAAACTACATTAAAGTTTTAAAAGATCTTCATTTTTCCATTTAATACTGACTTCAGCTCCACCTCTTGTTTGAGAATTTCTACATAAAATATTTGCATAATTTTTTTCAAGTAGAGTTTTGCCTATAAAAATTCCAAGACCTAATCCAGATTTTGATTTTATTGAAGACTTAACAGATTTTATATAAGGCTCCCCAATTTTACTCAACACATCTTTTGGATATCCCTCTCCATCATCTTCAATCATAACTTCTGTTAAATCACTATCACTTTTTATATTAATAAAAATCTTATTTTCAGAAAACTTATTTGCATTACCGATAAAATTTCTTAGTCCATAAACAATTTCTATTGATTTAGTTATATTTAGTGAATTTGAATTTTGATCATAATTAACAATAAAATTTTTCTTACTTGTTTGTTGGAATGATTTGACAATTTCATCCACATAATCTGCTATTGTTAAATCGCCATCAATAAAATCATCCTCAATGACTGGGTTTAGCGTTAATTTTTTTAAAATCTCACTACATCTCTCTATTTGACTAGATAATAACTCAATATCTTTTTTAACAACTTCATTGTCTTTAAATTGCTCTAGTAAATCAGTAGAAATAATCTTCATTGTTGAAAACGGTGTACCTAATGAATGTGCAGCGGCAGCGGCTTGTCCACCTAATGATAATAGTTCGTGTTCTTTCGACATGATTTCTTCCATCTTATTTAGTGCCTCTTTCCTTATTCTAGATTCCGATCCAAAGGTTAAGGCAAAATAATTTAAAAAAATTAAAGCAACAATTAATGCTATTGGAATTGAATAATAGTAATAACTGTCTACATGAAAATGTTCACTAACTGGATAGGGTAAAGGTTGATTAAAAAAAGTAAGAAAAATAATCGCTAAAACTGTGATGCTAACTAACAATAAATTGCTTCTAAAACTTAAGTTAGACGATGAAAATATAGCTGGGATAATCAAAAAAATTGAGAAAGGATTTATAATTCCACCAGTTAAATAAATCAAACAACTCAGTTGTAAAATATCAATAGATAAAAAAAGAAATGCTGTTTTATCTAATAGTTGAGTGTTCTTATTGATATAGATTAAATAAAGATTACTTAGCACTCCAATTAAAATTATTGAATTTTCTAAAATTAGATTAAATCTAAAATCAAAAACAAAATAAATAAGATTAACTGTTATAAGTTGACCAATAATAGCAATCCATCTTAAATTGATGTATGTCGATTTTTTTAATGAAAAATATTTAGAAGTTTCGAAAAACTTCATTATTAGATATCTAGATTTTGAACATTAATTGCATTTGAAACGATAAAATCTTTTCTTAATGCAACATCATTACCCATTAATGTGTGAATTAAATCTTGATCTTTTTTTATATCTTTTGAATACTGTACTTGTAGTAAGTTTCTTGTTTCGGGATCTAACGTAGTATTCCATAGCTCTTCTGGGTTCATTTCTCCTAATCCCTTAAACCTTTGAATACTCATTCTTGATTTTTCATCTTCATAAGCCCTAGTAAATTCTTTTGTTCCTTTTTTAATTTTTTGCAATTCTTTGTTATTCTTTAAAATATAATCTTCCAACTCTTTTTCATCCTTTATATAAATGCCTTTTGTTCCCTTATTGATCTTGAATAAAGGTGGCTGTGCAAGATAAACATGTCCATTTTCAATTAGTTTATTAAATGGTTTGTTGTTAAAGAATGTTAGCAATAATGCTCGTATATGAGAACCATCAACATCGGCATCGGTCATGATAATAATTTTTCCATACCTTAAATCTTTCAAATCAATATCTTCAACCTTTGGATCAAGCCCAAGTGCATTAATTAAGGTCACAACTTCATTAGACGACATCATTTTTGCTAAAGATTTTGTTCTATGTTCGCTACCATCTCTATTGCTATTTTTTTTAAGAACAATCTCTTCCACATAAGTATTAAGAATTTTACCTCTAAGTGGTAAAACGGCTTGATTTGACCTATTTCTTCCTTGTTTGGCAGAACCACCAGCAGAATCTCCCTCTACGATAAATAATTCTGTTCCTTCTTGTTTGCCTATTTGACAATCTGCTAATTTTCCAGGTAATCCACTTAATTCTAAAGCACCTTTACGTCTAACATTTTCTCTAGCTTTCCTAGCAACATCTCTTGCTAGAGCTGCCTGCATTACTTTAGCTAAAATAATCTTTGATAAAGTTGGGTTTTGATCAAACCATATTGAAAGTTTTTCACTAACAATGCTTTCCACAATCATTCTAACTTCTGATGAAACAAGCTTATCTTTTGTTTGAGAAGAAAATTTAGGATCAGGTATCTTTGCTGAAATTACACATGTAAGACCTTCTTTAATATCATCTCCTGAAATAGTTAATTTGTTTTTTTTTAATAAATTATGTTCTGTGGCATATTTATTAATTACTCTAGTAAGTGCACTTCTAAATCCTAGTAAATGAGTACCACCATCTTTTTGATAAATATTATTTGTATATGGATAGATATCTTCTCCATAGCTTGCATTCCACTTTAAAGAACATTCAATTTCAATATTGTTTTTTTTTCCCTCAATATAAATGGGCTTCTTAAATAAATCATTGCCTGTTTTATTTACAAGTTTTTCTCTTTTTTCATCTAAAAAATCAACAAACTCTAAAACTCCACCATCAAATTTAAATACAATTATTTTTTCTTTTTTTTGATTTAAATCATTAACAGTTATCTTTATTCCCTTATTCAAAAATGCAAGTTCACGCATTCTTTTAATAATTATATTTGGAGTAAATTTAATTGAAGAGAATATTTCTTTTGATGGTAAAAATGTTATTTGTGTTCCAGTTTCTTTTGATTTTCCTATAACTTTAAGAGGTGCTTTTGAAGCCCCATCTTTAAATTCTATAAAATATCTATTTCCATCTCTATCTATTTCTAATTTTAATTTTTCTGATAATGCATTTACAACTGAAACCCCTACACCGTGTAAACCACCCGATACTTTGTATGAGTCGTGATCAAATTTTCCTCCAGCATGAAGCTGAGTCATAATAACTTCTGCTGCAGACATTTTTTCACCTTTATGCATATCAACAGGTATTCCTCTTCCATCATCTCTAACTGTAATGGTTCCATCGGAGTTTATTTTAACATCTATATTCTTACAGTGTCCTGCTAAAGCTTCATCTATTGAGTTATCAACAACCTCATAGACCATATGATGCAAACCCGTTCCATCATCCGTATCACCAATATACATTCCTGGTCTTTTTCTAACAGCTTCAAGACCTTTTAAAACTTTGATAGAGTCTGCTTGATATGTTGAGTTATTTTTCATATTTTTTAATGGAAATTAAATAATTATAACATTTTTATAAAAAAAAGAGGGAAATTAATTAGACTAATCCACAAAAAATGGATCAATAAGCCTCCTTTTTAAATAGTTTTTAATTTTTTGGCGGAGAGACAGGGATTCGAACCCTGGGTACCTTTAACAGTACACACACTTTCCAAGCGTGCGCTTTAAACCGCTCAGCCATCTCTCCAGCTACTGGTCTTTATTAATTTTAAGCACTCCTATAAATGCCTCTTGTGGTATTTCAACTTTTCCAAACTGTTTTCCTCTAGCTTTTCCTTTTTTCTGTTTATCTAATAGTTTTCTTTTTCTGTCTCTAGCTCCACCACCATGAATTTTTGTTAAAACATCTTTTTTAAAACCCTTAATAGTTTCCCTTGCTATAATCTTTCCTCCAATTGCTGCCTGAACTGGAATCATAAAATTGTGTCTTGGTATTAGATCTCTTAATTTTTCACAAACTTCTCTTCCAACTGTTTGAGCAAAATCTTTATGAACCATCATTGATAGGGCATCTACTGGCTCAGCATTGACAAGTATTCCTAATTTTACTAAATCTCCCTCTCTATGACCTATAATTTCATAATCAAAACTTGCATAACCGCTAGTCATTGATTTAAGTCTATCATTAAAATCAAAAACAACTTCGTTTAAAGGAATTTCATAATTTAAAACTGCTCTATTACCTGAGTAACTTAAGTTTGTTTGTACTCCTCTTTTATCCTGACAAACCTTTATAATTGCTCCTAGATATTGATCTGGTGTAATAATTGTTGCTTTAATCCAAGGCTCTTCAATAAATTTGATTAGAGTAGGCTCTGGTAAACTTGAAGGATTTTGTAACTCTATTATTTCTCCTTTGTTCATGTGAACTTTATAAACTACCCCAGGTGTTGTAGTTAATAAATTTATGTCAAATTCTCTTTCTAATCTTTCAGTTATAATTTCTAAATGCAAGAGACCTAAAAAACCACATCTAAAACCAAGACCTAATGCAGAAGAAGATTCTGCTTCATATGAAAAACTGGCATCATTTAATTGAAGCTTACCTAAACCATCTTTTAATTTTTGGTATTCGGAGCTATCTACAGGAAACAATCCACAAAATACAACTGGCTTACTTGGTTTAAATCCTGGAAGCGCCTCTTGAAGTGGTTTAGTTGCATCACAAATAGTATCTCCAACTTTTGTTTCTGATAAAATTTTTATTCCAGTCGTTATAAAGCCAATTTCTCCTGCATTTAATTCATTAACATCAGTTGCTTTTGGGGTAAACACACCTACTTTTTCAATTATATATTCTTGATTAGTAGACATCATTTTGATCTTCATATTTTTAGAAATTTTTCCATCAATAACTCTAACTAAAATAACCACCCCTAAATAAGTGTCATACCAACTATCAACTAATAAGCATTTTAAATCTGAATCCTTTTCACCTTCTGGAGCTGGTAGTGACACAATAATTTGTTCTAGAATATCTTCTATGCCCTCACCTGTTTTTCCAGAGCAAGGTATGGCATTTTCAGTATCAATACCGATAACTTCTTCTATTTCTTGTTTTGTTTTTTCTAAATCTGATGCTGGTAAATCAACTTTATTTAGGACAGGTACTATCTCGTGCTTGGTATCTAAAGCTTGATAAACATTGGCCAATGTTTGCGCTTCTACTCCTTGAGTGCTATCAACGATTAAAATAGATCCCTCACATGCATATAAAGATCTACTAACTTCATAACTAAAATCTACGTGTCCTGGAGTATCAATAATGTTTAGAATGTACTCTTTTCCATCTTTTGCTTTATAATTAAGTTTAACAGTTTGAGCTTTAATAGTTATTCCTCTTTCTCTCTCAATATCCATTGAATCTAGAACTTGTGCCTTCATCTCTCTTTCTGTAAGGCCACCACATGTGTGAATTATTCTATCTGCAATTGTTGATTTACCGTGATCAATATGCGCAATGATTGCAAAGTTTCTGATGTGATCAATTTTTGTCATGATTATGATCTAATCTTTGCACCAGTTTTGGATTCAACAGATGAAATAATAAGTTGATTAATTTTATTTAAATCATCTTCTGTCAGTGTTTTCTCTAAAGATTGAATAATTACATTTAATGCAATTGATTTTTTGCCTTCAGGAATATTGGTTCCCTCATAAACATCAAATACTTTGACAGATTTTATTAACTCTTTATCTACATTGGAGATAGTTTCAATTAATTCTTGAACTTTAAAATTTTTATCCAAAACAAAAGCAAAATCTCTCTCTGATTTTTGAAAATCTGAATATTCGTACTTAGTTTTTTGATCTTTTAATGATTTTTTTGGTTGTTTTAAATTATCTAAAAACATTTCAAAACCCACTAATGATTCAACCTTAATATCTAATTTTTTTAATATACCTGGGTGAATATCACCAAAAAAAGCTACTACTTTTTCTTTACCTTTGTTAAGAAATATTCTTCCTGATTTTCCAGGGTGATAATAACTTGGTGTTTCATCATCAATATAAAGCTTGTCTTTATTGTAACCTGCTTCAACTAAACTTTTGATGACATCACTTTTAACATCAAACACATCTACTAATCTTTCTTTTTCCAACCAGCTCTGCCTAGCCAATTTTCCCGATCTTAATCCAGTAGCTACAGTCTGTTGTTCACCTGGCTCAGATCCTAAAAAAGTTGGGCCTATTTCAAAAAATGATAAATCTTTAAATCCTCTTCCTAAATTCTTATTCAAGTGGATAATCAAATTAGAAAAAATTGAACTTCGCAAAACGTTCAAATCAGAACTTATAGGATTAATTATTTTAATTTCTTTGTTATTTTCAATGAATAGCTGATTAATTTTACTATCTGTAAAAGACCATGTGATAGCCTCAAAATAACCCTTAGAAGCAATAGATCTTTGTAAAAAATGAAATAACTTTTGTTTTAAATTTAATGTTTGTTTTTTTCTAACTTTTTCAGGTTCAATAATTTTAATTTGATCATAACCTTTAATTCTTACAAGTTCTTCTACCACATCAACTTCTTGTGAAATATCTGGTCTCCAAGATGGTATAACGACATCTAGCAATCCTTTGTTTTCTTTAGTTTCAAATCCTAGGTTATCTAAGATTGTAATCATTTCTTTTATATCGATATTAAATCCAGTAATTTTTTCAAACAAAGAAGGATCAAATTTTAATAATTTTTTTTTAACATCTTCAATTTTTTGGATGTCAAATTCACTAACTACACCACCGCATATTTCTTGTATTAAGTTGGCTGCTCTTTCAAGTCCTTGATCAATTGATAATGGGTCAATACCTCTTTCAAATCTAAATTTTGCATCTGTGTCTATATTTAAGATTTTAGATGATTTTCTGATTGATCGTGGGCTAAAGTAAGCAGACTCAATTAATACATTCTTTGTATCTAGCTCAGTTCCGGTTCTTGTGCCTCCTATTATACCACCAAGACCTAATACACCTGACGCATCTGATATGACACACATATCATCCTCTAATTTATACTCCTTATTATCTAATGCTTCAAATGTTTCACCTTTTTTAGAATTTCTTACAACTATTACTTTATCTATTTTATCAACATCATATACGTGAAGTGGTCTATTTAAGTCAAACATCACATAATTTGTGATATCAACTATTGCCGAAATAGGTTTTTGGCCTAGAGAAATTATTTTGTCTTTTAGCCACTCTGGACTTTCAGTATTTTTTACCCCTTTAATCAAACAACTACCAAAGGATATACATGCTTGATTTTTTTCATTTTCAATTTTTACACTAATTGTTTGTTTATTTTTTTTATCAAGTTTTTTTTCTTTTTGATTTATTAATATTCCCGCACCTGCAGCAGCTAAATCTCTTGCTATCCCTCTTACACCTAAGCAATCTGCTCTATTTGGTGTAATGGAAATATCAATTACATTTAAATTTTTTTTTGGAAAATAATTTTCTCCTACTTTTTTATTATATTTTTCTGGTAAAAGCTCTGTTATGCCATCACTTTCGTTTGATAGATTAAGTTCAGATTCTGAACAAAGCATTCCATATGAGGTTACACCTCTTATTTTACTTACCACCAATTTCATTTGGCTTTTTGGTACTACAGCACCAGGAGGAGCATAAATTGTTAATAAACCCTCTTTAGCATTTGGAGCTCCACAAACAACTTTTACTGGTTCACCTGAACCTATATCAACATCGCATACTCTAAGCCTATCTGCATCAGGATGCTTTTCAGCTTTCAAAATTTTGGCAATTACAAATTCATCAAGCTCTCCTGATTGACTATCAACACCCTCTACTTCTAAACCGATATCTGTAAGTTTATCGATGATTTGATTTTCATTAAGTTTAGTATCTAAATGATCTTTAAGCCATGCTGTTGTAATCTTCATCGGCTTAAGCCTCTATAGTTTGTTGGGACATCTATTGGATCAAATCCAAAATGATTTAGCCATCTATAGTCACAATCAAAAAAGGCTCTTAAATCATTAATGCCATATTTTAACATTGCGAGCCTATCTATTCCTATTCCAAATGCATAACCTTGGAATTCATTAGGATTTACTTTAACATTTTTTAAAACATTGGGATGAACCATTCCACAGCCTAAAACTTCTAGCCATTTATCACCTTCCCCAATTACTATTTTTCCATCTTTTATTTCATAACCAATATCAACTTCTGCAGATGGCTCTGTAAATGGGAAATGACTAGGTCTAAATCTCATTTTAATTTTATCAACTTCAAAAAACTCTTTAATAAAATAATTTAAACATCCTTTTAAGTGCCCCATATTAATATTTTTATCGATATGTAGACCCTCAACTTGATGAAACATTGGTGTATGGGTTTGATCACTGTCAGATCTGTATGTTCTGCCAGGCGCTATTATTTTAAAAGGTGGTTTATCATTAAGCATTGTTCTAATTTGAACTGGAGAAGTATGTGTTCTTAATAATAATTCTTTTGCATCATCTAAATAAAAAGTATCATGCATATCTCTTGCAGGATGGTTATCAGGCGTATTTAATGCAGTAAAATTATTATACTCATTTTCAACATCTGGTCCTTCTTCTACACTAAAACCAATTTCTGAAAAAATTGAAGAAATTTCATCTATGACTTGAGATACAGGATGAATTTTTCCCTGAACAAAAGGTCTTTCTGGTAAAGTTATATCTATTTTTTCTTTTTCTAACTTTTTGTTAATCTCTTTTGTTTCAATATCGTTAATTTTTGTAGTAATCAAATTTTCAAGTTCGTTTTTGACTAAGTTTAAATCTGATGCAAAATTTTTTCTTTCTTCTTCTGCTAATTTTCCAAGCTGTTTAAATTGTGAGCTGATTAACCCAGTTTTACCAAATAGTTCTGTTTTAATTTGATTAACTTGATTTAAATCTAAATTCTCTTTTAACTTTAAAAGAAATTCATCTTTTATTTTTTTAATATCAGACATATTGAGAGATTATTTCTTCACCGAAGAAAAACAATAGTGAAGATTAATTTAGTGCCGATTGAGCTTTTTGAACGATCGTTTTAAAGGCTTCTGGGCTATCGTATGCTATTTCAGCTAGTATTTTTCTATCTAACTTAATTCCACATTTAGTTAAGCCATTAATAAATTTTGAATAAGTTAATCCTTCAGATCTAACACCTGCATTAATCCTTTGTATCCATAAAGATTTGAATTCTCTTTTTTTAGTTCTACGGTCTCTGTAAGCATATTGCATAGCTTTTTCCATAGCTTGCTTTGCAACTCTTATAGTATTTTTTCTTCTGCCCCATTGACCTTTGACAGCTTTTAAAACTTTTTTATGTTTAGCGTGACTTGTTACGCCTCTTTTTACTCTAGCCATTTTATCCTCTTAAACTGTAAGGCATGTATGATTTAACTATTTTGCCATCTTGTTTTGACATAGCAGTCGTGCCTCTTAATTTTCTAATTTGTGAATTTGTTCTTTTTATCATGCCATGTCTTTTTCCAGCTTGAGCCATCATAACTTTCCCTGTAGCTGAGATCTTAAACCTCTTCTTTGCTGAACTTTTAGTTTTTAATTTTGGCATAATTCTGCGGACTTATACAAATATTGGAATGGATTTACAACCTCTATTAAGCCTTATAAAGGCTGAATAACCATGATCATTTGCTTCCCATCAAACTTTGGGTGCAATTCAACTTTGCCAATATCTTGCATATCAGCTTTTATTTTATCCATTAATTCTCTGCCTAAGTGTGAGTGCTGTAGCTCTCTACCCTTAAACCTTATTGTAAATTTTACTTTGTCACCTTTTCCAATAAATTTTTTAGCATTTTTAACCTTAAAATCATAATCATGAGTTTCTGTAACTGGTCTCATTTTAATTTCTTTTAATAAAACAATTTTTTGTTTCTTTTTAGCAACATTTGCTTTTTTTTGAGCATCATATTTAAATTTACCCATATCAATAATTTTACATACAGGTGGTTTTGCGTTTGGAGCTATTTCAATTAAATCCAATCCTTGCTCTTTAGCCATTGATATGGCCTCATTAGTATTTAATATTCCTATGTTATCACCATCACTTCCAATTACCTGAACTTCTGGTGCAGTAATCCTATTATTGGACTTAGGTCCTCTGTCTTTTGTTCTTCTTTGAAAGTAATTTCCTTTAAAATCTGCCACTTAGTTTGAAGGTGCTTTATTTAAAGCTGAGAATTTTTTTAAAAATAAGTTCAATTCCATATATTCTTGTTTTTTAGTATCTAATCTTCTAATCGTTACTGAGTTACTGTCAACTTCTTTTTTACCACAAATTAACAAAAGTGGTATTTTAGATAAAGAATGTTCTCTAATTTTATAATTTAGGTTGTGGTTTTTTAAATCTATTTCAGAGTTCATGCCAGCATTATTAATTTTTTCATTTACTTCTTTTGCATAAGAATCAAACTCTTCTGAAATTGGAATTACAACAGCTTGTAAAGGAGCTATCCAAAATGGAAATTTACCTGCATAGTTTTCTATAAGAATTCCAATAAATCTTTCTAATGACCCAAATAATGCCCTATGAAGCATAACTGGAATTTTTTTAGTTCCATCTTTATCAACAAAAGAAGCATCTAATCTTCCTGGCAAATTAAGATCTACTTGTAAAGTTCCACATTGCCAATCTCTACCAATCGCATCTCTTAAAACAAATTCAATTTTTGGACCGTAGAATGCTCCTTCTCCTTTATTGATTGTGTATTCAAGCTTTGAAGCTTTAACTGCATCTAACAAAGCTTTTTCGGCCTTGTCCCAAACATTATCATCACCAACTCTTAAATCTGGTCTATCTGAATATTTTAATATTACATCTTCAAATCCAAGATCTTTATAAATATCTAAAATCAAATTTGTAACAATCAAACACTCTGATGTAATTTGATCTTCTGTGCAAAAAATATGAGCATCATCTTGAGTAAAGGCTCTAACTCTTAACAGTCCATGTAAGGCGCCTGAAGGCTCATACCTGTGCACTTTTCCAAATTCTGAAATTCTTAAAGGAAGATCTCGATAACTTTTTAAACCTTGATTAAAAACTTGTACGTGACCCGGACAATTCATTGGTTTGATTGCAAATATTTTGTCATCTGGTGTTTGGGAAGTATACATGTGTTCTCCATATTTTTCCCAGTGGCCAGATTTTTCCCATAGAGACCTATCTAAAATTTCAGGTGTGTTTACTTCTTTATATCCAGCTTTTTCTTGTCTAGCTCTCATGTATGCAACTAATTTTTGAAATAACTTCCAACCTTTTTCATGCCAAAATACTGATCCTGGACTTTCTTCCCTAAAATGAAATAAATCCATTTCTTTTCCAAGTTTTCTATGGTCTCTTTTTTCTGCTTCTTCTATTCTTTTTAAATATTCATCTAAGTCTTTTTGTGATGCCCAACTTGTTCCATAAATTCTTTGTAACATTTCATTATTTGAGTCGCCTCTCCAATAAGCTCCGGATACCTTTGTTAATTTAAAGTATTTACCAATTTTGCCTGTTGAAGACAGATGTGGGCCTTTGCATAAATCATGCCAGTCTCCATGAAAATATATAGAAACATCTTCACCTTGTGGAATACTTTCAATAATTTCAGCCTTGTATATTTCTCCTTTATCTTTGAAATGAGATATAGCCTTATCTCTTTTCCAAACTACTCTTGTAGTTGGAACGTCTCTATCAACAATTTCTTTCATTTTATTTTCAATTTTATTTAAATCATCCTCTGTAAAAGGTTCTTTTCTTGAAAAATCATAATAAAATCCATTTTCTATAATTGGACCAATGGTTACTTGTGTTCCTGGGAAAAGTTCTTGAACAGCCATTGCAGTTATATGGGCCGTGTCATGACGGATAGTTTCTAAACCTTCTTTATCTTTTGAAGTAAAAATTTTAATTGAGCAGTCTTCATCTATAACAAAACTTAAATCTTTAAGTTCTTCATTAACACTAATAATAGTTGCCTGCTTTGATAAAGATTTACTAATCTTTTCAGCAACCTCAAGTCCTGTTACTTTATTTGGAAATTCAATAGTGTTTCCATCTGGCAATGTTATTAATGGCATTTAATTCAATAATTTTTTGTATTCTGAATATGTAGAAAAACACATTTTTTCAACATTAAATTTTTTAATTATATTTTTTCTACCCTCTATACCAATAGATTTCAATCTAGATTCATCTAATTGTAAGACTTCTACTATTTTTTTACTCAAAGCTTCAGCATTGCCAGACTGAAATAAAAAACCCGTCACATTATCACTAATAGTTTCGTTAGATCCCCCAATATCACTTGCTATTATTGGTTTTTCCATTGATTGAGCTTCAACTGCCACTCTTCCAAAAGCTTCGGGTTCTACTGAGGCCGAAACAATAATGTCTGATATTTTGTAGGCTAATGGCATATTTTTACAATGTTCTATAAATTTTAACTGACTAGTTAGCCTATATTGCTCAGCCAATCTTTTAATTTTTTTTGTATAAATGTCTCTTCCTTGATCGCTACCCAAAATAACAGCATTAAAAGAATCATATCCTAATTCTTTATTAACAAGATTTAATGCTTCAATAAATGTTTCCTGTCCTTTCCAGGCAGTTAAACGACCTGGCATTAGGATTATTTTTTTATTTTTATCAACTTCCCAGTCTGAAATAAGTCTGTTTTCTTCACTGTCTAAAGTTGTTGATGAATCAAAATAATCAACATTAATACCCCTAAAAATTACTAAGAATCTTTTTTTTAAATCTAAATATTTTGGATAATTTTGATTAATATGTGAAAAAATAAAATTTGATCCTGCTATTATTAAATCTGATCTAACCATTACTGAATTATAAAATTTTTTAATTGAGTTTTTAAAATTATAAGTACCATGAAAGGTTGTAACAAACTTTCTTCTTGTAATTTTTGTTGCAAACAAACAAGACCAAGCTGGAGCACGACTTCTTGCATGAACAATAGATATATTATTTAGTAAAATAATAAAAATCAAAGCTATTGAATTAAAGAGTATTAAAAATGGATTTTTACTATGGACAGGAAGTTTTATTACTTTTACTTTTTTTCTATCAATAAATTTTAATAATTCTCCTCCGCTGGTCACTATATAAGAACTACAATTATTTTCTGGTAAATAGTGTGCAAGATCGTAACAGCCTGTTTCTGCACCCCCATATCCAAGTTTAGGAATTACTTGCAATACTTTTAATTCTGAAGACATTTGATAGAACTATATATTAAGAATTAATTCTAATAAACTCATATGAATAAATTTAAATACATTAGAGTCCTTAATAACAAGGAAATAAGATACTTAAGTAAAGAATATAAAGATAATCTCTATATTGTTTTTTTACATGGTTTTATGTCAAGTATTGAAGGTGAAAAACCTCAGGCTATACTAAAATTTGCTAAAAAAAATAAACTTGGCTTTCTTGCTCTCGAATATTCTGGCCATGGAAAGTCCTCAGGAAAATTTATCAAGGGAAATATCACTCAATGGTCAAAAGAAGTTGAAACAGTAATTAAAAAGATAGTTAAAAAAAATAAATTTATCTTAGTTGGCTCAAGTATGGGTGCATGGCTCTCCTTAAATCAATTTAAATATTTTAAAGATCAAATTAAAGGTTTTTTAGGGATTGGTTCGGCTCCAGAGTTTTTACAAAACCTAATGTGGAAAAAGTTTACAAAAAAAATGAAGGACGAAACTATAAAGAAAGGAATTTATAATTTAAAACATGGTAATTATGAGTATCCAATCACTTATCAATTAATAAAAGATGGTAGAAAAAATAAAATCTTAAGTAAAAAAATTAAATCCAGCATCAATGTAACTATGATTCACGGAAGTAAAGATGAAGTTGTTCCAACAAGTTATTCCAGAAAAGTACTTAAGTTATTTACTAGAGCTAATAAAAAATTGGTAATAATAAAAAATGGAGACCACAGTTTATCAAGCAAACAGGGTCTAAAGAGAATACTCTTAGAACTAGATAAAGTTGCTTCTAATATAGTTTAGTCCTTCGATGTAGCTTGGAAATTTTAAATTATAGTTAAAATAACTTTTTACCTTTTTGTTGCTAACTTTTTTAGACTCATTATAAAAATTTTTCAACATCTCACTTTTAATTTGGTCAACTTCAATTTTTTCAATATTTTTGATATTTAACATTTTTGCTCCAAATAGAGTAACATCTTCAGATGTGGATGGTTTATCGTCAGATAAATTATATATCTCTCCTGACTTAAATTTTGATAAAGATTTAAATAATATATTTGAAATATCATCTACATGAATTCTAGAAAAATAATGATTTTTTTTATTGATCAATTTCACATCTCCTGATTTTAATCGCATTAAAATATTTTTTTCGTTAGAATAGATTCCAGATAACCTGAATATCTGAATTGGTATTTTGTTATCTTTTTCCAAAGAAACCCATGCATTTTCAGCTTTTAATCTTGCTATACCATTATTTGAGATTGGGTTTGTTTTACTATTTTCATTAACCCATTCACCATTATGATCACCATAAATACTAGTGGCCGATAAGTATGTTATCCATTTTACTTTGGGGCTTTCTATAAATTTAGAAAAATTTTTTACAACTAGATCTTCTTGATTTTCTGGTGGTATAGAAACTAAGATGTGATCTGCTTCTTTTAATTTTACAACTAAATTTTGATCAAATTTTTCACTATTAAATAGGTAGCTATTATAATTAATACCATTAAATATTTTTTTTGAAGATTCACTTCTAGAAGTTGCTGACAAGTTAATATTATACTGTTCAATACTAAGCTTCTTTATAAAATTTTTTGCTACTTGGCCAAAACCAAAACAAAAAATATTTATATCCTTCATTTTAACTAACTTCTTTTATAATAGATTTTAAACTTATTGGGTTTTTTAGCTTATCAATCATTTCTTTTGGACAAACTTGAATAAAATTAGAAATTTCCTTATCAAAATTTTCTATTATACTTTTAGAAAAATCCGAGTTTGTCTCCTGGTGATGCTCTTGTACTAAATTTTTTAAATAAGTTATCCAATGATCTGTTTCTGGTGTTTGCCATACTACAGTCTCTGGGTTTACTTTCTTATCGAATTTCTTATTTATATCGTAAATAAACGCCATTCCACCTGTCATTCCAGCTCCAAAATTGTCTCCTACATCACCCAAAACTACAACTGTACCACCAGTCATATATTCACAAGCATTAGAATCACAGCCTTCAATAACCGAAATTGATCCTGAATTTCTTACGGCATACCTTTCTCCAGCTTGACCTGCTGCAAAAAGTTTTCCAGATGTTGCTCCATACAAAACTGTATTTCCTATTATAGTATTCTCATGTGAAACTAAATTACTTTCATCTGGAAGTTTAACTACCACTGTTGCTCCTGACAAACCTTTACCAACATAATCATTAGCGTCACCTTTTAAAATAAGTTTTAAACCTTTAATTCCAAATGCTCCAAAGGATTGCCCTGCTGATCCTTTAAATTTTAAAGATAAAAAGCCATCTTCTAGTTTTTCAGATCCATATTTTTCATAAAGATGATTAGAAATTCTTGTACCAACGGTTCTATGAGTATTTTTAATAATATATTCTTTTTCAATAATTTTTACTTTTCCAATTTTTTCTTTAATTTCAGGTAAAATTTCTTGATCTAAAGTATCTGGAACAGAATTTATTTCTGGAACTGTACAATACCTCGTGTTCTCTCCAGAATCTGTTTGAACAAATAAAGGATTTAGATCTAAATCGTCTAAGTTTGGTGATGCTTTACTTACCTGTCTTAATAAGTCAGTCCTACCAATTATTTCATTCAGTGTTTTAAATCCTATCTGTGCTAAAATTTCTCTTACTTCCTCAGCTATGAATTTAAATAAGTTAACTACCTTTTCTGGCGTACCAGAAAATTTTTCTCTTAGCTTTTCATCTTGAGTACAAACTCCAACTGGACATGTGTTTGAATGACACTGTCTAACCATTATACATCCCATGGCTACTAAAGCTGTAGTTGCTACACCGTATTCTTCTGCCCCCATCATTGCTGCAATAACAACATCTCTTCCTGTTTTAATTCCACCATCTGTTCTTAGGGTAACTTTATGTCTCAAATTATTTAAAGTTAAAACTTGATTAGCCTCAGTTAAACCCATCTCCCAAGGTATCCCGACATATTTAACACTTGTTTGCGGTGTTGCTCCTGTTCCTCCATTATGTCCAGAAATTAAAATTATATCTGCTTTAGCTTTAGCTACACCTGCTGCAATTGTTCCTATACCGGATGATGCTACTAATTTTACTCCCACTCTTGCTTTTGGATTTGCTTGTTTAAGATCATAAATTAATTGAGCTAGATCCTCGATAGAATAAATATCATGGTGAGGTGGTGGCGATATTAGAGTTACACCCGGCGTCGAATGTCTTAATTTAGCAATTTCTTCTGTGACTTTAAACCCCGGTAATTGACCTCCCTCACCAGGTTTTGCCCCTTGTGCAATTTTAATCTCTATTTCGTTACAGTTATTTAGATATTTAAGTGTTACTCCAAATCTTGCTGAAGCTATTTGCTTAACTCTAGAGTTAGCGCTGTCACCGTTTTCCATCTTAATAAATCTTTTTTCATCCTCACCCCCTTCACCACTACAAGAGGCTCCTTTAATTCTATTCATTCCTATGGCTAAAGTTTCGTGTGCTTCTTTGGATAATGCACCATGAGACATACTTCCACTTCCAAATCTTGTTAAAATATTTTCTATTGGTTCTACTTCTGAAATGTCTAAAGATGGATTTAAATTTTTATCTCTAAATCCAATCAAGTCTCTAAGATGTATAGGTGGAAGGTTATAAATACCTTCTACATATTTTTTATAAGCTTCAAAAGAATTTGATGAAACTGCACTTTGTAAAAGATGAATAAGCTTACCTTGATATTGATGAGTTTCACCATTCTTTCTATATCTATAAATTCCCCCGATTGGTAAAACTGTATCTGTTCCTTCAAATGCTTCTTTGTGAATAGTTCTTAATTTTTTTTCTATTCCATTTAAACCTATGCCTGAGATTTTTGATAAAATTCCTGGAAAATATTCAGATGCTACTGTTCTACTTAAACCAACTGTTTCAAAATTACATCCACCTCTATAAGAACTTATGACTGAAATTCCCATTTTTGACATTATCTTCAGAAGCCCATAATTTACCGATTGTATATATCTCACTATGCATTCATCGTATTCAAACTTTCCAAATAATTTTTTTTCAAACCTCTGATATAAACTATCCAGTGCTAAATAAGGATTAACTGTTGTAGCTCCCACACCTATAAGTGTTGCAAATGAATGTGTATCTAATGCTTCCCCAGTTTGAGCATTAATTGATGCATAGCCTCTTAATTTTTTTTTAATAAGATAGGTATTTATTGCACCAACACTTAATAGCATTGGAATGGGTAATCTTTTTTCAGAAATATTTTTATCACTTAAAATTAATTGAGTAAGACCTTGTCTAACTGCAATTTCAGACTCTTTTCTGATTCTCTCAATAGAGGTTTCAAGATTTTCATCTTTATCAAAAGTACAATCAATTGTTATTGATTTTTTCTCAAAAAAATTAATAAATTTTTCTAATTGAGAATTTGATAATATAGGGCTGTCTAAAACATATATGTTTTCCTCTGTTAAATTAGTAAAATCTAAAATATTTCCAAGATTACCAAAACGAGTTTTTAAACTCATAACCTTATTTTCTCTTAAAGAGTCAATTGGTGGATTTGTAACTTGACTGAAATTTTGTCTAAAAAAATGGTAAAGCGGCCTATAACGGTCAGATAGTACTGCAAGTGGAGTATCATCGCCCATAGAACCAATGGCCTCTTTTGCATCTTCTGCCATGGGGTGAAGAATAAGTTCTAAATCCTCTAAACTATAACCAAATGTATGTTGTCTTTTTTTTAGCTCATCACCTGAAAAAGTAGATTTTTCATTTTTTATTGGAAATTTTTTTTCTAAATCAATTATTTGATTGTTAAAATGTTTAAATTCTTTTGCTAGATAATCTTTTATTTCAACATTAGAAAATACTTTGCCTTTGGCTATTCTAACTCCAAGAATTTCTCCAGGTCCTAATCTACCCTTTTTAAGAATTTGCTTCTCATCAATTTCAACCATTCCCGTTTCTGATCCTGCACACAATATTTTGTCTTTTGAAATAGTATATCTCATTGGGCGTAACCCATTTCTATCAGCAGCTACAATGGCCCATTCATTATCGGTAGCTGCAATAGCAGCTGGTCCATCCCATGGCTCCATTGTACTATTTAAAAAATTAAATAATTGTTGATGATCTTTTGATAATGTTTGACTTTTTTTAGACCATGCATCTGGAATTAACATTAACTTTGCAAGAGGCGCTGATTGGCCAGAAATATTTAAAAGTTCAAAAACACTATCTAGTGCAGCAGAGTCTGATGATCCTGGTTGTATAACTGGTTTTAAATTTTCCATGTTATCAAATAAAGGGCTGTCCATTTCTTGCTCATGAACTTTCATCCAGTTTGTATTTCCTTTGAATGTATTTATTTCTCCATTATGAGCTAATGCTCTGAAAGGTTGTGCCAGGTCCCAGCTTGGTGCAGTGTTTGTTGAAAACCTTTGATGAAATATTGCAAATCTGGATACAAATCTCTCATCTTTTAAATCTAAATAAAAGTCTGCAATAGACTCTGCTAAAAACATTCCCTTGTAAATAACTGACTTAGAGCTTAGTGAGCAAATATAAAAACCTTCTATCGCATCTTTAATAGCTTCTTTTTCAATTTTTCTTCTGGATTCATAAATTTTTCTTTCTAACTCTTTTTCTGTTAAATCTTTATTATTATGTTTGAATAGAACTTGAGTGATTTCTGGTCTCGTAAGATTTGCTTTTTCACCTAAAACTTTTGGATTTACTGGAACCTGTCTCCATCCATAAATACTAAAATTACTTTTTGTTAATTCACTTTCAATTAAAGTTCTTGCATTTTCTTGTGATTGATAATTATTTCTAGGTAAAAAAATCATACCTACACAAATTTCTGAACCATCGTGATCATGACCTGTGATTTCTATTTTTTCAGCAAAGAAATCTGAAGGAATTTCCAAATGGATTCCAGCTCCATCACCTGTTTTTCCATCAGCATCTACAGCTCCTCTGTGCCAAACCGCTTTTAAGGCATTAATTCCATATTCTACTACTTTCCTTGATTTTTTACCCTCTGTAGAAGCAATCAATCCTACTCCACAAGCGTCATGTTCCATTTCTTTTGAATAAACATGGCCTTCTTCAAGAATTTTAAGATTTTTTTTATAATTTTTCATTAAGCAACCTTCTCTTTACTGTGTTCTTTACTCTCTAAAAAATTTTTTATTGATACTGCTACGTCTCTTCCATCTTTTATAGCCCAGACAACTAAAGATGCGCCTCTAATAATGTCTCCTGCTGCAAAGACACCTGGTAAATTTGTCTCCATTGTATCAAAATTAGTTTTTAATGTTCCCCATTTAGTAACTTGTAGATCTTCAGAGCCAAATAGTTTTGGTAAATTTTCAGGATCAAAGCCAAGAGCCTTGATTACTATGTCTGCTTTAATATTAAAGTGAGAATCATTCTGGATTTCTGGTTTACGTCTACCACTGTCATCAGGTTCACCAAGTTTAATTTTATCCACCATCAAACCTTCAACTTTATTTGTTCCAACAAATTCTTTAGGGCTAGATAACCATACAAACTCTACTCCCTCTTCCTCTGCATTAGCTACCTCTCTAGCAGATCCAGGCATATTTTCTTTGTCTCTTCTATAAAGGCATTTAACTGATTTTGCTTTTTGTCTGATTGAAGTCCTAACACAGTCCATTGCAGTGTCACCTCCTCCAATTACAACAATATTTTTTCCTTCAGCATTTAAGGTTCCATTATCAAATAACTCTACCCTATCTCCTAATCCTTTTTTATTTGAAGCTGTTAAAAATTCCATAGCTGGAAAAATATTTCCTAAATCTTTTCCTGGTAGATCTATTTCTCGCGCTTTATAAACTCCAGTTGCAATTAAAAGAGAGTCATGTTTTTTTCTTAATTGCTCTAATGTAGCATCTTTTCCAACTTCAAAATTTTGAACAAATTTAATTCCACCCTCTTCTAATAATTTGGTTCTTCTTTCTACAACAAATTTTTCTAATTTAAAATTTGGGATCCCATAAATCATTAAACCACCAGCTCTATCATATCGATCATATACAGTAATTTGATAACCTAACTTACGTAACTGCTCTGCAGCAGCAAGACCAGCTGGACCAGCACCTATAATTCCAATACTTTGACTCTTTTCGTTTTTAACTTTTATTGGATTGACCCATCCTTGTTCCCAAGCATTATCAGTAATATATTTTTCAACTGAACCTATGGTTACAGTTCCATGTCCTGATTGTTCGATTACACAATTTCCTTCACACAATCTATCTTGTGGACATATTCTTCCACACACTTCTGGCATGTTGTTAGTGCTTTGAGATAATTCGTAAGCCTCTTTTAATCGTCCCTCTGCAGTTAATTTCAACCAATCTGGAATATTATTACTTAATGGACAATGTACCTGGCAAAAAGGAACTCCACATTGAGAGCATCTGCTAGACTGCTCACTTGCCTTATTATTGATAAATTCTTTGTAAATTTCGTTAAAGTCTTCTTTTCTATTTCCAACTTCTCTTTTAGGTGGAGTTTGCTGACCTATTTTAACAAATTTAAGCATTTTTTCTGACATATTTACCCTTTGATTAATTGAGGATATATTAAGGTTTTGTTTAATAAAAGGAAAACAAGGTCAATATATATGACCTTAAATTTAAAATAAATCGCATTATCTCTTATTATTTTAACTTTTGCATACCTAATATGTTCAAATGGAATTGTTTAAATTACAGAATATTTAAGTTACGAAGCATTAAATGTTCTCAAATATTATTGAAATTATAATCCTATCAATAGTTCAGGGCGTATCAGAATTTTTACCCATCAGCTCATCAGCTCATTTAAACATTGTTGAAATAATCTTCGAGTTTAATTCTAACTCACTAATGATTGATGTTAGTCTCCATCTTGGCTCTTTACTTGCAATAATCTTTTATTTTAGAAGAGAGTTACTAGACCTTAGAAACAATCAAAAATTATTATCTTTATTAATTATTGGCTCTATACCAATTGTAATAGCTGGGTACATAGTCAGCTCCACAGGTCTAGTTAATGTATTAGAAAACAATTTAAAAATAATTGCTTGGACAACATTAATTTTTGGAATTATTTTATATCTTGCAGACAAAAGTAAATTTGATAAAAAAATATCATCTAACTTAAATTTTAAAACAATACTATATATCGGTTTGTTTCAAATACTTGCTTTAATACCAGGGGTGAGTAGGGCAGGAATTACAATAACAGCTGCAAGACTTTTTAAATTTAATAGATTTGATGCAAGTAAAATTTCTTTTTTATTAGCTATACCTGCAATAGCTGGAGCAAGTGTACTACAATTAAAAAATGCTGTTGGCCAAAACTTTGAATTTAACTACCTTATACTAATATCAATTACTCTTTCTTTTTTATTTTCTTATTTTACAGTTAAGTTTTTTCTAGACTACATAAACAAATTTTCTTTAAATGTTTTTGTAATTTACAGAATTATTATTTCAATAATTTTATTTATAATAATATATAATTAATCTTTTTTTAATATTGGTGCTAATTGTGAAAATAAAACACCAAATAAAATAAATAAACAGCCAAACAGATTATTTATATCTAAAATTTGATCTAATAAAATCCAAGCAGCAATTGTTGCAAAAACACCCTCTAAAGAAAAAATTATTGCTGATGGAGCAGGGGATATATTTTTTTGTGCATATATTTGCAAAACAAATGCAAGGCCTCCAGATAAAACTCCAGCGTATAAAATTTGAAATTTTTCTTTAAGAATATTAGACCAAATAAAGTCTTCAAAAATTAACCCTATAATTAATGATAAAGAGGCAACAATTAAAGTTTGAATTGCACCAATTGTTAATGGAAGATTGTAGTTTTCTATAATTTTACCAGTAAAGATAATGTGTGTGCTCCAGAAAAATGCACCCATTATTATAAGTGCATCACCAGTTCTAACCGTTGCACTGTAAAAATTAGTTAGCAAATAACCTCCCATCACACAAAGAAGAACCGAAGGCCAAATACTCCAGTGGATTGGTTTTTTATACATAAAAAAAATTATAAACGGGACCATTGGTACATAAAAAATAGTAAAAAATGCTGCATTAGCAACATCTGTATAGAGTAAAGCCACTTGTTGAAGTGCTGATCCTAAGAATAAAGATAGGCCTATTAAAAGAGCTAAGTTGGTAAATTCTTTTTGATTTCTTTGGACTGATTTTGAGATATTTTTTCTTTCAAAAATAAAAGCTAAAGGGGCTACTACTAAAAAGCCTACAAAAAACCTAACCGCATTAAAAGTGAAAGGACCAATATCGTCCATTCCAGTATCTTGAGCAATAAAAGTTGTTCCCCATATGAATGTACAAAGTAATGCACAAAATAATGATGAGGTTTTTGACATTAAAATTTATACAGCTAATTTATAAGCAAAATTTTTGCCTAAATTTTCTTTTAAATCATTATTAAATCTAGCTGCTTCAGCTCCATCAATTATTCTATGATCATATGATAATGAAAGCGGTAACATTGTTCTTGTTTCAAATTTTCCATTGAAAAAAATTTGTTTTTTTTGTGCTTTACCTACTCCTAGTATGGCAACTTCAGGATAATTTATTATTGGTGTAAAAAATGAACCTCCAATTCCTCCAAGACTTGTAATGGTCATAGATCCTCCAAAGAATTCTTTCTTATCTATTTTTAAATTTCTACATTGGTCACTTACTGTTTTCAATTCATTACTAATATATGAAATACTTTTGTTGTCAGCATTTCTAATTTTTGGCACCATCAAACCATGTGGTGTGTCGACTGCAATTCCAACATGAAAATAATTTTTCATTGTTATTTTTCCATTTTCAATGTCATCTATTGATGAGTTGAAACTAGGAAACTTTTTTAAAGATGCTACTAAAGCTTTAACAATAAAAGCTAAGGGAGTAATTTTTTTTCTTTCACCTGTGTACATGTCAGTAAGTGAAGTTCTAAAATCTTCCATTTCAGTTATATCTGCTTCATCATGATTTGTTACATGAGGTATTGTAGTCCAAGAATTAACTAAATACGTAGAGGCTAATTTTTTAACCCTAGGCATATCTTTAACTTCAATTTCTCCAAAATCAGAATGGGAAAATTCATTAACAATTTTTTTAGGTTGAGCTTCAGTCTTATCTGAAGTTTTATTAATTTTAGAGGATATAAAATTTTTTACATCCTCTTCTACAATTCTTCCTTGTCTTTCACTGCCAACTATCTCATTAATATTAACCCCAAGCTCTCGAGCAAATTTACGTACTTTTGGACTTGCAGATGAAGCTTCTGAGTTGTTTTTTTTTGTTAAATTTTGTGTTTGTATAACTTTTTCAATTTTTTCTTCTTGATTTTGATTTGTAACTGGTTTTGCTTCTTTAATAGTTTTTTGCTCTATACTCTTTTCTTCTTCTCCAGATTGCTCTACAGTTAATATTAAATCACCTTCTGAAACCCTATCTCCTACTTTAATTTTAACAGACTTAACCTTTCCGTCAAAAGAAGCTGGTATTTCAACACTAGATTTGTCACTCTCAATTGTAATAAGTGGATCATTTTTAGATACTGACTGACCATTTGAAACTAATACTTCGATTATCTCAACGTCTTTAAATTCGCCAATATTTGGTACTTTAATCTCTTTATCTGACATCTTATAGTTTTGTTGGCATTGGTTTGCTGCCATCAATATTATACTTCTTTATGGCTTCTTTAGCATATTTTGAGGCTATTAGTTGCTCTTTTGCTAGTACGCTAAGTCCATAAGCAACAATATGTTCTTTATCAACTTCAAAAAAATTTCTAAGGTTTTTTCTAGTGTCGCTTCTTCCATAACCATCTGTACCTAAAGAATAAAAACTTTTATTAGTATAAGGTCTGATTTGATCAGAATTCATTCTCATGTAATCTGAAGCTGCCAAAATTGGTCCTTCAGTTTTTCCTAAGCACTGTTCTACAAATGAAACATTTTGTTCTTTATCGGGGTTTAAAAGATTATATCTCTCAACTTCCATACCGTCTTTTCTCAACTCATTAAAACTAGTGACACTCCAGATTTCACTATCTATCTGATATTCATTTTGAAGGATTTCTGCTGCAGCCATCATTTCTCTCAATATTGTACCTGAGCCTAAAAGTTGAATTTTAGTTTTTTTATATTTATTGAACTCTTTAATTTTATACATTCCTTTAAGAATTCCTTCTTCACAATTCTTATCTTTTGGTATGCTTGGATGTGAATAATTTTCATTCATGGTTGTGATATAATAAAAAACATTCTCATTTTTTTCATGCATTCTTCTCAAACCTTCTCTAAAAATAACAGCTAGCTCATAATGAAAAGTTGGGTCGTATGTCACACAATTTGGTATTGTTGAAGCTATCAAGTGACTGTGTCCATCCTGGTGTTGTAGTCCTTCACCGGCTAAAGTAGTTCTTCCAGCTGTTGCTCCAATTAAAAATCCTCTAGCCTGACTATCTCCACCTGCCCATGCAAGGTCACCTATTCTTTGAAAACCAAACATAGAATAAAAAATATAAATTGGTATCATTTCAATATCATGATTGGTGTAGGAAGTCGCAGCAGCAATCCATGACGACATTGCTCCAGCTTCATTAATTCCTTCTTCTAGAACCTGTCCAGTTTTCTCTTCTCTGTAAGAACTTAACTGAGCAGAATCTTCTGGTTCATACTTTTGACCTTCGTGTGCATATATTCCTATTTTTTGAAAAAATCCTTCCATACCAAAAGTTCTTGCTTCATCAGGAATAATTGGAACTAATCTGGGTGAAATATTTTTGTCTCTTAATAAATTTGTAAACATTCTAACTAATGCCATGGTTGTAGACATTTCTTTTTCACCTGTTGATACTTTCATAAAATCAAAAATATCCTTTGCTGGTGCTTTAATAGGTTTTGAATATGTTGTTCTTTCAGGTAAGAAACCACCAAGTCTCATTCTCTTTTCTTTAATATACTTAATTTCTAATGATTTTTCATCAGGCTTGAAATACTCAACATTTTTTACTTGTTCATCTGTTAATGGGACATCAAAACGATCTCTATAATATAGCAAATCATCTACATCTAATTTTTTAGTTTGATGAGTAGTGTTAACACTTTCACCTGTTTTTCCCATACCATAACCCTTAATGGTTTTAGCGATTATAACCGTTGGGCTACCTTGGTTTTTTGATGCCCGGTCGTATGCTGCATAAACTTTATGAGGATCATGACCGCCTCTATTTAATCTCCAAATATCTTTATCTGATAAACTAGAAACTAGCTCTTGAGTCTCTGGGTATTTCCCAAAAAATTTTTCTCTAACATAAGCTCCATCTCTAGCTTTCATTGCTTGATATTCACCATCAACAGTTTCATTCATAGTTTTAACTAAGTGACCTGTTTTATCATTAGCAATCAATGAGTCCCAGTAAGAACCCCAAATTACTTTAATTACATTCCAACCAGCTCCTCTAAAACTTCCTTCTAGCTCTTGAATAATTTTTCCATTACCTCTGACAGGTCCATCTAATCTTTGAAGATTGCAGTTTACAACAAATATTAAGTTATCCAGTTTTTCCCTGGCTGCTAATCCTATTGCACCTAAAGATTTGGGTTCATCCATTTCTCCATCACCAAGAAATGCCCAAACTTTTCTACCTTCATCTTTAATTAATCCTCTGTTAATTAAATATTTCATGTATCTCGCCTGATAAATTGCAAGCATAGGCCCTAGTCCCATTGATACAGTTGGAAACTGCCAAAACTTTGGCATCAACCAAGGATGTGGATATGAAGAAAGTCCACCTGGTTTTACTTCTTGTCTAAAACTATCTAATTGTTTTTCATTTAATCTACCTTCTAGAAATGCTCTAGCATAGACGCCTGGTGCACTATGACCTTGAAAATAAACTAAATCACCACCAAATTTATTATTCTTAGCTCTCCAAAAATGATTCATTCCTACATCATAAAGTGTTGCTGCTGATGCAAAAGTACCTATATGGCCACCTAATTCAGGAAATTTTTTATTTGCTCTAACAACCATGGCTGCTGCATTCCATCTAATTAAAGATCTAATTCTTCTTTCAATATTCTGATCTCCATTAGACTTAACTTCTGCCTCTGGCGGGATTGTATTAATGTAAGGAGTGTGCTGTGTATAAGGAATATTTGCACCTTCTCGATATGCTTTGTTAATTAATTCTTTTATCAAAAAATGAGCTCTTTGATTTCCATCTTTTTCAACAACTGCAGATAAAGACTCTAACCAATCTTGAGTTTCTAATGGATCAATATCATTATCATTTGTAACCTGAATTATTGTTTGTTTTTTTTCCACAACTGGGCTTTGTTCAGTGGTTGTTTCTTTTTTTTCATTTTTTAAAACTGATTCTGCTTGTTTAATAATACTTTCTGTATCTTTAGGAATTGGCTTTTCTGAAGGGCTTTCTTTTGAAGACTCAACACTTAACAATAAATCCCCTTTAGAAACTTTATCACCCACTTTAATATTTACAGATTCCACCTTACCAGTGACTGTTGATGGAATTTCAACGCTAGATTTATCACTCTCAATAGTAACAATAGGATCATTTAAGTTTATTTTATCTCCAACTTTTACTAAAAGTTCAATAACCTCAACTTTTTCAAATTCACCAATATCTGGGACAAGTAATTTTTCACTCATTATTTAAATCGATTTATACACCTAAAAAAAACTATATCTCATGTTATTTTAGCACAATAATAAGTTTTTTTAGGCAAACCTGTATTTTTATTGAACAAAAAACTTTAAAAATTAACAAATAAATAAGAAATTAATTTCTTTCAATACACATGGCTATACCCATTCCACCACCAATGCAGAGAGTAGCACAACCTTTGTTTTTATTTTGTTTTATCATTTCATGAATAAGGGTTACTAAAATTCTGGTTCCAGAAGCTCCAATTGGATGTCCTAATGCAATTGCTCCACCATTAACATTCACAATCTTTTTAGGAATTTTAAGATCTCTAATCACAGCAATACTTTGAGCTGCAAATGCTTCATTGACTTCAAATAAATCAATATCTTCAATTTTCCATCCTGCTTTCTCTAAAGCTATATTAACAGCCATAATTGGACCTAGTCCCATCAATGAAGGCTCAACACCACAAGTTGACCAGGAGACCACTTTTGCTAAAGGTTCTATACCTCTAAGTTCCGCCTCTTCTCTAGACATTAAAATAGTTGCTGCCGCACCATCATTTATTCCTGACGAATTACCCGCCGTGACTGTTCCATTTTCTTTAAAAACAGTTTTTAATTTCTTTAAATCCTCTAAGTTTAAATTACTTCTTGGATGTTCATCTTTTTCAAAAATAAAATTTTTATCATCTGTATTAATATTTAATTTAATTAACTCGTTTTTGAATTTATCATTACTTATGGCGTCTTGTGTTTTTTCTTGAGAATTTAAGGCGAACATATCTTGTTCATCTCTAGAAATTTTATATTTTTCTGCTACATTTTCTGCCGTAACACCCATGTGATAATTATTAAATGAGTCTATCAGTCCATCATTGATCATCGTATCTACTAACTTATTTTCATCTAGTTTTTTATCTTTTCGATAAAATATAGAATGCGGTGCTCTAGACATATTTTCTTGTCCACCAGCAACTATAATTTTATTTTCTTGAAGTTTAATAGACTGATACCCTGAAATTATAGATCTTAATCCAGATCCACATACTTGATTGATTATATGTGCGGGTTTTGAAACTGGAATTCCAGCATGAATAGAAGCTTGTCTTGCTGGGTTTTGCCCCAATCCAGAAGTGAGAACGTGTCCCATAATCACCTCATCAATATCGTCTGATTTTAATTTTGATTTATAAACAACTTCTTTAATAGCTAATGCACCTAGTTTATCAGCACTAAGACCTTTTAAAGATCCTTTATATGTGCCTATAGGTGTTCTTAATGCAGCTGTAATAACCACATCATTTGATTTTTTGCTCATTGATAGTACAGCATAATATTTTATAACTTAAATTACATCAAAAACTTTGATATGTTGGACAAATTATTTAATTAAGGACCGCTGGCCAAATTGGATAAGGCGCTCGGCTACGAACCGGGAGATTCCAGATTCGAGTTCTGGGCGGTCCACCAAAAAGGATAAATAAAAATGTTAGATTGGCTACTAAAATCATCACTACAAAAATCAGTTATATATTTTTTTATAATTGTTTTTATAATTTTATTAATTTTAACTTTCGTACTATAAAGAGCTATGAGCAATGAATTTGAGCAGATAAGTATTAAACCTGGTTTTATGAAACACAATGGTGGAGTATTATTTAAAACTGTATCTGAAACAGAATATGAATTCAAAACTACAATTAATGAAAATCATTTAAATGCTGCTGGGATAACTCATGGTGGTTATTTATCAGCCTTAATTGATGCAGGAGCAGGGACTGCTGCACATAGAGCATCTGGAAATGCACCTTGTGTAACTATTTCATTGGATTTAAAATTTATTGGTGCTTCTAAAGTAGGTGATATAGTTACTGGCTTTACAAGAATTCTTAAAAAGACCAATACACTAGTATTTTTATTTTGTGAGCTGAAATGTAATGATAAAATTATAACCTCAGCATCAGGTATTTGGAAAATTTTAAAAATAAAACCATCTGATCTTGGTCCTGGTGGATAATTATTCTTTTCTTCTGTAGTTCAAATAACCAAATATAATTAATAATAAAATAGCTATTGGGTAAATGATTCCTTTATTTGGTCTATCTGCATTTTCTATTTTAAATTCACTTATATAATCACCAGTTTCAAAACCACTTTTTTTAGCATTTCCATTCCATTGCAGGGTGTCTACAATAACTCTGTTTTCTTCTCTAATTAAACTAAGTCCATATTGCTCTAAACTATACTCGGTTTCAAAAGTATTTTTTTTAATTACAAATAATTTATATCTTTCACCATAATTACTTGGACGTGTTACTTTAAATCTAGCCTCCTTATTGAAATCTACCTTCATTAAATGAATTTTGTTAATATCCATATAATTATATTTAGGATAAAATTTATTTAAAATAAATTCTGGGGCTAAGAGTGAAATGGAGATTAATAAAAAAATTATTATCTCGTACCATCTTAATCTATTAATAAACCAAGCTTGAGTTGCAGAAGTAAAAACTAAGATACCTATCAAAGAAGTGATGATTACCAGTAGTCCATGCCACACATTTTCAATGCCTATCAATAATAATTCATGATTAAATAAAAATACAATAGGTAAAATACCTGTTCTTAAACTGTACCAAAAAGCTTGCAAACCGGTTTTAAGTGGATCACCTCCTGAAATAGCAGCTGCAGCATATGATGCGAGACCAACTGGAGGAGTAACATCAGCCATTAAACCAAAATAAAAAACAAACAAGTGTACTGCTATAAGAGGAAATACAAATCCAGATGCATTTCCAACATCAACTAATACTGTTGCCATTAAAGAAGCTACCACAACATAATTTGCAGTGGTTGGAAGACCCATGCCAAGTATTAGACATAAAATTATTGTTAAAAATAGTAAAATAACAACATTATCTTTTGCAATAAACTCTATAACTATAATTAAATTTGTACTTAACCCTGTTGAACCAACGGCTCCAACTATTATGCCGGCTGTTGCTATTGCTATTCCAACGCCAACCATATTTAAAGCACCTTTTTCAAAACCAACTATTGTTTGATTAAACCAAGTTTTTATTGCTAATTTAAAATTAGGATTTTTAAATAATATATAACCAAGGTTTACAATTATTAATGCAATCGTTGCAAAAAATATTGAGTATGAAGCGGTAAACCTTAAATAAACGAGCATGTACACTAAGACAAAAATAGGTATTAAAAAATGTAATCCTGATAAAAACGTTTTCTTTAAATTTGGAATATCAACATCATCCATTCCTTTTAAATTTAATTTTAAAGCTTCAAGATGGGAAATATAAAACAATGCTACATAAGAAATAATTGCTGGCAAAAATGCATGCTTAACGACCTCGAAATAAGTAACTCCTAAAAAACTTGCCATCACAAATGCTGCAGCTCCCATTACAGGTGGCATTAATTGTCCATTAACTGATGATGATACCTCTATAGCACCAGCTTTTTCTTTAGAAAAACCAGTTTTTTTCATAATTGGAATTGTAAAAGTTCCAGTTGTAACTGTGTTTGCAATTGAAGATCCTGAAATTAGACCAGTCATTCCAGATCCTAAAATTGCTGCTTTTGCAGGTCCTCCTCTCATTTTGCCAACCATGGCAAAAGCTAGATCTAAAAAATATTTACCTCCACCAGCCGTTTCTAGAAGTGCTCCAAATAAAACAAATAAAAAAATGAAATCTACAGAAACACCTATAGGAATTCCAAATATAGCTTCTTGATCAAGCCACTGAAATCCAACTAATCTATTTAATGAAAGCCCACCATGAGAAATTATTTCTGGTGCATATCTACCAAAATATGAAAAGAGCAAAAAACAAACTGCAATAATAACTAGAGGTAATCCAAATACTCTTCTGGTTGCTTCAATTAATATTAAAATTCCACAACTTCCAATAATCAACTCAACTGGTAAATTAAATTTTTCCCAAATTGTAACAGTTAAAAGAATTCCCCCTCTATCAACTAATTGGTCATAAAAAAAATAAATATATAAACAGCAAAATGCAGCAATAAAACTAATTAGAATATCAAATATAGAAATTTTTTTTCTTTTAGAAATTGGATAAATTAAAAAAGCTAAAGTTAAAGCAAAACCTAAATGAATAGCTCTAGCAGGAAGTCCTTTAAACATTCCAATATCGAACATAAAAGGAAAAGGAGAAGCATACCAAAGCTGGAATAATGACCAAATGATTGCAATACTTCCAACAATTTTTAAATGTAGTCCAGTAAGATTTCTAGTTGGAGATAAATCCTCACTAATCTTATTTTCTACTTTACCGTTAATGCTTTGATTCATTTTTAAAATGATACTCTATAACAAAAAAAAGGCCCAATAAATATATCAGGCCTTTTAATTTAATTAAGGAGTTGGATTACATTAATCCAGCTTCTTTATAATATTTAATTGCACCAGGGTGTAATGGAGCTGACAAACCAGCAGCTATCATATCTTCTTTTTTTAAAGAAGCAAAAGCAGGGTGTTGTTTTTTGAAATCATCAAAATTCTCCATCACAGCTTTAACAACTAGGTATACAAGTTCATCAGAAACATTAGCCGAAGTTACTACAGTAGCTTTAACACCAAAAGTAGTTACGTCTTTTTTCTGTCCCGTATAAGTGCCAGCAGGTATTACGGCACTTGCATAATAAGCAGCACCATCAATTAGTCCTTGAACTTCAGGACCTGTTAAGTTGATGGGTAAAGCTTTTGCTCCACAAGAAGCAGCATTCTCCATAGCTCCATTTGGAAATCCTACCGAGTAACCAAAAGCATCAATCTTACCATCACATAATGCTTTTACTTGTTCAGATGAAGTTAATTCAGTAGTTGATTTAAAGAAGCTATTACTAACTCCTTTTGCATCCATAAGTACTTCCATAGTTCCTCTTTGACCTGAACCAGCGTTACCAATGTTTACAACTTTTCCTTTAAGCCCAGCAAAATCTTTTACTTTTGCTTTTTTTCTTGCCCAAATTTGAAAAGGTTCATTGTGTACTGAGAATACAGCTCTTAAATCACTGTACTGTTTACCTTCCCATTTGCTTGATCCATTTACAGCATGATATTGCCAGTCAGACTGAGCTACACCAAATTGAAATTCACCAGCTGCGATTTGACCAATATTATAATTCGATCCACCAGTTGAAGGCGCAGTACATCTGTAAGCTTTATCTATACCTTTTTTTCTTCCGTGTTCTTTAGCAATTGCTGATTTGTGCAACATTTTGCAAATTGCGTTACCAGTTTGGAAATATACTCCAGTTGGTCCGCCTGTTCCTATCGTGAAGAACTCTGCAGATTTTGCAACACCAGTAAAAGATAAAGATGCAACAAAAATTAGTAGAGCACTTGATAGAGATGTTATTATTTTTTTCATGTTCTCTCCTCTATATCGTTATTTTTATTAATTAAATTTAACAGTAATTAAGTGAGTATGTATAGCTGGTAGTTATGTTGATGTTGACCATTTTTTTAAGTTATCAACACCCTCAACAATCTTAGGTGCAAGTTTTAAAATTAAGTTCTTATCAATTGCTTGTCCGTTTTGAGTTTGCCTCATAAACTCTTGACCATCAAAGTCTGTAAAACTTAGTCTTGCTAACATTTGATTTTTATCAAAACCAAAATCTGATCCTGGTAATAACGCTACACCTGTTTCCTTTAAAATATTATCACACATTTCTGATGATGTATTAAATTTTTTATTTAAAAATTCTGGCATAAGATAAAATCCACCTTGGGGCTTGTTAATTAAAACCTTGTTTGATTTTAGATTTTCATAAACATAATTACCAACTGCTTTAAGAATATTTTTAGAACTATCAATATATTTGCTATGATCACTTGTATAAGCAGTAATTGCAGCATATTGAATTGGCGCACTGACAGCAGAAAAAGTTTCACTAGCTAAAACATTAATTGAATTTTTTAAAATATCTAAAGAGTCTGGAACTACAAAATAACCCAATCTCCACCCACCTGCACCACACCATTTACTTAAACCTGTGCTTATAATAGTTTTTTCAGGACAAAAACTTGAAATAGATTTGAACTCTTCATCAAAACTCAACTCAGAATAAATTTCATCTGATAAAATAATAAGATTATATTTTTTAGCAATCTCACTAATTTCTTCTAGATTTTTACAAATCTGCCCTGATGGATTATTTGGTGAATTCAAAAACAATAGATAGTTTTTATTTTTATCCCTTAAAATAACTTCTTCAATTTCAGATCCAGTAGGAAACCAATTATTTTCTCTTTTTGTTTGAATTGATTGAATTTTATTTCTTCCAAGAATTGCTTGTGGGGCATAAGAAACCCAACTTGGTGCTGGCAATATTATTTCTCCATCAAATAAAATGTGTAGTAAAAACATCAATTCTTTTGAGCCAGGACCTATAATTACATTTTCAGGTTTGTAATTATAATCTTTTTTAACTGACGTATATTTTGCAACAGCATCCCTAAGCTCATTAAGACCTTGCATTGGTAAATATTTATTTTGATGGGCATTATCCTTTAATGCATCAACAATATCAGTTGGTATTTGGAATGGAGATTGGCCAAATCCAAATTTAAATATTTTTTCACCTTTATCTTCTAGCTTTCTAGAGATTTCATTAATTTTTAAAGTAGAGGATGGTTCTAGACCTTTAACTATATTTTTTAACATTTAATAATTTAATTCCTTTAAATTTTTATATTGATCTAAAACTCTTGGATTTGCTAGCGCTTCTTTATTTTTAATTTCATTTCCTTCTATTGTATTTTTTACAGCTAGTTCAACTATTTTTCCATTTTTAGTTCTTGGAATGTCTCCAACTACTATAATTTTAGATGGAACATGTCTTGGAGATGCATTTTTTCTAATTTGTATTCTAATTTTTTTTAATAAATCTTCGTTCAACACGTGTTTGGGGTTTAAAACTATAAATAAAATAATTCTGACGTCATTATCCCATGCTTGACCAATAACAATGGACTCTTTGATTTCTATAAATTTTTCTACCTCAGAGTATATTTCAGCAGTTCCGAGTCTCACTCCTCCAGGGTTAAGTGTTGTATCTGATCTACCGTGGATAATAAAGCCCCCACCTTTCTTTATTTCCGCATAATCACCGTGATACCATGTGTTTAAAAAATTATTAAAATATGCTTTTTTAAATTTAATATCATTTTTATCATTCCAGAACTTCAAAGGCATTGATGGGAAAGAGCTCTTACAAACTAGCTCTCCTTTTTTATTTTTTAAAGATTCACCCTTTTCATTAAAAACATCAACATTCATACCTAAACCTTTATTTTGTATTTCGCCTAGAATTACCGGCTGGTATAAATTTCCCAGGACAAAACAAGAAACAATATCGGTGCCTCCAGATATAGAGGATAAATGAACATTTTTTTTTATGTTCTCGTACACAAATTTAAACCCATCATTTGATAATGGGGATCCAGTAGAACAAATTGTTCTTAATTTTGATAATCTATACTTATATTTGAAAGTGGGCTTAGATTTACGAAGAGCATCAACATATTTTGCACTAATACCAAATAAAGTAATTTTTTCTTTCTCAGCTATTTTTAATAGTAAATCATCTTTTTTATACATTGGTGATCCATCAAATAAAACGATAGATGCCTTGGAAGCTAAGACACTTACCAGCCAGTTCCACATCATCCATCCACAAGTAGTAAAATAAAAAACATTATCACCTTCTCTGATATCACAATGGAGCTGATGCTCTTTTTTATGTTGAAGCAAAACTCCTCCACTCCTATGACATATACATTTTGGTTTTCCTGTGGTTCCACTTGAATATAAGATTGCAAGATCTTGCTCAAAATCAAATTTAGGAAATTGAATCTCTTCAGATTCTTGTTTCATTAACTCACTCCATTTAAGTACTTTTGATTTTTTAGATGTATATTTATTTTCTAAATATTTTTCTCCTGGGTAATTAACAATGACAACATATTCAATAGAAGGTATCTCTTTTAAAATTAGAGGAACTCTTTCTAAAATATTTATTATTTTTCCATTATAAAAATACTTATCTACTACAAATAAAACTTTAGGGCTGATTTGTGAAAAACGTTCTACTACACCTTTAACACCAAAATCTGGTGAGCATGAGGACCATATTGCTCCTAAAGAAGAGGAGGCTATAAATGCCTCAATAGTCTCAATAGTATTGGGCATATATGCTGCAACCCTATCTTTTTTTTTAATTTTAATACTTTTTAAAAATTTAGATATTTTACTTACATTAATGTTTAGTTCGTACCAGCTTCTTTCTTCTCGAAAACCATTCTCACTAATGAATGTTATTGCTTTATTCTTATTGTTTTTCGAGAGTAAATTTTCAGCAAAGTTTAATTTTGAATTTGGTAAAAATTTATTTTTATAAAATATTTTTGATTTTTTTATTTTAATTTTACTCTTAAATCCTTTAATTTCAGAAAAATCCCAAATTGAACTCCAAAAATTACCTGGGTTTTCAATGCTCCATTTTAAAATATTGTCATATTTTTGATTAAATCTTTTTTTGAATTTTTTTGAAATGAATTGCTCATAGCTCGATAAAAGAGATTTTTTTTTCTGACCAGGCGACGCTTCCCACAATTTTTTATTCATAACTTTGCTATAAAATACTAATACAGAATTGTTTTTGATTATGTTAAATTAATTAGTGTATAAAGAGCAAATGAGAACTTTTATCCTTACGATTCGGTCATGTTTTAGTCTATTTTTGTTCTTTATGAGTAACAATATGTGGTGGAGAAAATATTAGAGGTACCATCAATAGAAATGTCTAAAAATAAAATCACAGCTGTTCTCGGTCCAACAAATACTGGTAAAACTTACTTGGCAATTGAAACTATGCTTTCTTTTGATTCGGGTATGATTGGCTTTCCTCTAAGACTGCTTGCACGTGAAGTGTATGACAAAATTATTGAAAAAATAAGCATAGATAAAGTTGCTTTAATTACTGGTGAAGAAAAAATCATCCCTGCAAATGCAAAATATTTTCTTTGTACAGTTGAGTCTATGCCAATTAATAAACATTTAGATTTTGTTGGGATAGACGAAATACAAATGTGTGCAGATCATGAAAGAGGTCATATTTTTACTGATAGATTATTAAATCTTCGTGGAGAAAAACTAACAATGCTTATGGGTTCAAGCACTATTAAAAGTATAGTGAATAAACTAGATGAGGATACTGAATTTATAAACAGAGAAAGACTTTCTCAACTTTCATATGTAGGTCATAAAAAAATTTCAAGAATAAATAGGAAGACAGCAATAATAGCTTTTTCAACTGAAGAAGTTTATGCAATTGCAGAACTTGTTAGAAGACAAAAAGGTGGAGCAGCTATTGTTATGGGGTCATTAAGCCCTAAAACGAGAAATGCTCAAGTTCAATTATATCAGTCTGGTGATGTTGATTTTCTTGTTGCAACTGATGCAATTGGAATGGGAATTAATATGGATTTAGAAAATGTTTTTTTTTCAAATTTAAAAAAATTTGATGGAAGAAAGTTAAGGCGTCTTAACATGTCTGAAATTGGACAAATTGCTGGAAGAGCTGGCAGATATTTAAATGATGGAAATTTTGGAATTACTGGTGACTGTAAAGAGATTTCTGCAGAGGAGGTTGAGCTACTCGAAAATCACAAATTTGAAGAAATTAAGATGCTTTTTTGGAGAAATTCTAATTTAAATTTTAATAACGCTTTAAGTTTAATTAAATCACTTGAAGAAAAGCCTAATAGAGATTGGTTAAGAAAAATACACGAGTGTGGAGATGAAAAACTTTTAAAATATTTTTTAAAAGATATGGATGGTCACAACATTAAAAATACCCAAGAAACATTGGAATTGCTTTGGGAATGTTGTCAAATTCCAGATTTTGTAAAAAAAACTTATGGCAACCATCTTGAAGTGGTTAGTAAGGTTTTTAGTTTTTTAAATGGTAAAGATGGCAAAATTACTAATGATTATATGAGATTACAGTTAATAAAGTTGGATAAATTAGAAGGAAATGTTGATTCTTTATCAAATAGAATTGCAAATGTTAGAACTTGGTCATATGTTTCAAATAAAATTAATTGGGTTGAAAGTCAAAGTTATTGGATAGAGAAAACTAAACTATTAGAAGACAGATTATCTGACAGATTACATGATGAGCTTACTAAAACTTTTATTGATAAAAGAGCAAGTGTGCTTGCAAGGGGATTAAAACAGGATATAGAATTTAAAACTGAGATAATGGAAGATAATAAAGTAATAATTGATGAGCAGTTTATTGGTGATTTGAAAGGCTTAAGATTTGAGATAGATTTAAAAGCTGGTGCGCTTGAAACTGATATTAAGTCATTAAAAAAAGCAGCAAGACAAACTGTTGGGCCAGAACTGCAAAAAAGAATTCAATCTATTATTGATACAGGATTGATAGAAATAAAAGATGATTTTAAAATTTATTGGAAAAATTTTCCAATTGCTAAATTAATAGCTGGTAAAGACTATTTAAACCCTGATATATTTTTAATAGTAGATGATATTCTAGAAAATGATGACAAACAAAAATTATCAGAGTTTATTGGAAATTGGATTAAAGAAAAAATAAAGCTCGTATTAAAAAGTCTGATTGACTTAAAAAATTTAAGAGAAAGTAACTCTTCCATTAAAGCATTGGCTTACCAATTATATGAAAATAATGGTGTTATTAAAAGAGAAGCAGTAGCTGAATACTTAAAGAAACTTGGTCAAGATGAGAGAAAAATTTTAAGAGATTTGGGTGTTAAATTTGGAAGATACCATGTTTTTTTATTTAGATTACTAAAGCCTGAAGCTGTTTCCTTAAGAACCTTATTGTGGAAAAACTTTAATCAAAAAAACTTGAATTTAACTCCTCCTACTTTTGGCTTAAATTTTTTGGATGATAAAAATATAAAAGATAAACATTTTATGCTTCTTTGTGGCTTTGAAAATTTTGATAATTATTATGTTAGAATAGATATTCTGGAAAGGTTATTTGTACAAATTATTAACTCTGACCCTGAAAAAGGTAAAGAGATTAAACTAGTTCCTGAAATGCTTAATTTATTAGGATGTAGTAAAGAAAATTTTAAAAAATTAATTGAGAAAATGAATTACAAAACAGTCGAAAGAGACAAGGATATTTATTTTAGGTACAGTCCACAAAAACAAATTAAAAAGCCTTTTAAAAAAACAGTCTCTATAAACAATCCATTTAAAGTATTAAAAAATTTTAATTTTAATTAATGATAAGCTTTTTTAAAAATAAAGAAAAAGAGAAAGATACAGTGAATAATGATAAATCTTATTCTAATATTGCTGCTTTATTAATTCATGTAGCAAAAATTGACGAAAATTATGAAGATAAAGAAAAAGAGATTATTAAAAAAACTTTAATTGAATTGGGTGCAACAATTTCAAATATAGATAAATTAATTGCAGATGCGTCAGTTATTGAAGAAAATTCTAACCAAATACTAAGTTTTACAAGAGAGGTCAAAAATGCTCCTGAATCAGATAAAATTAGAATTGTTGAGTCTCTATGGAAAATTATTTATTCAGATGATAACGCAGATATGTATGAGACAAACTTGATGAGGAGACTAGCTGGTTTATTATATATAGATGCAAAGACTATGGGTGATTTAAAAGAAAAAGTAAAAAAAGAATTATCTAAATGACATACCTGGTAAATGATAAATGCATTAAATGTAAATTAATGGACTGCGTCGAAGTCTGTCCTGTTGATTGCTTTTATGAAGGCAACAATATGCTTGTAATTAAACCAGAGGAGTGTATAGATTGTGGCGTTTGTGAGCCAGAATGCCCAGTAGACGCAATTGTAGCGGACACTGTGTTCTGGAAGCGAAAAATGGCTTGAAATAAATACAAAGTATAGTGAAATTTGGCCAAATATAACTGAGAAAAAAGATCCACCTGAGGATCATGAAAAGTATAAAAATGAAGAAAACAAGTACAACAAATATTTTAGCGAAAATCTTTAAAAAAACTCCTGAGAAAAAAGTAAAAAAAAAAAACTAATGTAAAGGTAGTTAAAAAGTCTACAGCTCCTAAAGCTAAAGTTGTTAAAAAAACTAAAGCAACAAAAGCAGCTATAACTAAAATTAAAAAAAATTTAAAAACAGTCTCAAAAAAAACTGCTCCAACAAAAGTAGATATAAAAACTGATAATTTAAGAATTTCAAAAAGTAATGAAGTTAAGCCTGAGATTAAAAAGATTAAAAAACAAGACACAGAAAAAAGAGAATATAAAGTTAAAGATTACGTTGTTTACCCAAAGCATGGTGTTGGCCAAATTACAGAGTTTAAAAAAATTAATATTGGTGGAATTGATGTTGAGACTTATGTTCTTAAGTTTGAAAAAGACAAAGCCAATGGTATGGTCCCTGTAAATAAGCAATCTCATCTTAGACCTCTTGCAACAATAAATCAGGTCAATAAATGTATATCTATATTAAAAAGTAAGCCAAAAATTAAAAGGTCCATGTGGAGTAGAAGAGCACAGGAATATGAAGCAAAGATTTCTTCAGGCAAAATCTATGAGCTTGCAGAAGTTGTTAGAGATTTAAATAAAGGTGACGACTTAATGGTTGATCAATCATACAGTGAGAGACAATTGTTTGAAAAAGCATATGAAAGAATTTTATCAGAATTTCAAATAGTGATAGGTGTATCATTAGAAGATACGCAGAAGAAATTAGATAAAGCATTAAAGAGAAACTTAGAAAGCCAAGCAAAAGCTATAGCTGCACCAACGAAGATTAAAGAACCTGCTGCAGAACCTGATACTGATTCAGATCCAAATCCAATTAGCGATACTGAGGATTAAAAATTAGGGTAAAAAAAAACGCCTCTCATACATAACGTTATGAGAAGCGTTTTTTGAAAAGTCTAAGATACTATCTTTTTCTTTTCTTCGCTTTTTTAGCTTTTTTAGCTTTTTTCTTAGTTTTCTTTTTAGCTTTTTTAGCTTTTTTCTTTGTAGCCATCTTTAGCTCCCTGTTTAAGTTAAACGAATCAAAGTGATTCGTTGTTAACTTATTTTTATTTTTTTATACAAGTGATGTCAATTCATTAATTAATTAGTAAATTTCAAATTTATTTTTTAATAAAAAGTTTTTTTAATTTTTTTATTATGTAAAAAACATTAGCGTTTATGCGACTAATAATGATTTTTATAAAAATTAATTAAAAAGTTTTTCTAGCTCATTTTGATAAGTTTTTATAATTTTATATCTTTTTAATTTTAAAGTAGGAGTCATCATATTGTTTTCAATTGTAAATTGATTTTTAATTACAATAAAATTTTTTATTTTTTCTATTTTATTTAAATTTTTATTTATTTTTTCTAATTCTTTTTGAATTTCTTCATTCTTAATATTTATATATTCTGGACTTAAAACAATTAGACAGACTAAGTAAGGTTTATTATCACCATAAACTAAACTTTGTTCTATGTAATTAGATTTATTTAAATCACTCTCTATTTTAATTGGAGAAATATTATCTCCACCTGGAGTTATAATTATATCTTTTTTTCTATCTGTTATTTTTAAAAACTCACCATCAAACTCTCCTATATCGCCTGTAGATAACCATCCATTGTTTAAAACTTTATTTGTTTCTTCTTCATTATTCCAATAGCCTAACATAACATTTTCTCCTTTAACCAAAATCTCCCCATCATTTGCAATTTTAACTAAATTTCCTCTGAAGGGTTTGCCCACAGTTTCTACTCTAATTTCATTAATAGAATTACAGCTTACCACAGGAGATGTTTCAGTTAATCCATACCCCTGTAGTGTTGGAAGACCAATTGCATTTAAAAAACAACCTACTTCCTTATCTAGCGCTCCTCCTCCAGAAATAAATGCCTTTAAATTTCCACCAAATTGTTCTTTAATTTTTTTTCTTACCAAAAGATCACAAACAAAATTTATTAAGTTTTCTATTAATGAAAATTGTTCCTTATTTAATTTTTTAGTTCCAAGTTTAATAGTTTGATTAATTAAGAATTTTTTTATTCCTGTTGCTTTACTAAAGTTGGTATTTATTTTTTGATGTAAATTTTGATAAAATCTAGGAACAGCCGTCATTATCTCTGGAGAACAATTCCCCATATTTATTATAAGTTTTTCTATACTCTCAGCATAGAATACCTGTGCCCCCACAACTATTTGGACAAATTGAACTGTATGCTCGTATGAATGGGAAAGAGGTAACCATGTCAAAAATTTAGGTTTTTTTGAAACAAACTCTTTTAATAAACCAAGTGCTCCTTCACAATTATTTAAAATTCCACCATGGCTTAATATAACTCCTTTTGGATTTCCCTGGGTACCAGATGTATAAATTATACAAGCAACATCTTTTCTTTGAATTTTTACTTCAGAAAAATTTAACAAACTAAAGTTTTTATTTGCAAAGATTTCTTTAATATTTACATGGAGTTCTTTATTAAACCCCTCAATTACATCAAAGAAAATTATTTTTTTTATAAATTCTTTTTTAGATATTATATTTTTTACTTTTAAATACTGTGTTTTATCAGAAATAATTAAAACAGTCGGCGAGCAATCATCAATTATATACTCGTAGTCTCTTTCTGTGTAAGTTGTGTAGGCTGGAACCGTTATACCTCCTGAAAGCATAATGGATAAATCTGATATCAACCATTCAGGTCTATTTTCTGATATTAACAAGCATCTATCACCTTTTTTTATATATTTTGATATTTCTTCAGAAAGTTTAATGATGTTCGAATACACATCCTCCCAAGAATATTTGTTTTCAACTTCTTTCAAGGACTGTAAAAACACACTTGTTTTGTCTTGTGTTTGGTATTGATTATAAAATAGTTCTAATAAATTATTAACTTTGTTTATTTCCATAATATATTGGTGGGCGAAGAGAGAATCGAACTCTCACTTCTTGCGAAACACGATTTTGAGTCGTGCGCGTCTACCAGTTCCGCCACTCGCCCTTTGTTTTCCTTATTATAACTATAAAATTAAATAGTATAAGAACATAATTTATATTAAAAACAAAAAAATGCTTAATGAATTATATCAAAAAACTTTAAAACTTGCTGCTCATAAGAGATCAAATACTTATCTTGCAATTTTATCTTTTACTGAAAGTTCTTTTTTTCCAATTCCACCTGACGTTATGATTGCTCCAATGGTTATTGCAAAAAAAAATGATTATTTAAAAATTTTTTTAATTGCTACTTTATTTTCTTCACTTGGAGGTATCCTTGGGTATTTCATTGGATCTTATTTTTTTGATCTTGGAATGGTTGTAGTAGAGTTTTATAATTATGAAGAAAAGGTAATTAATCTTAAAAATAGCTTATCTGAAGGAAGTGGTCTTTATGTGTGGCTTGCTACTTTATTTCTTGCTGGATTTACACCTTTGCCCTTTAAGGTGTTCACAATAACTAGTGGCATGATTGGTTTTAATTTGCCTATATTTTTCATTATTTGTCTATTTTCTAGAGGGTTAAGATTTTTTATTGTCTCATACCTATCATATAGATTTGGTGATATTTTTAGCAAATTTATGAAAACTGATGCTGCAAAATGGTTTACTATTTTGGGTATTATAATTGTATTAATTTTTGCACTAATATATTTTATAATTAAATAACCAAACATGATTCACCAAAAAACTACACTTCATTTTATATTATTATTTAGTATTTTTGCTCTCTCAGCAGCCTATTTTATTGAATATATTTTGGGTCACCAACCTTGTAATCTTTGTTTAATTGAAAGAATACCTTATGTCGTTTCAATAGTTATAATTTTGCTTTTCATTTTTATTCAAAAGTTTGAAGGATTTTTTTTAATAATTTTAAGTATTACATTCATTATAGCATCCATTATATCCTTTTATCATTTTGGGATAGAGCAAGGTTTCATAAAAGAATCTTTAGTTTGTGATTTAAATTCTAACAATACTGATTTGACTAAAGAAGCACTCCTAAATCAGCTAAAAGAAGTCACAGTTAGCTGTAAAGATGCAACTTTTAAAATTTTGGGATTATCTCTTGCCACAATTAATATTTTTACCTCTTTAATAATTGCAACTATAACTATAAAACTTTTCTTAACTTATGAAAAAAACAAATAAAGAAAAAGTAAAAGAATTTATTCGAGTTGACCACGCAGGTGAACGAGGCGCAGTAAAAATTTATGAAGGTCAATTACTGGCTCTAAATACATTTGTTAAAGATGAAAATTTAAAAAAGAAAATTGAAGAAATGAAAATCCACGAAAAAGAGCACTGTGAGTATTTTGAAAGTGAAATTAAAAAAAGAAATATAAAACCAACAAAATTCTTACCTTTGTGGGATTTACTTGGTGTTGGGCTTGGTTTTGGTTCAACAATTTTAGGAAAGAAAGCTGCTATGTTATGCACTGCTTCGGTAGAAGAAGTAATTGATGAACATTACCTAAATCAAATTAATGCATTAGAAAATGATGAGAAAAAATTAAAAGAAAAAATAATTAAGTTTAGAGAAGATGAACTGCATCATAAAGATATAGCCTATAAAGAAGGTGCAACTAAAAAAGGAATGTATTCTATTTTAGATAAATTAATTAAAACTGGATCAAAAATTGCTATTAATATTTCTGAAAAAATATAATTAAGCTTCTAACTCAACATCCCAATACAAATAATCCATCCAGCTCTTGTGTAAGAAATTCGGTGGGAAATTTTTGCCATTTTTGTGTAGGTCTTCTGTAGATGGTTGATATGGCTCCTGATTTAAGCTCATATCCAAATTTTTCAATAACCTTCCACCTTTTTTTACATTGCATGAAGAACAAGCGGTTATAACATTATCCCAATTGGTTTGCCCTCCTTTAGATCTTGGAAGTAGATGGTCAAAAGTAAGTTCTTCATCACTTCCACAGTATTGGCAGGAAAATTTATCTCTTAAAAAAACGTTAAATCTAGTGAAACTAGGGTTGGACTGTGGTTTTATAAAACTTTTTAATGCAATAACACTTGGCAATCTCATATTAAATGATGGGCTTCTAATAACTCTGTCATAATTGCTGACTATGGTAACTCTATCTAAAAAAACAGATTTTATAGAATCTTGCCAGTTCCATAAAGACAATGGGTAATAACTTAAAGGTCTATAATCTGCATTTAAGACTAATGCAGGACATTTCTCTAAAGACAAATTTTGATCATTAAAAATCATTATAAAAAATTCTAACTGAAAAAAATTAATTTATCAATAAATAGAATTTAATTATATTTGAAAATTATTTTTAATATAATTTAAAGCTACACTTGAGGCTTCAACAGGAATATGATGTTCACAGTTCTCTATCATTTTAGTTTCAACTTCAATATTATTTCTAATTAGAAAATCTTTTGCCTCTAATAAAAATGTCGATGACACAACTGCGTCTTTATCTCCATGTATCAAGAGCATTTTAGTAGAAGAAGATTTTCTTTTTCTAAGATCATCTTGATTTATTATTTTACCAGAAAAACCAACAACACAATTATAATTTTGATTGCTGATTAAACCTAAATTAATAGACATCATACATCCTTGACTAAATCCTGATAAACAAATTTGAGAATTACTAAGATTATACTCACTTTTAACTTCTTCAATATATTTTTGAAGTTTAATTTCTGCCTTTTTAGATTCTTCTAGAATATAACTTGGATCATCTTTGGTTAAATCAAACCATTGAAAACCTGCTGGATTAATTTTACATTCTTCATGACCATCTGGGCATAAAAAAATAGTATTAGGTAGAAATCTTTTCCAATTTAAGGTCAACATACTTACATCTTTTCCATCACCACCATAACCATGGAGTAAAATAATAGCATTATTAATTGGTATATCTTTTTCTGGCTTAATAATTGTAGTTGATAGACAAAGTGTCATAGATGTTTTTATTATGTTTTTTTTATTAAAAACTATTCTACAATAGTTTAATGATAACAGGAACATTAGTTAAAATTTTAGGTATTGTACTTTTAATAGTCGTAGCAGTTGTCTTAATCTTAGGTATAGGGACCTTATTCAAGGGTGGTGAAACTAGCAAAAAATATTCAAATAAATTAATGCAGTACAGAGTACTTTTTCAATTTGTAGCCATAATTGTTTTGGTTTGTTTTGCTTATTTTTTTAAAAATTAATTGTATTGTTTTAGCCAATTAATAAACTCTAAGTTATTAAAATCAATAGATCCCATAATACGTCCAAACTCTTCACCTTTTTTATTAAATAAAATAGTTGTGGGAACCCCTCTTAAAGAAAATTTTTTAGCTAGAGTAATTGGTGCATCAAAATATATTTCTAGATTTTGAATGCCTAGTTCTTTAAAAAAAGAATCTGATTTAGAGAAATTTTCCTGGCCAATATTAATAGGAAAAATTTTTAAATTATCAAAATTACTATTTGATTGTAAGCCATCTAGGGATGGCATCTCCTCTCTGCAGGGAGCACACCAAGTAGCCCAAAAATTTAATATTAACAATTTTCCCTTAAAATCATCTAAATTTACATCGTAATCGTTTGAATCCTTAAAAACCACTTCCTCATATATTTTTGGATTTTTTGATAAAACTAAATTTTTTATATTAGGTTTTTCTAGAGCATAACTAATGTTGCTAGTTATTAGGTAGATAAATATTAATAATAATTTCATGCTAAATATGTATAATTAATTATCATGGTAAAAAATAAAAACAATATGGCAATATGGGGATCGAGAATAAAAAAAGATGCCTCAACCTTATTTCAAAAAGTTGGTAATTCAATAGATATTGACAAAAAGCTTTTTCAAGAAGATATTTTAGGATCAATTGTGCATGTTGAGATGTTATTTAGACAAAAAATTATTTCTTTTAAAATTAAGAATAAAATAATTTTTGGGCTTAATAAAATTGAAAAAGAAATTTTAAAAAATAAATTTGAATATAATAGAAAATATGAAGACATTCATATGAATATTGAAAAAAGATTATTTCAAATTATAGGGGAAGAGGCCGGATATGTACACACAGCTAGATCTAGAAATGATCAGGTGATTACTGATTTTAAAATGTGGACGACTTCAGCAACTAAAGAAATTAATAAGAATTTAGACAATATTATTAAGACCATTCTCAAAATTTCAGAAAAAAATATTGAAACCATAATGCCTGGATTTACTCACTTAAAAAATGCACAAGCAGTGTCTTTTGCTCATTATTTAATGTCTTATGTTGAAATGTTTAATAGAGACAAAAAAAGATTTACCTATAATTTAGAAAGTTTATCAGAGAGTCCACTGGGTGTTGCTGCCTTAACAGGTACTTCTTTTAATATTGATAGAAATTTTACTTCTAAAAAATTAGGATTTAAAAGACCAACTAATAATTCAATTGATACTGTTGCAGATAGAGATTTTGTTTTAGATTTTTTATACAGCGCTTCTGTATGTTCGATGCATATTTCAAGAATCGCTGAAGAACTTATTATTTGGAACTCTGATGGATTCAACTTAATTACACTTTCAGACAAAGTTGTGACTGGTTCTTCAATAATGCCACAAAAGAAAAATCCTGATTTGTTAGAATACTTAAGAGGAAAAACTGGAATGGTTTATGGAAATTTATTTTCAATGCTGACAATTCTTAAAGGACTTCCCATATCTTATTTTAAAGATCTTCAAGATGACAAAGAAATACTCTTCAAGTCTAATGAAATCCTTAATAATAGTATTGCTATTCTTAATGAAGTTTTAAAAAATCTAAAACCTAATAAACAACAAATGCTAGACCTTGCTAACTCAGGCTATATTACGGCTACTGACTTAGCTGACTATCTTGTTAAGAATCACTCAATGCCATTTAGAAGAGCATACCAAACTACTGCTTCTATTGTGAATTATGCAGAAAAGAAAAAGAAAAAATTGAATGAATTAAATATTGATGAGCTAAAGAAAATTGAACCAAGGCTTACAATTGAGGTTTTAAAGATATTTAATGTGAAAAACTCTGTAAACTCTAAAAAATCTTACGGTGGAACGTCTTTTGATAATATCAAAAAAATGATAATGAAATATAAAAAAGCTTAAAATGATAAAAAAGTTAATTTTAATTTCTATAATTTGTTCTTTCTTATTTTCATGTGGAAAAAAAGGAGATCCCCAATATGAGGGGAATGAAATGGTTTTTCCAAAGTCAGTAGATTGATGAAATATATAAATAAAAACTTAACAATTGAAAAAGTTAATGTTCAAAAAATAGCAAAAAAGTTTGGTACACCGACTTATTGCTATTCACACAAACAGCTAACAGAAAACATAAAAAATTTTAAAAAAAAATTTAGCTCTTTTTCTCCATTAATCTGTTTTGCTGTTAAATCTAACACTAATGTAAGTCTGATAAGAGAGATTAAAAAATTAGGGTTAGGTGCTGATGTTGTTTCAATGGGTGAGTTAATGATGGCTCTAAAAGCAGGTATAGAACCAAAAAAAATTGTTTTTTCGGGGGTGGGTAAAACCTCAACTGAAATAAGTTATGCAATTGATAAAAAAATTTTATTAATAAATGCTGAGTCTAAAAGTGAAATTATTGAAATTGAAAAAATTGCAAGATTAAAAAAAAGAATAGTTAATATAGGCATTAGACTTAATCCCAATACAGATGCCAAGACATTAAAACAAATTTCAACTGGGAAAAAAGAAAATAAATTTGGTGTAGATGAAAAAACTTTTTTTGAATTAGTAAATTTTACAAATTATTCCAAAAATATTAATCTTAAATGCTTAAGTGTTCATATTGGTAGTCAAATTTTAGATCACAAGCCATACGAAAAAATGCTCAATGTGGTAAATAAAATAATAAAAAAAAGTGGTCATACCTTTGAATTTATTGATCTAGGTGGGGGTATGGGCATTTCTTATGAAAAAAATAGTAAAAAACTAAACTATCGAAAATATAACATTGCTATACAAAAATTTTTAAAGGGTCAAAAAGCAAAAATAATATTTGAACCTGGACGATCTATAGTTGGCAATATTGGATTTTTAATTTCTCAAGTTATTTATATAAAAGAAAATATTAAAAAAGATTTTATCATATTAGATGCTGCAATGAATGATCTTATGAGGCCAGCATTATATGGTGCAAATCACCAAACTATACCTGTAGTAAAAAGTAATAATATTTCAAAAAAAACTTATGAATTTGTTGGACCAATTTGTGAAAGTACTGACAAATTTACAACTATAAAAGGTTTTCAGAAATTAAAGGAGAAAGATCTTGTGGTAATGTGTGATGTTGGGGCTTATGGAATGTCACTAAGCTCAAATTATAACTTAAGACCAAAACCGCCAGAATTAATAATTAAAGGGTCTAAGATTAATATTATTAAAAAAAGACAAAAACTAAAAGATTTGATTTAGTTTTTGATTAATATGATAAGAAGTTTTTTATTTTCATTATTTTTTTTCTCAGGAATAATTTTTATTTCCCTAATCTTCCTGCCGGCAATTTTACTACCAAAGAAAATTGTTTTATTTGGTGGAAAAATTATGGGCTTTTGGACATCTTTATGTTTAAAAATATTTTTATCGACTAAGATAATTATTAAAGGCAAAGAGAATATAATTAATGGAAAAAAATTTTTTATAGCAGCTTCACACCAGTCAATGTTTGAAACTTTTTTTTTACAAACTATCTTTAATTCTCCTGTTTTTATTTTAAAAAAAGAATTACTAATGATTCCTATATTTGGCTGGTATTTGAAAAAAATAGGGTCAATATCGATTAAAAGAAACAAAATTTCCAAAGAAAACTTGAATTTTTTTGATGATATTTCTAAACAAGTAAATTCATCAGAAAGACCATTAATAATTTTTCCACAGGGAACAAGACTATCTCCAGAGGACAGAACTCCTTTCAAAAAAGGATCTAGTAGAATTTATGAAGAATTAAATATTTCATGTCAGCCAATTGCAATTAATTCTGGGAATACTTGGCCAAAACATGGTCAAAAAAAAGTTAACACAACTCTAACAGTTTCAATTTTAAAACCTATTGAACCCGGATTAAGCAAAGAAATTTTTATAAAGGAATTGGAAAATACTATTTATTCTGAACTTGATGCTTTGAGCTAGCCTTTCATGGGCATTACAACAAATATACTATCAAAATCACCTGGATCTTTAATTAGTGCCGGAGACCCTGTGTCATTGAAAAAAATTTCAATCTTATCGCCATCAAGTTGTGATGCTACATCAATTAAATATCTAGAATTAAAACTTATTTCTAGATCATGATCAAACTTTACAGTTAAACTCTCTTTTCCATCTCCACTATTAGTATTATTAACTGATAGGTTTAGAACGTCTTTCGACAAACTAAATTTAACTCCATCTTTTTTATCTAATGAAACTGAAGCAACTCGATCAACAGAATCTAAAAATAATTTTAAATCTATTTCTAACTTCTTTTGATTATTCTTAGGTATTACCTGAATATAATTTGGAAATTTTCCATCAATTAACTTAGATATCAGTATACTATTATTTAATTCAAATTTTATTTTAGATTTAATATTTGAAATTTTAACATCACCATCATAACTTTCTAGCAACGAACATAATTGAAAAATTGTTTTTTTTGGAAGTATTATTGGTTCAAAATCTACTTGCTGGTCTAATCTTATTTTTGAAATAGACATTCTATGGCTATCTGTAGCTGCTGCTGTTAAAAAATTTTTATCTTCAACTTGTGTTTGATGAAAAAAAATTCCACTTAGGTAATGTCTAGTTTCATCATTAGAAACTGAAAATTTACATTTATTTAATAATTTTAGCAATTGTTTTGATTTTATAGAAAATTCATTTTGATTAAAGTTTTCGTCTGTTAGCGGAAACTCAGATGCACTAATACAATTTAGATTAAAAACAGATTTTTCAGACTCAACTTGAAGTTTACTAACATCCGTCAAAGATAAATTAATTTTTTTCCCTGATGAAAATTTTCTTATGATATCATAGATGGTAGATGAGGTAGTGGTTGTGTTTCCTTCTTCTATAACTTCAACATTGTTAATTTGATGAATAAATATTAAATCTAAATCAGTCGCGGTAATTGTTAAATTTGAATTGCTAGCATTTAATAAAACATTTGACAAAATAGGAAGTGTGCTTCTTTTTTCAATTACACCTTGGCAATAATTAAGTGCTTGTTGCAGGTCTTGTTGATTAACGTTAAATTTCATTTTCTTTGTTATACAATATCTGATTTTTTAGATTATTGATATTGTTTGTCATTTCTGGATCTTTTTCCTTCAATTTTTCAATTGTTTTAACCGAGTGAATGATTGTTGTGTGGTCTCTATTAGAAAACTCTCTCCCAATCTCAGGCAATGACTTAGATGTTAAAATTTTTGTTAAATATATTGCTGTTTGTCTTGGTCTTACAAGGTATCTAGATCTTCTTGAAGAAAGCATCTCACTTTTACTAATTTTAAAGAACTTACATACAGTAGATTGTATTAAATCTATTGTTACTTTGTTTTCTCCAATATTTAACAGATCTTTTAAAACTACTTTAACTTCTGATAGATTTGGAACTTTGTTGTAAATTCTTGAAAAGGAAACAACTCTATTAATTGCTCCTACTAACTCTCTAATACTTGTCGTTATTTCTGTGCTTATAAATTTTTGTATTTCTTCTGAAATATTTACTTGATTTGAGTAAAAAATGTTTAGTTCCTCTGTTTTTTGTTTAACAATTTTACTTCTAAGTTCATAGTCTGGTTTTTGTATATCAACAACAAGACCTCCAGCAAATCTTGATTTAATTCTGTCTTGAATTCTTGATAATTTGTTTGGAGCTCTGTCAGCAGAGATGATCACTTGTGACCCTTTATCTAATAATGCATTAAAGGTATGAAAAAACTCTTCTTGCATTGCTTCTTTACCGTTCATGAATTGAATATCGTCTATTAATAATATGTCAGTATTTCTAAAGTACTCTTTAAATTTTACCATATCATTAGATTTAATTGATTTTACAAACTGATACATAAATCTCTCAGCAGAAATAAACATAACTTTGTTTTTTTCTTTCAATGAAAGACCAATTGAATTTAATAAATGTGTTTTTCCCATTCCAACACCCCCATAAATATAAAGTGGATTGTAATGAGAAATATTTTCTGAAACTTTCATGGATGCTTCATAAGCTAGTTTATTACTTGTTCCTGTAATAAAATTATCAAATCTTTTATTTGGGTCTATTCTGTTGTATTGCAAATATGTATCTTTAATGAAAGATACGTTTTCATTATTTTCATTTTTAGTAATATTATTTTCTATTTCATTTTCAGAATTTTTTTCAATAATCTTAAACTCTATTCTTGTTAAATCTTTTTTGTAAGTTTTTACTATTTGCAAAATTTGATCTAAATATCTTGAAGTAATCCAGTCTCGGATGAATCTAGTAGAAACTGAAAGTAAGACATAACTATTCATCTCTTCAACAAAGTCTATCTTTTTAAGCCAGCTTTCATATATATCGCTGCCTAGTTTATTTTTCATATCTTTTTGAACAACAGCCCAATCTAGAGCTTCGGAAGATACGTTTTGTAAATTTTGTGTTGTGTTATTCGACATAAGAATTTGTAGGAATAAAGTTAGTTAGAAGTAAAATAGAAATTATACAATAAAAAAGTTTGTATATTAAAAAATAAATAAAATCTGTAGGTGAATCATT